>JANONW010000296.1:0-7794 GCA_031421065.1 Prolixibacteraceae bacterium
ACACATCATTGATGAGTTTACTTCTTGTATTGCGGTAATGCTGACTTTCTCCTGTATTTTTTCATTCGCATCAATCAGAAGACGAACAATTAGCCAAACTTCAACAAATCGTTCACCAAGCCATTGCAGAAGAAAAACTCATTGTTGAAAATCTTTTGCCAAACCACAGACAATTCAGGACTTGGCTTTGCAGGTGGAGCAATTCTCATTGGTAGTTTGCTTTTACTTATTGTTCTTGCTTACTATTTCACAAAACTCTCTCATGTATTTTTATTCTGGGCAGCATTTGTTTTAACCCGACCATTCGGAGCAACCTTTGGTGACTTACTGACAAAGCACATGAAAAAGGCGGACTTGACTTTGGAACAAAAGGTTCATCGCTAATTCTCTTTGCACCAGTGGGTGAGATTCAGGAAATATCTTCCGGAGAAACTCTAAAAGTTCCAGGTTTCAAGGTCATTCCCTCTGATGATCTTTTCTGAATTCCATCGGGCTTTTGCCTGTTTTGTCCTTGAAAATTCTGGAAAAATAGAAATAAGATTCAAATCCAAGGTCGATGGCAATTTCCTTAAAACTCTTATCGGTCGAAACCAACCAGTCTTTTGCTTTTTGTATCCGTAGCGACAAATGATATTGGGTAGGTGAAATGCCTGTATATTTTCTGAACATTTGCCTGAAATACGAATAGCCAACATTTAACTCATTCGCCAGTTGTTCGATATTAATATTGGAATTTAAGTTTTCCCTGAAATACAGGCAAGCTTTCCTGATTGTACGTTCGATGGTTTTTCCGGCGAATTCCTGATTTCGGACAACCGACAGGATTTTGCTGAGCATCAGAATCGTATTGGCCGAAGCAACTTGCTGATGCCCAGTTTTCTCGTCTTTCACCAGTTGGATGATTTCAAAGAAAAGCTTCAGTAAACTTTCCTGAAAGCCAACATACAAAACCGGGTTCCCTGACTGGAAAAATCCCTCATGAAACAGTTTTGAACAAAATTCCCCATTAAAGCCGATGTAATGCTCATTCCATCCAATATTCGGATCTGGCTTGTACCGATGCCACATTCCCGGACGAAGGATAAGCATTGAACCGGGGACTACCTGAAAATGATCATTGGTGGTTTCAAATATTCCCGAACCTTCGGTAATATAATTGATTTGATATTCCTGAAGCACCCGGCCATTTTCCCAGGTAAAAAAGTAGCCGCTCGGATGCACACGTGGAGGATAAACCAGCGAAGGCGGTATTTGGGCATAGCCTGCTACAGTGAGAAAAAGGCCCCAGTCTTTATCAAGTGTTCCGGCGTTGATATATTTTGCAAACGATTGGTTCGGCATGGTATCATTTTGTGCAAAACAAGAATCATTTTACACATTGATTAAAGGTAAATACTCATTTATCTTTACATTTACAAAAATAGAAATTAAAGTCATAATAGATAAAACTTAACTAAACAAAACTATGAATGCATTACTAGGTGTTATTTTTCATTCGATCGGAGGATTTGCATCAGGCAGTTTTTACATGCCATACAACAAAGTGAAAGGTTGGGCATGGGAAAGTTATTGGATCGTCGGAGGACTTTTTTCATGGCTTATTGTGCCGCCACTTGCCGCTTACCTTACCATTCCGGATTTTGCAAATATTATTACAGGTAGCTCAAGCCAGATTCTTTCAATTACTTTTATTATGGGTCTGCTTTGGGGAATTGGCGGATTAACATACGGTTTGGGTGTCCGTTACCTAGGAATGTCGCTCGGTAATTCAGTGGTACTGGGCTTTTGCGCTGCTTTTGGCGCTATCGTTCCTTCAATCTATTACAACATAAACCCAGCAGTTGGCAAAATTTCGTTTACCGACATGATGGCTACCGGTGGTGGCCAGTTGGTACTTCTTGGCGTACTCGTTTGTTTGATTGGTATTGCAATCTGCGGAAAGGCAGGGATGATGAAAGAAAATGAACTCTCTGAAGATCAGCAAAAAGCCAGTGTTTCAGAGTTCAGCTTGGTTAAAGGATTTATCATTGCCGTCATTTCAGGAATTTTAAGTTCGTTCTTTAATTTTGGTATTGAAGCCGGAAAACCAATGGCCGAAGTAGCAAATGGATTATGGAAAGCTGCCAATCCGGGCGAAGGTGAATTTCTCTTCCAGAACAATGTCATATTCGTGGTTATTCTTTGGGGCGGATTAACAACCAACCTGATATGGACAACAATCCTGAGCCTTAAAAATAAATCGTATGTCGATTTTACCAATAAGGCAACTCCAATTGCAAGAAACATCATGTTTTCAGCACTGGCCGGAACAACCTGGTTTATGCAGTTTTTCTTCTACGGAATGGGCGAAAGCAAACTGGGAAATGGTGCAAGTTCATGGATTTTGCACATGTCAACCATTATTCTGACAGCCAATATGTGGGGAATTTACCGCAAAGAATGGACAGGTGTTTCAACAAAAACAAAAGGGACCATTATCACCGGTATCGCTGTTATCCTTTTTTCCGTAGTGCTGGTCGCTTTCGGTAATTCAATGTAAAAAACATCCAATGTACAACAAACAAACATGGAATTTGAAAGTTTAAACTTGTAATTATCATGCGGGTAGCTTTTAAAATGCACCTCAACGAAGGGCAAAAATCAGAATATACAAAACGGCACAACGAGCTTTGGCCCGAATTGCACCAACTACTGAAAGATGCCGGAGTGAGCGAATATTCAATTTTTCTTGACGAAGAAACCAATACACTTTTTGCCTTTCAGAAAAACAGCGGGGCAGGTGGCTCGCAAGACCTCGGACAAACCGAGATTGTCCAGAAATGGTGGGCTTTTATGGCCGACATCATGAAAACCAACCCGGATCATTCTCCGGTTACCGTCTCACTGGAAGAAGTATTTTACTTGGAATAAATTCCGGTGCGCTGCACCTAAAATTGCGTTCTTTGAACCCCCTTCTACAAATATTGTGCAGCTCTGCTGCAAACGGTGCAGCGCACCGGAATATTTGTAGATGAAGAAATAAAGAAAAAAATCGTCCGAACTATGAAGCAGAACAAAACTATGGCCTTTTTCGGACGAAACAGGTTTTGCCTTAATAAGAAATTTCAAAAAGTAAATTACTAACCTTAAAATTAACCAATATGAAACAAATGATTAGATGGACAAAAATGTTCTTCGTTCTAATGGTTGTCAGCAACGTGAGTTCATTTGCTGCCGATAAAACGGAGGTAAAAGAGTTGGTCTGCGAATATCAGGTCAACCCGATGGGTATTGATATTCAGACACCCCGGCTAAGCTGGCAGATTAGCTCTACTGAAGAAAATTTAATGCAAACTGCCTACGAAATCAAAGTAACCGACCAAACTGCAAAAGGAAAGCAGATTTGGACTTCGGGAAAAGTAAACTCTGATAATTCGGTAAATGTAGCTTATGAAGGCCCCGCTTTAAAATCGATGCAACGTGTTTACTGGCAAGTCCGTGTTTGGGACAACAAAGGAAAAAATACCGCATGGAGTGCTCCCGCATACTGGGAAATGGGAATTCTGGAACCCGAAACATGGAAAGCTTCCTGGATTTCAATTCAATCAGAATCGACAGAAAAAGGATCAAAGCCTGCTCAATACTTCAGGAAAGATTTTTCGACCGGAAAAAAAATCAAATCTGCCCGTGTTTATGTTACTTCACTGGGGCTTTACCAATTGTTCCTGAATGGGCAAAAAGTCAGCACCGACCTCTTTACTCCAGGATGGACCAGCTTTAAAAACCGCCTTCAGTACCAA
The DNA here is from genome assembly GCA_031421065.1 of Prolixibacteraceae bacterium. GTDB lineage: Bacteria > Bacteroidota > Bacteroidia > Bacteroidales > Prolixibacteraceae > Aquipluma. Next base: position 3,780 of record JANONW010000296.1, read on the forward strand.
ACCTACGATGTAACTTCGATGGTAAAGCAGAAAAATTCCATTGGCGCTATTTTGGGCGATGGTTGGTATCGCGGAAACATTGGCTGGGGCGGTCAGAACAATTATTATGGAGACAAACTTGCGCTTCTGGCCCAACTTCAGCTTAATTATACCGATGGAACCAGCGAAACCATTGCAACCGATGATTCGTGGAAAGTTACCACCGGACCGATTCTTTTCTCCGACATCTACAATGGTGAAACATACGATGCCCGTAAAGAAATGTCTGGCTGGGCAAATACCGGTTTCAACGATAGCAATTGGGAAAAAATTTCCATCCTCGATCATTCGAAGAAAATACTGGTTTCACCGCAGGGCGCAGTTGTAAAAGCCATCGAAGAAATTAAGCCTGTCAAACTGATGACCACGCCCAAAGGCGAAGTTGTTTTCGACATGGGTCAAAACATGGTTGGCTGGGTGCGGTTAAAAGTTCAGGGCAAAAAAGGCGATCAGGTAACCCTAAAATTTGCTGAAGTGCTGGATAAAGAAGGCAATTTTTACCTCGACAACATGCGAAGTGCAAAAGTTACCAATGTTTACATTTTGAAAGGTGAGGGCGAAGAAGTTTACGAACCACATTTTACTTTTTACGGCTTCCGTTTTGTGCAAATGGAAGGACCTTCTAAACCGTCACTGGATCAGATCACCGGAATTGTCATTCATTCCGACATGAAACCTACGGGAACCTTTACCTGTTCCGAACCTTTGATCAATCAACTTCAAAAGAATATTCAATGGGGACAAAAAGGTAATTTCCTGGATGTTCCTACCGACTGTCCGCAGCGTGACGAGCGTTTGGGCTGGACCGGCGATGCGCAGGTTTTCAGCATGACCGCTGCTTTCAACTTTGATGTGGCTCCGTTCTATACCAAATGGATGCGCGATCTGGCAGCCGATCAGTTGCCCGATGGAAAAGTTCCACATGTGATTCCTGATGTGCTGAAAGGTGACGGTGGTTCAACAGCCTGGGCCGATGCTGCACTCGTTGTCCCTTGGACGAATTACCTTGTTTATGGCGATCAACGGATTCTGGAAGTTCAGTATCCAAGCATGAAAGCCTGGGTTGACTACATGAAAAACAGGGCTGGAGAGGATTTGCTTTGGACTGGTGATAATCATTTTGGCGACTGGCTGGCATTTGCTACCACCCGTTCGGATTATACCGGCGCAACTACAGAAAAAGACCTGATTGCAACGGCTTATTATTCATATTCGAGCGGATTACTGGCAAAAATTGCCGGTATTATCGGACAAAATGAAGATGCAAAAAAATATGACCAACTATCCGAAAACATTAAAAAGGCATTTGTAAAAGAATTTGTAACACCTGCCGGACGTTTGGTTTCACATACTCAAACGGCCTATTCGCTGGCACTTGCTTTCGACCTTCTTCCTGAAGATTTAATTCCGAAAGCAGCAGCTTATCTGTCAGAAGATGTAAAAAAAATGGGGCATCTTACCACAGGTTTTGTTGGAACCCCGCTACTCTGCAAAACTTTATCAGCTCACGGATACGACGAGGTGGCATTTATGCTCCTAAATCGTAAAGATTATCCTTCATGGTTATATCCGGTAACACAAGGAGCGACTACTATTTGGGAACGCTGGGACGGACAAAAACCCGACGGCACTTTTCAGGATGTGGGCATGAACAGTTTTAACCATTATGCCTATGGCGCCATTGGCGAATGGTTGTACCGACATGTAGCCGGTTTGGATCTCGATCCTGAAGTTCCCGGGTACAAGCACATTTTATTGGCCCCACATCCCGGAGGAGGTTTAACAAATGCCAATGCCGAATTCCTTTCCATTTACGGAAAAATAAAATCAGCATGGAAGATAGAAGAAAACGACTTTGTTTATGAAGTAACTGTTCCGGCAAACACCACAGCAACAGTTACTTTGCCTAGTGCAAAAAGTGAGCAAGTAACATTAAATGCACAATCGCTTTCCGGTTCGGTCAAAGAAAGCCTGAAACAATCTGACAAAGGCGTTTCATTGAATATTGGATCAGGAAGTTATACGTTCAGGTATCCGATGAAATAAAAGACTCCGAAGGAGTCAAATGTCAATAACCCCGGGTTAAGCAAAGCGGGACCCGGAGGTTGATGATGAAACAATCCACAAGGCGCATCTATGAAAGATATTTGAAATGAGATGCCGTATGCGCCGCAATGGGAAAGATGAAAAGATCGAATTAAAAATTGAGATATATGAACAAAACACGAATTGAAGCGGCCTATCAACTGGCCAAAGAAGAATACGCCGAACTGGGCGTAAATACAGATGAGGTATTACAAAAAATGAACAATGTGGTTATTTCGCTGCACTGCTGGCAAACCGATGATGTGGGTGGTTTTGAAACTCCCGATGCAGTCCTTTCGGGCGGAGGAATCCAGGCAACCGGAAACTATCCGGGCAAAGCTACTACCATCGAACAAATGCGGGCCGACCTGGAAAAAGTTTTATCGCTTCTTCCTGGAAAACAAAGGCTCAACCTGCATGCCATTTACGGCGATTTTAAAGGCGAACTGGTTGACCGCGATCAGATTGAAGTAAAGCATTTTCAAAGCTGGATCGACTGGTGCAAAGTTCAGGAAATCGGAATGGATTTCAACGCTTCCTGCTTTTCGCATCCAAAAGCTGCCGATGGGTTTACGCTTTCGAGCAAGAATGAAGGAAACCGTAAATTCTGGGTAGGGCATGTGAAACGCTGCCGCGCTATTTCGGCTGAAATTGGAAAACAACTGGGATCGCCTTGTGTACACAATACATGGATTCCTGACGGATCAAAAGATACACCGATCGACCGCAACGGATACCGCGCTTTGCTGAAAAAATCGCTCGATGAAGCAATGGCTGTTGAGTATCCGAAAACCCTTATGAAAGATGCCGTTGAAAGCAAATTGTTCGGCATTGGCGCCGAGTCGATGACGGTTGGTTCACACGACTTTTACCTCGGTTATGCAATCAAAAACAATAAGCTGATTTGTTTGGACAACGGCCATTTTCACCCAACAGAGCAGGTTGGCGATAAAATTTCTGCCTGTCTTCAGTTTATCGATGAACTGTTGCTTCATGTTACCCGACCGGTACGCTGGGATTCGGATCACGTGGTTACTTTGAACGATGATTTGCAGTTAATTGCTTCCGAAGTCATCCGGAATAATTTTTTAAATCGGGTAAACATCGGCCTTGATTTCTTCGATGCTTCTATAAATCGCATTGGCGCTTATGTAATTGGCACACGTGCTGCCCAAAAAGCATTCATGATCGCCATGCTCGAACCAACCAAAACAATGATTGAACTGGAAGAAGCCGGCCAGAATTTCGAACGCCTGGCCATGCTCGAAGAATTGAAGGCCAAACCTTTCAGTGCAGTTTGGGATTACTATTGCCTACTTGCCGGAGTAGCTGTCGGAACTGATTATATCGCAGAAATTCAGCAATATGAAAAGGAGATATTAAGTAAAAGATAAAGAGTTTTATTTGAGGTAATTGAAGGGTAATTGCTGATTGAAAGACCGGAAGTTGCCCTTTATTTTTGTATTATAAGGTTTGGGCCGTTTACATTGAAACTAAACTATTTCTCCCGCAAAAAATCTTCTATTGAAATCATTATATCCTGCTTAATTATCTTGTTCAACAATCCACGGTCAATCTGTTCATTGCCATGATCAGGGATTACAGTTGTTCTACCGTCTTGATGCTGAAAAAATTTATGACTTCCTTTTTGTCGTTTTAATTCAAATCCGAGTTTGAGCAATAATTTTATCAGCTCTTTTGCAGTGATCAAGGGTAACTTTGACATAATCAGACAGTAATTTGTTGCAAGCTCAGACTTCCAAGACCTATACCTGATTATCAACACATAACAGGACAATTGCCGTAAAGTAATAATCCTTACCTTAGCGGTCATGGGACAACTATTACTACCAATATTTCCAAGCGATACCCGAATGATCACTCTGACACT
>JANONW010000297.1:0-1508 GCA_031421065.1 Prolixibacteraceae bacterium
TGTACCAGCACGACTGGTGCGTGCAGGCCGCCGCACAGACGCCGAGCCTGCGCTACGTGCCGGTGCTGTCGGAGCCCACGGCTGATGACGACTGGACCGGCCGCACCGGCTTCGTGCATCAGACCGTGATGGCCGACTGTCCCGACCTGTCGGGCCACCAGGTCTATGCCTGCGGCGCGCCGGTGATGGTGGACTCGGCGCAGCGCGACTTCGTCATGCGCTGCAGCCTGCCGGCCGACGAGTTCTATGCCGACGCCTTCACGTCGGAAGCCGACAAACACGGGCCGGGCTGAGCCCGCACTTGAAAGTCCGGAAGGACTTGCAAGGCTGGCGAAGGCCCGAGCGCGATTTCACGCGCAAGGGCTGAGCCCGCACTTGAAAGTCCGGAAGGACTTGCAAGGCTGGCGAAGGCCCGAGCGCGATTTCACGCGCGAGGGCTGAGGCCCGCACGGCCCTTCAGTCGAAAGGCGTCGGCCGCATCTGCAAATGCACCTTGGCGCGCGGCGAGAAGCTGACGCGCCGCGTCTCGACGATTCGCTCGCCACGGCCCCGCCCGTGCAACCGCCCTTCCACCAGTTCATAGCCCAGCAATCCGATCACACGCTGGCCCAGGAAGATGGGCCGCGCGTTGCCGTACCAGTCGGTGCATGAAGCCTTGCAGCCGTCTTCGACCCTCGGCCCTGCCTGCGCGGCCAGGTCGCCAAGCGCGGTGAACGACAGGCCACGCTGACGCAGCACGACGACGGCGGCGCTGGGCTGCGGCCGCGCGGGATAGGCTGTGCGCCGCGTCGATTCACTGCTCACCACGGGCAGGCCCAGCAGGCCTTCGTCAGTGCCCGTGGCACGGTAGAAAAAGCCATGGCTGCGCGTCTCGCCCTGGCGCGAGCCGGCCTGCACATGGTGGCCTTCGATGCGCGCTTCGCTGCGTGAGCGAACGGCGGGCAGCCGCACCGCGCTGAAGTGCAGATCCACCCCTGCATTGCCCACCAGCAGCGCCTGCGCGCCCATCGACTCGATGCGCTCCACCGCGTGCCCTGGCAACAGCGACACCGCGGCCGAGTTGCCCGCATAGCGCAGCGCCCAGGCGTTTTCGCCCGCGCCCCAGAGCAGCCAGTCGCCGACGAAGCGGTTCTGCAAGGCGGCCTGTTCGGGGCCCGGCAGACGGCGGTAGTGTTCGCGCGCCGCTGCGCTGCGGCCGTCGCCAAAGGCCGACAGCGGCACCCGCAGCAACGCCGTGCGGCCACGGCTGGCGTGGGCGCCGAACATGCCTTCGCCACTGCCTTGCTCGCGCAGCAGCACGTTGAGGTGATCTTGCGAATCTTCCAGAAACGACATCTGGTCGGTAGGCATGCCGGCGGTCTTCAGGCCGCTGGGCGCGCTGCCGTCCAGCGGCAGGCGGAAGACGGCGGACTGGGGTGCCGCGCTGGGCTCGCGATCAGCCACCGCAGTGCGCCGTGTGCTGTTTGTCCACACGTAGACCGAGCCCGCTGATGCATAGAAATCGCGGC
>JANONW010000298.1:0-12081 GCA_031421065.1 Prolixibacteraceae bacterium
AGTGTCAGAGTGATCATTCGGGTATCGCTTGGAAATATTGGTAGTAATAGTTGTCCCATGACCGCTAAGGTAAGGATTATTACTTTACGGCAATTGTCCTGTTATGTGTTGATAATCAGGTATAGGTCTTGGAAGTCTGAAGGTTGGAATTCAGCAATTCAATCACCAACAGCTTAAACTTTCACCCAATTTTTTATCCTTCACCAGAGAAATTTATCCAACATCGCTCGTGGTCAGTTTGCTTTTGGAACCATTTAGAACACATTCCGGGTGATCCAATAATACTGGCATGAGGGTGATACGATTTTCAATGGAATGGGTGAAGAAGTTAAAAACTTCTTCACCCAAATCAATCTTGATAATGGAAACATCAAACCACCAGAAAACAGAAAAGCAAGGCTTTCGACCTTGCTTTTCTGTATGTTATCGGGAATCAATATTCATCTTCATTAAAAAAGAAATCGTCTTTGCTCGGGTAATCCGGCCAGATGTCTTCTATACTTTCGTAAATTTCCCCTTCGTCTTCAATCTCCTGTAGATTTTCAATTACTTCAAGTGGGGCACCGCTTCTGATTGCAAAATCGATCAACTCATCTTTGCTCGCTGGCCAGGGTGCATCTTCTAATTTTGAGGCTAGTTCAAGTGTCCAGTACATATCTTTTTGAAATTTTGTGGTTTCTAACTCGTTTTTTTTAACTCTTGCGAATATAATAAAAAAACGGATTCTTCAAACAATTAAATTATTTATTCATTTATATCCGGAGACCACAGTATTTCCGGTGCTTTCAGGTCATTCGACACCTTCCTTGAAAGTACAAACAAGTAGTCAGACAAGCGGTTCATGTAGATGATCAGGTCTGATTCAACCTCTGCTTTATCCGATAATTCAACAATCAGCCGTTCTGCTCTCCGGCATACGGTACGTGCCACATGGCAAAACGAAGAAGCCTGACATCCACCCGGCAAAATGAAGTTCCTGAGCTCGGGCAATAGTTCGTTCATTTCGTCCATTTCCTGTTCAAGCATCAGAATGTCGGTTTCGCCAACCGGCATTTGCTTTTTTATTAAAGTGATGGTATCGTCGGTGGCCAAATGGGCGCCAATTACAAAAAGTTTATTCTGAATTTTTTCGAGCACATGGTCGGCATTTTCATCAGATTGAAGCGACCGTACCACCCCGATGTAGGAATTTAATTCATCCACTGTTCCATAAGCTTCGAGCCGGATGTTGTACTTTTTAACGCGTGTGCCGCCTATCAAACCTGTTGTTCCGTCATCGCCGGTGCGGGTGTATATTTTCATTGTTTTGGAGTTTAATTCTGAAGTTCAATTTTTGAGTAGGTTTCAATAATCGAAGTTTTTATTCTCTGTAATTTTCCCAATATCCTTTTGGAGTAACAATTTTAGTCCCTTCAAAATCAGTCATCGTAAAATCGTTGGTATTGCCTGTAATGATGAAATCGGCTTTAGACTCTACTGCCAATTCAAGCAATCTATTATCAGCATTATCTCCAATTTTATCAATTCGTATAGTTGGGTAAAACTTAGTCGCTTTTATCTCAATTTGTGCCAACACAAATTCTGACTTATTCAAAAATTCATGATATTTGCTGAATTTTGGTCTATTTAGTACGTCCAAATATTCTTTGAACAAATCGTCAGAAATACATACTTCTACTATATTTTCCAGCACATAATGGTAGAGGATGAAATACGGGTAATTTCTTTGTATCAACGATGAAACCAATACATTGGTATCAATGATTATTTTTTGCATTTCTCACAGCTTTAACTTCGTCAGTGATCTCATCCATTGACATCTTTGAAATTTTATATTTCTCAGCCAGCAGAATGCTTCTGTTAAGTGTTTGCTTTGTAATTTCCTTATTTATAATATCTACGAATTCCGAAAAAGAAAATTGATCGTTATTGATCCCGAATTGATGATACTCTAAATCAGATATTGATATACTAATTGTTTTCATACTCATTATTTTATGCAATTTTAATCATTTTGGGTAAGCTTTCAAAATTGGGCAAAACAGCACTTACACAACTTTTAATTCCGATACTTAGTAAACCGGATTCCCGTTAACATGGTCCGATTCGACTTCTCCGTCTTTCAGTCGTATAATGCGATGGGCATGAAGGGCAATGCTTTCCTCATGGGTAACCACAATTAGCGTGTTGCCCTTACGGTGGATCTCGGAAAACAGTTGCATAATTTCTTCTGAAATTTTTGAATCGAGGTTACCTGTCGGCTCATCGGCCAGCAGAATAGATGGGTCATTGACAAGCGCCCGGGCAACTGCCACACGTTGGCGCTGTCCACCCGACAATTCATTCGGCTTGTGTTCAACACGGTCAGAAAGACCTACTTCGGCCAAAATCTTTTCGGCCTGTAAAATTCGCTGTTGCTTCTTTATCCCGGCATAAACCAATGGCAACATTACATTTTCGAGTGCCGTATTGCGCGGCAATAAATTAAATGTTTGAAATACGAACCCAATTTCTTTGTTCCGGATTTCGGCCAGTTCGTCGTCCGACAAATGACTGACATCCGAACCACTTAATACATAAGTTCCACTGGTCGGGGTGTCCAAACAGCCAATCACATTCATCAAGGTTGATTTTCCGGAGCCGGATGCCCCCATGATTGCAACATATTCTCCTTTGTTTATGGTAAGCGAAACCGAGCGCAAAGCTCTGACGATCTGAGTTCCTACCTTATAGTTCTTTACGATTTTTTCGAGCTTGATTACGGGTTCCATCTTATTGTGTAATGTTTAGAATGAATTAGTTGATGCGGGGTCGAGTTCATTACAAATATATAATTTTTATATTTGCCACATGTCAGAATACCTGGATCAGGATATCAAATTTTTGCCCGGTGTTGGCCCTCAAAGGGCTGAACTGCTTAAAAAGGAATTGGAGATTTTCACCTTCAACGACCTCCTTTATTATTTCCCCTACAAATACATCGACCGGACGAAATTTTACAAGGTTTCGGAAGTAACAAACAACATGCCGTATATTCAGCTCAAGGGAGTGATCATTAGGTTCGAAACTACGGGCGAAGGAGCCCGCCAGCGGCTGATTGCCCATTTTCGCGATGAGTCGGGAGTAATGGAATTGTTGTGGTTTCAGGGTGTAAAATGGGTAAAAGAAAATATCCGTCCCAATGTTGAATACATCCTCTTTGGAAAACCCACTGTTTTCAACGGAAAAATAAACATGGTCCATCCGGAACTGGAACCGGCTGAAAATAAGCCAATCACTACAGGTGTATTTCAGGCTTTTTACAACACCACCGAGAACATGAAGAAGAAGTTTATGACAAGCAAAGCTTTGAATAAATTTCAATTCAACCTTTCGGCACTGATTGATGGGAAAATTGCCGAATCATTGCCCCCCTCTTTAATTTCGCGTTTAAAGTTAATGTCATTGCCAATTGCGCTCAGGCAAGTTCATTTTCCTGAAAACCCAAACCTATTGAAAGCCGCCCTTTTCAGGTTAAAATTTGAAGAATTGTTTTTTATCCAATTAAAAATATTAGGCCTGAAGCACAAGCGTGAAGGCTCATTCAAAGGTTTTGTATTTTCGCAGGTAGGATACAATCTCAATACATTTTTCAGCAATTACCTCCCGTTTGAACTGACAAATGCCCAAAAGAAAGTAATCCGTGAAATCAGGAAAGACATGGGTTCAGGAAAACAAATGAACCGCTTGCTACAGGGCGATGTAGGTAGCGGAAAAACACTGGTGGCACTAATGACCGCACTGATTGCTTTCGACAACGGATACCAGGTTTGCCTGATGGCGCCTACGGAAATTCTGGCAATCCAACACTATAATTCGATCAAAAAAATGACCGACGGATTGGGAATCTCGATTGCTTTGCTGACAGGATCGACCAAAATTGCCAAACGAAGGCTCATTCACGAACAGTTGGAAAGTGGCAGCCTGCAATTGCTCGTCGGTACCCACGCACTCATCGAAGACAAGGTAATTCTTCAAAAACTCGGGTTGGTTATTATTGACGAACAGCACCGTTTTGGTGTTGCCCAACGTGCCAAACTATGGAAAAAGAATGAATTTACACCGCCACACATTTTGGTGATGACGGCCACGCCCATTCCGCGAACCCTTGCCATGACCGTGTACGGCGATTTGGATGTTTCGGTGATTGACGAATTGCCACCCGGGCGGAAACCAATCCAAACACTGCATTATCACGAAAACCGGCGAAACCAGGTGTACGATTTTATGCGCGATCAAGTGGAAGTTGGCCGGCAGGTTTACGTGGTGTACCCGCTGATCAAAGAATCGGAAAAGCTCGACCTGAAGAATGTCGAGAATGGGTATGAATTGTTGAAACAGGTATTTCCACGGTATTCAATCAGCATGGTGCATGGCAAATTGAAGCCTTCGGAGAAAGAAGCAGAAATGAACCTGTTCAAGGAAGGCAAAACCCAGATCATGGTAGCTACTACGGTTATTGAAGTTGGGGTAGATGTTCCGAACGCATCGGTAATGATTATTGAAAGTGCCGAACGGTTTGGACTTTCGCAGTTGCACCAGTTACGGGGACGGGTTGGCCGGGGAGCCGAACAGTCGTTTTGTTTGCTGATGACGTCATACAAAATCAGCAACGAAAGCCGCAAACGGATAGAGACCATGGTCCGCACCAATGATGGGTTCGAAATTGCCGAAGTTGACCTGAAACTCAGGGGACCGGGCGACATGGAAGGAACCCAGCAAAGTGGTATTGGTTTTACCCTGAAGATTGCCAACCTCGGGCGCGATGGGGAGATATTGCAACATGCCCGCAATCAGGCTTCAGATATTTTGGACGATGACCCGAAACTCCAAAAGCTTGAAAACAGGATTCTGGTCAATCAACTGCTCAAAATGAAAAACACCGAATTCAACTGGAGCTCGATTAGCTGAACTTACACAAAAACTGATATTCTTCAGGAAGTACAATAAAAGATTGATCTATATTTCGCGCTTCAAAAAAATCAAAAAAAATGAACAAATTAATATTGACCACTGGTCTGTTTGTCCTGTTGATTCTTGGCTGTCAGGCTCAAAATGTAGCTCAGAATGTAAGCAAGGGCAAAATAATAACTGAAGAAAAAGGCAAAGGCTTTTATTACGAGTCGATCCTGAAAGACGTGACTGCCGTTGAGGAAAAACTAACAGAAAAAGCCCCTTTTGTTCGTTTTGTGATGGATCAGTCGGGCATGGAAATGTAAATTAATACACATTGCATTACTTTACCTACATATTTTCACTACAGATCGGCTTATCATGTTAATTTGATATTTAGAACTGCTCTTTTGCTTCAAATCCTCAAATTCAATGAATTGCTTTGTGTTTTTCCAATTTTTGACATATAAGTTCGATAATTTCAGTAAAAAATTAGAATTGGAAAAGTTGATAAAGCAATGATATTTATCATATATGCCATCAACGGCCTGTTTTTCAGTGACATGAGGAATTTTAATTTTTGGTCTTATTTAGAATGGTTATAAATAGAAGCTGGCGTTTTAAAAATGAAATCTCTCTTTCATTAAATTATACAAACATCTTTAGATTTGCATGTTTTTTTAAGAACCCCGGAAATCAAGCAGATGGATGAAAAGGTGTTACACGCAGGAGTTATTCAGGATGTTTCAGAGAATAAAATAACGGTAGCCATTATTAATGCTTCTGCCTGTTCTGCCTGTCATGCAAAAGGAGCTTGTATTGCTTCAGATATGAAAGAAAAGGAAATTGAAATCTATAATTTCACAGGAGATTACCATCTCGGACAACATGTAAACATTGTAGGCCGGACATCTCAGGGATTCAAGGCTGCTTTTTTTGGTTACGTTTTGCCATTCATCCTTGTTTTTACTACACTTATTTTGAGCATTTCGCTCACCAATAGCGAAGGTTTGTCGGGAATATTATCACTGGCAATCCTGATTCCATATTATGCCGGACTTTATTTTTTCAGGAATAAAATAAAACGTTCTTTTGAATTTGAAATAGCCGCAATTAGTTAATTAAACTGTATGGGTACAATTATTTTATATACCGTTTTAACCCTCAGCATCATTGGAGTTTTGTCGGCAATAATTCTGTATTTTGTTGCGCAAAAGTTCAAAGTGTATGAAGATCCACGGATCGATCAGGTTGAAACTGCTTTGCCCGGGGCCAATTGCGGAGGATGTGGATTCGCCGGTTGCCGTGCTTTTGCCGAAGCTTGTGTTAGTAAAGGCGAACTTGCCGATCTGTTTTGCCCTGTTGGTGGAAACGACACAATGAGCGGGGTTGCTGATATTCTGGGCATAGTAGCAGAAAAAAAGGATCCCAGGGTTGCAGTAGTAAGATGCAACGGAACTTGTGAATACCGTCCCAAAACAAATATTTTCGATGGCCCGATGTCGTGCGCAATTGTATCAACGCTTTACAGTGGCGACACTGGTTGCCAGTATGGATGTTTGGGGTGCGGCGACTGTGTGGCTGCCTGCGACTTCGATGCCATTCACATGAACCTGGTTACCGGATTGCCTGAAGTTGATGACGAGAAATGTGTGGCTTGCGGTGCCTGTGTGAAGGCTTGTCCGAAAACCCTGATCGAATTAAGGAAGAAGAGGCCAAAAGGCCGGAAAATATATGTGGCATGCCGCAATCAGGATAAAGGAGGAGTTGCCCGCAAATCTTGTGCTGTGGCTTGTATCGGTTGCAGCAAATGCGAAAAGGAATGTAAATTCGATGCAATCACCATTGCCAATAACCTGGCTTTTATAGATGCTGACAAATGTACACTTTGCCGGAAATGTGTTCCGGTTTGCCCAACGAATGCCATTATTGAACTGAATTTTCCGCCACGAAAGATTCCGGTAACTGAACAGCCAGCAGTTGCAACTGAAGAAACCAAAGAGTCTTCGGTTCCGAGTTCTTCTGAACCCAAAACTTCTGCAATTTAAAATATTAGGAGGCACATTGTGTTAAAATCATTCAAAATAGGAGGAGTTCATCCGGCTGAAAATAAACTTTCGGCCTCAAGAGCAATTGAAGTGCTTGCTCTTCCGAAAACTGTTTTTATTCCTGTTGGTCAGCATATTGGCACACCTGCCGAAGTGATCGTAAAAAAAGGCGACAAATTATTGGTCGGACAGCTTATCGCGAAATCTTCAGGATTCGTTTCAGCCAACATTCATTCGTCTGTTTCAGGAACAGTGAAAAAGGTGGAGACAGGTCCCCATACTTCAGGATACCCGAAAATGGGTGTTTACATTGATGTGGAAGACGACATCTGGGACGAAAAAATTGATCGGAGCACAGAACTTAAAACAGGGATAAATCTTGATTCGGCAGCTATTCTGGCAAAAATTCAGGATGCCGGGATTGTGGGATTGGGCGGGGCAACGTTCCCGACTCACGTAAAACTGATGCCTCCCAAAGGAATGAAAGCGGATGTGTTGCTGATCAACGGTGTGGAATGTGAACCTTATCTCACTTCAGACCACCGCATGATGCTGGAGCGGGGCGAAGAACTCATTGTCGGGGTTCAGCTTTTAATGAAAGCTTTAAACGTGACAAAAGCAACCATCGGAATAGAAAACAATAAACCGGACGCCATCGCTAAAATGAGTGACCTGGCAGCCCGGCACAGTAATATCTCGGTTGTCCCGCTGAAAGTTAAATATCCACAGGGAGGTGAAAAGCAACTAATCAAAGCTGTGACAGGCCGCGAGATACCATCGGGCGCGTTGCCAATTTCAGTTGGAGCGGTCGTTTTCAATATTGCAACCACATTCGCTGTTTATGAAGCCGTCCAGAAAAACAAACCACTGTTTGAGCTTATCGTTACTGTTACTGGAAAATCGTTAAAAAATCCTTCCAATTTTAAGGTCCGGATCGGAACAACGATCGGCGAATTGATTGATGCTGTAGGCGGGCTTCCGGAGAATTGTGGAAAAATAATCGCTGGCGGCCCCATGATGGGAAAAGCCGTTGCCAATACCGAAATACCTGTGACCAAAGGCACTTCAGGAGTATTAATGATGCCTGAAAAGGAATCAAAGCGCAGTGAAACGATGCCTTGTATCCGGTGTTCGCGGTGCGTGTCGGTTTGCCCGATGGGAATAGAGCCATACTTACTGATGACACTGTCTGAAAAGCAAATCTGGGATCGGGCAGAATACGAACGGGTGATGGATTGTATAGAATGTGGCGCGTGTAATTATGCTTGTCCGGCCAACCGGCCACTGCTCGATTACATCCGGCTTGGAAAAGTTACGGTTGGAGCATTGATCAGGAGCAGGAAACAATAAGAATTTTGAATGGTGAATTTTAAATTTCAAACGCAAAAACATTGGATGAAGCAGGAAAACATCATCGAGACCAAAACATTTCAAGAAAGCAACTATATCAATCTTGATTATTCTGAGTATCTAACTAATATTGAAGAAAAAATTTCCTGATGAGTAAACTATTTACGATATCTCCTTCACCGCACATCCATTCGGGCAATTCGGTGAATAAAATCATGTACGGTGTTATGCTGGCACTGGTACCTGCATTTATATGGTCGGTGATGATGTTTGGCCTCGATTCGGTCCGGGTCACGCTTATTGCGGTGGCTGCGTGTGTGGCCTTCGAACTGCTGATTCAGAAATTTATTCTAAAAGTAAAACCTCAAATTGCCAACGGGTCGGCTGCATTGACCGGCATTTTACTTGCATTTAATTTACCGGCATCAGTTCCGTCGTGGATGATAGTGGTGGGCGCTTTGGTGGCCATTGGGATTGCCAAAATGCCTTTTGGCGGATTGGGCAACAATCCGTTTAACCCAGCATTGGTAGGGCGTGTTTTTATGCTTATTTCGTTTCCTGTAAATATAACCTCATGGCCGGTGGCCGGGTCTTTCGGAGTTGATGCTGTTACCACCGCGACCCCGCTTGCAATCCTGAAGGAAGGTATCAAAAATGGACAGCCTGTTGTTGAAATCTTCAAAAATTTACCAACCAACATGGATTTGTTTCTTGGAAGTAAGGCGGGCTCACTGGGCGAAATATCCATGTTAGCGCTTCTGCTTGGCGGAGTTTTCATGCTGGCCCGCAAAATAATTACCTGGCACATTCCAGTTTCAGTAATGGTTTCGGCGGCAATTTTCTCCGGAATATTCTGGTTGATCGATCCTTCAAAATTTGCCGACCCGATTTTTCACCTCATTACTGGCGGTTTGGCACTAGGGGCATTTTTTATGGCTACCGACATGGTCACTTCGCCAATGAATCCAAAGGCTCAATTGATTTTCGGGGCGGGAATAGGTATTCTGACCATGCTTATCCGGTTTTGGGGAGCTTACCCTGAAGGTATTTCGTTTGCTATTCTGATCATGAATGCACTGGTTCCATTGCTCAACCGGTACATCAAACCCAAACGGTTCGGAGAAGTAAAAATTCAATCCACAAAAGGATAGTTATGGCAAAGAAAGAATCAACATTCAAAAATATGACGATTGCACTTTTCGTCATCACAGCTGTGGCAGGTTTGGCCCTCTCTGCTGTTTATTCGGTTACAAAAGAGCCAATCGCAGCATCACAAAAGGCAAAAATTAACAATGCCATCAAATTGGTTGTTCCTGAATTTGAAACCATTTTGGATACTGTTTTAATGCCAGATGATGGAAAAGACAGTATCACGGTTCACCGTTTGCTGAAAGGTACGGAAAGTTCTGGAGTTGCTGTTCAAACATATACCGACAATGGTTTTAGCGGTCGTTTTACCCTAATGGTTGGCTTTATGCCTGATGGTTCCATAAGTAACATTGAAGTACTGGAACACAAGGAAACGCCGGGACTTGGAACCAAAATGGCCCTGCCTGCATTTAAAGATCAGTTTAAAGGATTGAAAATTGCCGAATTACCAGGCGAGAAACTTAAAGTTAAAAAGGATGGTGGAACTGTTGACGCAATTACAGCGGCAACGATCAGCAGCCGTGCTTTTTGCGATGCAGTAAACCGAGCCCATGCAATTAATAAAAAAGGAGAGGAACAATGAATCAGGTAAATAATTTCACCAAAGGGTTCTTCAAGGAAAATCCGATTTTAGTATTATTGTTGGGTACTTGCCCCACTTTAGCCGTTACTTCATCAGCGATTAACGGACTTGGGATGGGACTGGCAACCACATTTGTACTTTTCATGTCGAATGTTTTTATTTCAATGATTAAGGGTTTTGTGCCCGACAAAGTGCGTATTCCCGCTTTTGTGGTAGTGATCGCCAGTTTTGTGACTGTAGTTGATCTGCTGATGCAAGCTTATACACCCGCCCTTTCAAATCAACTGGGAATTTTCATTCCACTGATTGTGGTTAACTGCATCGTTCTCGGACGTGCCGAAGCATTCGCCGCCAAAAACAATGTATTGTCATCAGCGATCGACGGCCTTGGGATGGGCCTCGGGTTCACCATGGCATTGGTTATTCTTGGCGGGATCCGTGAAATGCTGGGTGCCGGTTCAATCTTCGGGTATAAATTTATTGCTGAAAGTGCAGATGGAATGCTTGTATTTATTCTTGCTCCTGGAGCTTTCATAACGCTGGGCTTTCTTATTGCAATCCTGAAAAAAATGAATAAAACTTCTTAATCAGATTCAGTCATGGAATATATCATCATCATCATATCGGCCGTCTTTGTAAACAACATTGTATTGGCCCAGTTCCTTGGAATTTGTCCGTTTCTGGGAGTAAGCAACAAAATTGAAACTGCATTCGGCATGGGCGCATCTGTACTTTTCGTATTGACTCTGGCTACCATTGTTACCTACCTTGTGCAGGTATTTGTGCTTGTTCCGCTAAATCTGGCTTTCCTGCAAACCATCAGTTTTATCCTGATAATCGCGGCGCTTGTGCAAATGCTCGAAATTATACTGAAAAAAGTAAGTCCGGCCTTATACCAGGCATTGGGTATTTATTTACCCCTTATAACCACCAATTGCGCGGTAATGGGAGTTGCAATCCTGGTTATCAAGAAAGATTTTAATCTTGCTGAATCTGTGGTATTCGCTGTTGCCAATGCGGTTGGTTTTGCGCTGGCACTGGTCATTTTCTCCGGAATACGCGAACAGCTTGCATTGGCCGATGTTCCGAAAGGCATGAAAGGAATTCCGATTGCGCTGGTCACAGCCGGCATCCTGGCACTGGCATTTATGGGTTTTGCCGGATTGGTGTAGGGAATGATGATTGATGAATGATGATTGATGAATAGGTTTCACAATTCGGTCATTGTTTGCCATTTGAAGATATTGCTCCACCCACTTGGATATTCAATATTGGAAATTGGTTATTGGATATTTATTGTCATTGTTGGAAGAATACAATTAAAAATACAAGCAGCTTTCCTTGAGCTGCTTTTTTACTTTCAGGAAAAATGAATACCGAAAATCCAACTATAGGAAAACGATTATCTTATTGTGTTAAAACTTCACTTCCCCAGGGGACAAAAACGGCTATTTGGTTGCTGAAGCTGACTATACCTGTGACGTTTGCCGTTTTTTTACTTGATTTTTTCGGTATCCTGAATGTCATAGCTGGCTGGGTTGCTCCTTTATTTAAGCTGATCGGATTGTCGGGTCAGGCCTCCATTGTGCTGATCACTAGTTTTTTCACCAATATTTATTCTGTAATTGCGGTAATGACAACTCTCGGAATCGGACACCGCGAAGGAACAATCCTTGCAGTAATGTGTCTGATTTCTCATGCGTTGATCGTGGAAACAGCCATTCAAAAAAGAACCGGATCAACACCCTGGCGAATGGTTTTAACGCGCATATCAGCCAGTTTTATTGCTGCATGGGGCTTGAATTTATTACTTCCGGGGGAAATGGTTGTTGCAAACGAAAACCTCATCAGGGAAACAAAAGCTTTTTCACCTGCCCTTCTAAGTACATGACAAAAATTTGAATACATCTATATCAGGTTGAAAACTAGAGTTTAGCAGAACTGTTGCAATGTATGTTAATCCATATTTGAAAATACTCTTGGCCTTATTGCCATGCTTTTTGATCTGAATCGGTTTAA
>JANONW010000299.1:0-1884 GCA_031421065.1 Prolixibacteraceae bacterium
CCAGTCTGCCGCCGGAGTTCTGTATGACCTGCGACAGATTGAGACTGTGCTGGGGGCGGAATATCCCCAATGCCTGGTCCTCGGGACGATGGATCGTCGGGAAACTCTGATCGAACCGGCGTTCGTCGGAAGATCCCGCGATATGGCATTGCTCAAGTCTGAACTGGAATCTGTGGCGCAGGGCAACAGTCGCACCGTTCTGGTCACAGCGGCCTCCGGGCTGGGAAAGTCAAGGCTGCTGCTTGAAGTTTCACGCATTGCCGTGTCACACGGCTTTCTGGTATTTCGCGCCCGGGGACAGAATCAGACGGGACTTTCTCCGCTTGCGTCACTCAGAGAAATACTCTCGCAGTGCATCGCGGTGATCCGTCAGGACGAAACGCTCAGGACTCACCTGCAATCCGAATTGAGAGAATTTGGGCGAGAACTGGCGACAGTCGTTCCGGAACTGGTCACGGAGCTTGCGCTGCATGTTTCCGTCGAACGCACGCATGATCTCTCTGACCGATGCATTGCGATTGCACTGGCAACCTTCTTTCGAGCGCTTGGAACGACTGAAAGACCGGTTCTCATTCTTCTGGATGATATGCACTGGGCTGATGACCTCACATTGACGATGCTTGAATGCTGGCACCTGACGAATTCGAGACCTACGCTGTTGATCGTCGGAATGAGTCCTGCCGATACCACGTCAGAACGACTGAGGGACAATCTCAAGTGCGCCACAAAACTCAGTCTTGACCCATTGGTTCGGGCGGACCATGACCGGCTTCTGGGGTCAATGACAGGAGGCCTGCCTGCCCAGATTCTGACGACCGTCTGGGAGATGTCGGCCGGGAATCCTTTCATGGCTTCAGCCATTCTGCGTGGACTGGTGGAAGGTGGCGTGTTGACTCCATCCGCCTCCGGCTGGCAGGTTGATGAGCGACAGCTCAAGAATCTGCAAATGTCGGGCGAAGCGGCCCAGGTTCTGAAACAGCGTTTTTTTTGCCTGTCAAGCGAATCACAGGATCTATTGGGTGTTGGTGCGGTCCTCGGAAAAGATTTCTCGATCGAGATGGCGGCGGATCTAGCCAGAATTCCTCCGGAACGTGTACTGGAACTGTTGATTGAACCACGCAGAAACTGTCTGATCTGGGAGCGGGCATCCGGAAGCATTTGTTCCTTCATGCATGATCAGATTCGTGATGCGGTCCTGCAGACTCTGACTCCGGATCGCCGGAAATTGATTCATCGCAGAGCCGCTGTCTACCTCAGCCGCTTTGAGCCGCAGAGCGTCTTCGATATTGCATTTCATCATGATGCATCCGGACGTTCCGACCTTGCAAGGGATTATGCGATCGAAGCGGCCGAATTGGCGAGATCGAGTCATGCGCTGGAGTCTGCCGAGCAGCAGTACCGCATTGCGATGAAAAGCTTTGCCACTCGGTTCGAAGAGCCGGATTGCAAAGTTCTGTATGGGCTCGGTGATGTGCTGATGCTGAGTGGTCGCTATCAGGACGCAGAACCGCTTTTCGAACGTGCCATCAATTGTGCGGATTCACCGACACTGCGGGCACAGGTGACACTGAAACTGGGTGAACTGGCGTTCAAAGAAGATCGCAAAGATCGGGCGATTGAGCTGTGGGAGTCCGCGTTGTGCAGCCTCGGAGGAACACTGCCATCTGCCTGGATGTTGCCACTTTTTACGGTGCGTGAAATTGCAGTGCAGGCACTGCATTCTCTGTTGCCCAACTGGTTTGTGGGCCGGATCCAGACAGAACCATCAGCAGATGATCGCCTGATCTGGAGACTGCATAGTCGGCTGGCTTATGCGTACTGGTTCGTTCGCAGCAAGCTGGATGTATTGCATGTGCATTTGCGCGGCATGAATCTCGCCGAACG
>JANONW010000300.1:0-1521 GCA_031421065.1 Prolixibacteraceae bacterium
CTAGAGCGTGTCGCGTTCAATTGGTTCCATATCCTGCGGCCATGAAGAAGTTTTTGCATTGCATTGCCGGGAAGAGGTCACAGACTTCGCCGACAAGTTTCCATAGGGCTTGATAGGTCCGTGCGGCACCCTTTCTGATGAGGGTTTTCAGCTTTGAGAAGGCCATTTCGATTGGGTTGAGGTCGGGCGAGTATGGTGGCAGGAACAGCAACCCGTTGCCTTGAGCCATAAGCAGTGCCTGTGCACGTGGCGATTTATGGGAGGAGAGGTTATCGGCGATCACGATCTGACCGGGCCTGAGGGTTGGGGCGAGGATCTTCTCGACATAGGTCTCGAAGCTGGCCCGGTTCATCGGGCCATCCAGCACCCAGGGGGCCACCAGGCCGTCGCAGGCGAGACCGGCGATGAAGGTCTGGGTTTGCCAGTGACCGAAAGGCACATGATCGATGAGGCGTGTGCCGCGCGGCGACCAGCCGCGGGCTTTGACGAGGTTGGTCTTCAGGGAGGTTTCATCAATAAAGACCAGCTTTTCCAGCGTATTGGACATCAGGGGTTGGCGAATCTCCATCCAGACCCGCCGGGCCTCAACCACATCAGGGCGCAACTGCTCGGCGGCGAGCAGCGTTTTTTTTATGGCTGAGGCCAAGCCGGTGCAGCCACCTGCCGACCGATCCGCGATGGACGCACAGGCCGTGAGCCATCTGGAATTCGGCGCTGATCCCGTCCAGCGTCAGGTCGGGCTTCGCAGCAAGCCGATCCCGCAGCCAATCTGCAAATGGAGCCAGCTTGCCACCCCCACGGCGGCCCTGAGGCAAAGGTGCAAGCCCTCCGCTCTCCCGTTTCAGCTTGACCATATCGTTCACGAACTTCGGCGATACCCGGAAGTGCCGGGCCGCCTCTCTATGCCCGTGCCCATCTTCGACAAACCCAACAACCCGGCTGCGAAGTTCAATAGGATGTGTCTTGCCCACGACTGCCCCCAACATCTGTTCATCCAAAGTGAATCACAGATGAACCGTCATGGGAATCCTGAATCTAACGAGAGACGACACGCTCTAAAGCGGAGTTGGGGCACGCCCCGACCTACAAATGGGGCGGCAGGTTGCCCCGCCGCCCAAGATTTTCGGCGAAAATTCTTCGCCCTACTGGATGGTCAGCGCCACGAAACGCGGGTCGCCGCCGTGGCGGACCAGCAGCAGCAGCGACTTGCGGCCGGCGTCCTTGGCTTCGCTCAAGCGGTCCTGGATGTCTTGCAGGGTCGCCACCGGCTGCTGGCCGGCCTCGGTGATCACGTCGCCGTCGCGCAGGCCTTTCTCATAAGCCTCGGACGCGACATCGACCTTGGAGATAACCAGCCCCTTGTCGCCGGGCGACATGCCCAGACCCTCGGCCAGATCATCGGTCAGCGGCATCAGGGTCAGACCCAGCAGGTCGGCGGTTTCGGGCACTGGCGGGCCTGCATCCGGGTCGGAGGGCAGGGCTGCGGCCTCGGCCTCTTCCCGGCGACCGAGCTTGACGTCG
>JANONW010000301.1:0-9010 GCA_031421065.1 Prolixibacteraceae bacterium
AATATTCCATCTGTATCGCATGACTCTTGATGGTGATGCCCCGCTCCCTCTCCAGATCCATGTTGTCCAACACCTGTGCTTCCATGTCACGTGCATTGATGGTCGAGGTCATCTCCAGCAGACGGTCGGCCAGTGTGCTTTTTCCGTGATCGATGTGCGCAATAATGCAGAAATTACGTATGTTCTTCATTCCTAAATTGTCTAAAAACCTTATTAATCAATTCTTCCAGTCGTATTTTGCGCAAAGATATTCAAATTTCGGGAATGGCAACCAGCAAAAACCAAGGTGGTGTACGACAAAATTCCCTTTAATGCAGTTTCCCAACTTACCCGCCCCGAGCGCGCTTCGCTTACCCAGCCCTTCTAAGAAGACATAATTTAAAGTAAAATGCCACCCGAACCTATGTTTGAGTGGCATTTTTTATCATTTACACAAATTTATTACCTGAATTTAAGCATTCTCATCTTCATCATTTAATAGTACTTCTTCTATAACCCTTGGGTAGTGTTCATGTTCTAGTTCGTGCACCCTTGCTGCAAGTGTTTCAGGAGTATCCTTTGGCAATATCGGACATGTTGCCTGAAAAATAATTCTACCTTTATCGTAATCCGGATTGACCCGATGGATTGTAATTCCTGATTTTTTGTCCTTTGAAGCCAAAACCGCTTTGTGAACATTCATCCCATACATTCCCTTTCCACCGTATTTTGGCAGTAGGGCCGGATGTATATTAATAACTTTAAATAATTCGGTCAAGTCGCGCGGTACCAACCAAAGAAATCCGGCCAGTACAATCATATCAATTCGATGATCGTAAAGCCTGTCCAGAATTTCGTTCGACCGGTAAAACTCATCACTGTCAAAAGTAAAAGTCTCAATTCCGAGTTTTTCGGCCCTGATTAATGCGTAGGCATTCTCATCATTCGACCAAAGAGAATCAACAACAATCTCTTTACTATTAAAAAAATGCTCAATTATCTTTTGTGCATTTGTACCGGCACCAGAGGCGAAAATGGCAATTCGTTTCATTTAATGTACTGTTTTTATAGTTTTATGCTTAATGGAATTTTAGAATAAAAAGTTCAAATATAGATCTGACAACAATATCATTCAACCTTAATTCATCTATTTAATTCAAATTTTGTTTGAAATATCAGGGGTAAATTTATTACTTTGCATCGAATTTTTTGAAACTATTTTAATATTAACCAAAAATTAGAGTTATGTCTGACGTTGCAGCAAAAGTAAAAGCAATTATTGTTGACAAATTAGGTGTTGACGAAAGTGAAGTAACCAATGAAGCATCATTCACCAATGACCTTGGTGCTGATTCACTTGACACAGTTGAATTGATTATGGAATTCGAAAAAGAATTTGATTTGGCTATTCCAGATGATCAGGCTGAAAAGATTTCAACAGTTGGTGAAGCGATCTCGCACATTGAAGCAAATTTGAAGTAATAATAACAAAACGACATTTATGGAATTTAAACGGGTAGTTGTTACCGGACTTGGAACTGTGAACCCGCTTGGTAATTCTATTGAGGAATTCTGGGATGGCTTAAAAAATGGGAGAAGCGGCGCAGGCACAATCACTCATTTTGATGCTACAACACACAAAACTACTTTTGCCTGTGAGCTTAAAAATTTCGATCCCTCTGTTTACGTAGAGAAAAAAGAAATCAGAAAGCATGATCCGTTTACATTGTATGCGTTTGCAACAGCTGCGCAGGCAATAGAAGACTCGGGGCTTGATCTTGAAAAGATCAACAAAGACAGAGCAGGAATTGTATGGGGTGCCGGAATCGGAGGCTTACAAACCTTCTTTGAAGAAACGTTGAATTACAAAAACGAGATGCCCCGCTATTCGCCTTTCTTCATTCCGAAAATGATTGCCAACATCGCGAGTGGCCTGCTATCAATCCGCTATGGATTCAGAGGTCCGAATTTCACCACGGTAACTGCATGTGCTTCTGCTTCTCATGCCCTCATCGAAGCAATGAACTATATCCGTCTGGGAAAAGTCGATGTATTTATTTCCGGTGGGTCAGAAGCAGCTATCAACCCTGCAGGTCTGGCTGGATTTAACTCCATGCGGGCACTATCGACCCGTAACGGTGACCCTGTGACAGCTTCGCGTCCGTTCGATTTGGACCGCGATGGTTTTGTTATGGGTGAAGGCTCTGGCGCGCTCATTCTTGAGGAATATGAGCATGCTGTAAAACGTGGTGCGAAAATTTATGCAGAAATGGTTGGTGGAGGTATGTCGGCCGATGCATATCACATGACAGCCCCCGATCCTGAAGCAGGTGGAGCTACATTAGTTATGAAATGGGCTTTGGAAGATGCTGGATTGAACCCTGAAGACATTGATTACATCAATGTTCACGGTACTTCCACTCCTCTGGGCGACATTGCCGAACCAAAAGCAATCAAGCAATGTTTTGGCGAACATGCTTACAAAGTAAGTATCAGTGCGACCAAATCTATGACTGGTCACTTGTTGGGAGCTGCCGGAGCTGTTGAAGCGATTGCAGCTATCCTGGCAATTCAAGATGGTATCATACCGCCTACTATCAATCACTTTACCGACGATCCTGAGATTGATCCAAAAATGGATTTCACTTTCAATGTCGCTAAAGAACGAAAAATCAAAACTGCTTTAAGCAACACGTTTGGTTTTGGTGGGCACAATGCTTCTGTTATTTTCAAGAAAATTTAATAAAAGTGATACGTACCATCGTTCAAAGAATAAAACTCTTTTCTTCTTCAAGAAAAGAGTTTTATTTGTTTTTGAGATCTTTGCTCGGATTCTATCCTACCAATTTAAGGATTTACGATATTGCCGTCATTCACAAATCGGCGTCAAAAGCCGATTCTCAAGGTAACTACGTGAACAATGAGCGGCTCGAATACCTTGGAGACGCTATTTTGGGAGCCGCTATTGCCGATTTTTTGTACAACAGGTTTCCAAATCAGGACGAAGGCTACCTCACACAAATGCGTTCAAAACTTGTAAACCGCAGTTTTTTGACCCAGCTAACTTACCAGATCGGACTGAACCATTACATACAATCGAATACCACCTCAACCATCGAATCAAGTCATATTTACGGCGATACGCTCGAAGCGCTTATCGGTGCCATTTATCTTGACAAGGGTTTTCATGAAACAAAAAAATTCATTACACGCAAATTACTGAACAACTATGTCAATCTGGTTGAAGTTCAGAATACCAATACAAATTACAAAAGCCAACTGATCGAATGGTCGCAAAAAAACAAAAGAGCCGTTTCGTTCGATACTGTTGATGAAAGCAAAAACGATGGAAAGCAGCCCTGGTTTGTGGCCAGCATTGAAGTCAACGACGAACTTTGGGGCAAAGGCTCCGGAACATCAAAAAAAGAAGCCCAACAAAATGCATCTAAGGTAGCCATCGACAAAATCAATAAAAATTTCCCTGCCGATGATGGTTCGGAATAGCTAAAGACCTTGAAAAAATCCAGTGTTAAATATTGTTAAGTGTTTATTGACAGTGTTTCAAAAGGTTATATTTGCATTATTATGAGCAGAAGGGTTATATTAACATTGATAGTTCTGATGGCTTTGGTGATGACTAGTTTGATCCTGGTCCAGACCAATTCAATTTTGAAAGCTCTTGAAATTAAAGAAGAACAATTTGATGCTGCCGTTAAGAGCGCTTTAAATCAAGTCATCATCAGGCTTGAAATGGAAGAGTCTTCGAAGTTGAACGAGCATTCGAGAAAATTATTTGCGCCCCGCAACACTGGAGTATTCCCAAACAACAATCTGCAACGCGCCAATCCAGGTGCTATTAACCAGCAAAATATTCAGCTCTCTTTTCAGTATTCTCAGCGTGCATCAGGCAATATAATTAGCGAAGAACTTACTATTGGTTATGGAGAAGCACCAATAGAAAAACCTATTGAAAGAGGTAAACCGGGCGATTTCCCGAATGCATTTGACATCATTCATGACTATGACGGCTATGTTAGCCAGCAATACGAAAACAGGATGAACCGATGGGCGCAAATGCTCCAGATGACTCAAATTGCGGTAATGCTCTCAAGCCTGCCGATCGAAGAACGAATTGAGGCTCAAACGCTGGGGCGCCTGATTAAAACAGAGTTGAAAAATTCAGGTGTAGCCCTTGATTTTAAATACGCCGTAAAAACATTTTACAGAGGAGAAGAAAAAGGAATCTTTGGGGTAAAAAATTACACTCCCCATCAACAGAAAGAATATCCCGCGCTTTTATTTCCCAACGACCTGGCAGATCTAAAAAAACCAAATTATCTTTATTTATATTTCCCGAAAAGGGATGGTTACCTGCTTAAACAAACCGGTATTCTGGTTATACCGACAATCGTGCTTACAGCAATGCTGATCGGTATTTTTATTTTCACAATACTTATCATCCTTAGACAGAAAAAATTATCGATCATCAAAAACGATTTTATCAACAACATGACCCACGAGCTGAAAACGCCCATCTCGACCATTTCGCTCGCCAGTCAGATGTTGCGTGACAATACTGTAGCCAATACACCCCAAACCATCGAACACATCTCCGGAATTATCTATCAGGAGAGTAAACGGTTGACAACTCAGGTTGAAAAAGTATTGCAAATGGCCGTTTTTAACGAGGGGAAACTAAAACTTAAATTCAAGGAAGTAAATTTAAATACCCTTATTACTTCGGTAGTTTTAAACTTCGAACTTCGGGTAAAATCAAAAAACGGTGAGCTAACTTCCGATTTAGCAGCTGAACCTTCAATCATAAAAGGTGATGATGTGCATATTACCAATGTTTTGTTTAACTTGCTCGACAACGCTGTAAAATACAGCAAAGACGAACCTAAAATTCTGATTTCAACTGAAGTGACAGACGATTTTCTTGTTGTTTCGGTTAAAGACAACGGTATAGGGATCCAGAAAGAATATGTTGGCCAGATTTTTGAGCGGTTCTACCGCGTTCCGACCGGAAATGTGCACGATGTAAAAGGGTTCGGGCTTGGATTAAGCTATGTTAAAAAAATTATTGACGCACACCGTGGTAAAATAAAGGTGGAAAGTGAGTTAAATAAAGGAACTAAATTCATGATATATTTTCCGATAAACATACAAGAACATGGGAAAAAAAGTAAAATTGCTATTGGCCGAGGATGATGAAAACCTTGGATTGTTGCTGAAAGAATATCTCATCGCCAAAGGATATGAAACCGATTTATATCCGGATGGTGAAGCAGCCTACAAAGGTTATACAAAAAATCAGCCTTACAACCTTTGTATATTGGATATCATGATGCCAAAGAAAGACGGTATTTCGCTGGCAAAAGATATCCGGTTGCTCAACATGGACATTCCGATTATCTTTCTTACCGCAAAGAACATGAAAGAAGATGTGCTTGAAGGTTTCAAAATCGGGGCCGACGATTACATCACCAAACCTTTCAGCATGGAAGAGTTGATCTTCCGCATCGAAGCGATTATGCGGCGCGTGTTGCAGGATACCAATTCGCACGAAGATGCCATTTATAAACTTGGTATTTATACCTTCGATTCGCGCAAGCAAATCCTTTCAGGAGGAGAAACCGAAGTGAAACTGACTACCAAGGAAGCCGAATTGCTTCGTTTGCTTTGTAACAATGCAAACAAAGTGCTCGAACGTAATTTTGCCCTGAAAACCATCTGGATCGACGACAATTATTTCAATGCCAGAAGTATGGATGTTTACATTACAAAGCTCCGGAAACACCTGAAAGACGACCCGAAGGTGGAAATTATCAATGTACATGGCAAGGGCTACAAGCTGATCATGTAAATTGATACTGAAAATCCTGCCAATGCGGCAGGATTTTTTATTTTACCGTCACTACACATCTGAAACCTGTATGGTTCAGCCCCGTGTCCCAGCTTGTTTTCATGCGGGCGCCAATCCTGAATCCGGAGCAATAATCATCGTTACACCCGAAAGAACCGCCCCGAACTACCTTTTTCTGTCCGAATGGCTCATCTGGATCGAGTGATTTCGATGGTCCATGCAGATTTATAAAGAAATTACCGATCAAAAGTGTGAAACTTGTTTTCCGGAAAAGACCGATCCAAATCATATTGTCTGGATCAACGAAAACCGGATCAGCCGGTATTATCAATGCGATTTATTCAACCTGGTATTTTAAGCTATCTGAAGGCCTTTCTTCGATTTTCGGTAGAGATAGGAATTAAAAATGTTCCTTTTTGCAAAACGTAATTGTTTGTCAGAATTTGTCATTTTTATGTACACACTTTTCGGAACGCCGAAATATTCGTAAGTAGTTCCATCAACGAATGTAACTTCAAGCAAAAGTCCTTTGTGTTTAAAATCAGCAATACCCGATTCAAAGGAGGTGTTGTATTCTTCTAGGTTTGCAGCGATTGTTTCGGGCGCGATACTTACCAAAAAATGATACGCATCAATAATTTGCCGGCTTTTTACCTCAGCTTCAGTGCCCAGGGCATCTCCTTCCGAAAATTTATCAGGATGCCATTCTTTAACCAGACTTCTATAGGTAGTTTTTAGTTTTTTAAGATCGGTGTCTGGTTCAACATTAAATAACCGTTTGTATTCATTGATGCGCTTCATGGATGTTTCTTTTATAAATGACTTATTCACTGAATGTTTAGGGTACTATTACCCTTTTGTTTTTTCAAGTCAGCCGCAAAACTAACCAATTATAAAGTTCTGAATGCTAAGCAAATATTAATTTATCAGAATTGTTCGTCAACTTCCAAAAAAGGTTTGATGCGTATTTCAGTATTTGTCTTGTTAAATATCTATATTTATGTCTCAAAAAATTCAAAAATCAAAAGTATGAAACGATCAGTAAAAATCATTCTGGTAATTGTGTTTATTGTATTGGCAACCGGAGCATATTTCGGGTATCAGTTCTATAAGGTGATTTCGGGAAGCGAGCCGCTATCCGGTAAACAAGACAATATTCCATCAACACTTGCTACTATTCCGCCAATTACAAATGGAGATTCAGATTGGACAAACTGGAGGGGTGCAAACTTTGAAGGGAAAAGTGCAACCCAGGGTATTGAGTCCGATTGGTCGAAAGGTCTGGAAAAGTTGTGGCACGTTAACTATTTGTGCCAAGACAAAGCTACGGCATCCTGGGCAGCCCCTGTTGTTCAGGGCAACCGGCTGATCGTTCCTGGCAGGGACGAAAAAAATGATTTGGTATTTTGCATCAATGCTGATAGCGGCGAGTTAATCTGGATGGGTTCTTACGAAGCGGAGGCGGCAACCAGCCATGGACCCGGTTCGCGTGCCACGCCATTTATAAATGAAGATAAAGTTTACACTTTTGGTCGAAGTGGTCACCTGGTTTGCTGGCAACTGGAAGACGGCAAGCTCCTTTGGCAAAAAAATGTAAAGGACGAGGGCGGCTCTGAACCAACCTGGGGATTTTCGACCACGCCGCTTGTTTTTGACAACATGGTAATTGTTCAGGGCGGAGGAACCGCACTGGTTGTTGCCTACGATAAACGAACCGGCGATCTGCTCTGGAAATCGATGGAAGGTGAAGCCGGTTATGCTGCCGGAACCACAATGGATATCGGTAATGAAGAGATGCTGCTAATTTACCACGGCACTGGACTTTCCTGCCTGAACCCTGCTGATGGGAAACATTTGTGGACTGTTCCGTGGCTGACTGATTATAACGTAAATGCAACTACACCAATCGTTTCTGATAATTTAATCTTTCATACCTCGGGTTACAAAATGGGATGTGAAGCCATTCGGGTAACGAAAGATGGATATTCAGTACTTTGGAAAAACAATCTGATGGAAGCTCAACATTCCGATCCCATTCTGATCGACGGCTACATTTATGGATATTCCGGCGAAAGTTCCAGAAATAACGGCCAGTTTAAATGTATTGAATTGGCCAGCGGTAAAGAAATGTGGAGCACCAATCAAATTGGTCAGGGAACAATCACCTTTGTGGATGGTCATTTGATCTGTCTGGATATCAAAGGGAATTTATTCCTTGTAAAACCAGATCCTTCAGGATTTAAAAAAGTGGGCGAAATTAAATCGGCTATCGAAGAGGTAAAACACCCTTCATGGACTGTTCCGGTTGTAGCCAATGGCAAATTGTATCTCCGCTATTTGCAACAGTTGGTTTGCTATAAATTGAACTGATTAGGTTTATGCCCATCTTTCTAATAAAAAAATGTGTTTGTCATTTGCTTTTTATATAAGGATATGTATATCTTTAACTCGCCTAATGCTCATTGATAAACTATTTAATCGAAGCTGCAAATAATTCAAAACAAACAAATTATAAACACATGAAAAAATATTCAACGATTCAGCGTAAAGAATATTTTGAGGCCATCTTCAATTGCTAATAATTTAAAGGCATGGCAACAGCTATTGGCAACAATTTGTCGTCAATATCGTTCAGGTATTCATATCCGAGCGTTGTCTGGGTAGTTTTGGTTGCCCTGGCAACACTTCTATTACTGGAAGTTGCCCTTAAAAGTCCTACTTCCTCATGGCTACCAAATAGGATTTGCCCAGAAACCGGAACTTGCGCAGTAACTTTTGTTCGATAAGCCCACTCACCAGATGCGCCTTCAATGTTTCAAGTTCGCCGGATGGCAGTTCACGTAGTACATCGTCGATGGTGTCGGCATGTGGCAGGTCGATCCGGAAGTATTTGAATACGTTTTTTCGGAAACAATCCTCACGCCAGTCGTTGTTGTAAGCAAAAAACATGCAATATATATATATGCTAAATCTATGTTATATATTTGCATATCAAATAAATAACATGTATATTTACATCAATAAAAAAAAACGCCACAGGTTTATTAACCCCCTGCGGCAAAAAAAAAGAAAAAAATGAGAGGACACTATACTGTAAAACAGTAAATTGGGGGTTCGGCCCCCGTATCTCTTATCGAATACAAAATTAGCCGGAAAAATATTTTT
>JANONW010000302.1:0-49085 GCA_031421065.1 Prolixibacteraceae bacterium
AACGAAGTTACAAATTATTTTTTGTTCTCTACAATAGCAATTTCCTCCTCCGTTAACCCATACAATTCATAAACCAGCCTGTCAATTTCCTTTTCCATTGTACTGGTGTCGGCTTTGGGGTTGGCTTGTTTGGCGGAGAGGATGCGGTCAACAAGGGTGATAAAGGGTTGCTGATTTTCATTTGAAGTAGTGAGAATTGGAATATCAAGTAATGGTTCTTTATCTAATTGAAAATTGTTTCCTTGCATTTTACCTTTATTTTTCAACCAAAACTCTATTAACTTCGAGTTTAGTAATCCCAACAAATATTTTTGATTTAGGCGATTTGTTTTTATGACATAAAACGTAGCCGACACATAACAATCAAAATCAGTATAAGAAAATGAAGGTCTTCCTACGCATTTTCTTTGAACAATTATTTTTTCACCCTTAAAAAAACGTTCATCTCTCGCTCTATGTAATCCGTAAGGTCTATTATCTGAGGTAATTACACTTTCAAACCTATCTAAATGCTCTTTTAATTTTGGATAAGGCTGCATACTCCCAGGATTTTTAAATTTGGAGTCAGTATAGATAAGCCATAGAGTATTTCTATTGTCTGTAAAATACTGATGCACTTGCTCAGTGGTGTAATAGGGTTTAATTAACCTTAACTCATTATCCGATAATTCTAATGCTTGCTTTTCCTGATCTAATAAAGCAAATATACCCTGTCCAACAATTAGTTTGTTTGCAAGTACCATTTGATTTTTTTTATTCAAAAAATCTTGAGGAAAAACAATTCCTTGTGCTACTTCAAACTTACTGTCTAACAAGAAATTCCCTTTTGTATAAATTTTATTCAGAATAAACTCACCATCATCGGCATTAAAAGTTAGAAATGAATTTTTAACTTTTAAACGATTGATGGTGGGTTGTAAATATTCAGCCTTATTGTTATTGTTTTTTTTCAATAAATCTAACGCATCAAGTAGCTTCGTGTCGCCATTTAATTTTCGAAAGTCAAAAGTGTAGTTGTCTGTTTGTTTATTTCTTGCAAAAATCATGACCATTGTTTGGATACTTGCATTCTCAAAAATCATAAAATTTCCAAAATCTACCAACTGGACAATTTTTGAATCTTCAATGATTTTATTTCTCATTTTGCTCGCTCCTCCATTTGTAACCCAATTGTTTGTAGCTATAAAGCAGAGACTTCCATTATCTGCTAACATATCAATTCCAGAACAAGCAAACATGTACCACAAATCCATCTTTCCCTGATAGTAGGTAGAATTTCGTAATCCATCAAATGCCTTTCTTTCGGTATATTCTTTTATATACGGTGGATTCCCAATCACAATATCAAAATAGCCACCAGTTTCAATTTGTTTTACAGGTTGTAATTCCGATTCAATTTTGGTAATCTTTTTATTCACTTCTTTTATCGCCGTATTGAGCGAATTAATCAAATAGGTAATGTTTTCTGGTTCTCTTGAAATGTTGGATATTTTATTATCGATTGAGCCAAAGAGTTCGGCTATATTATTTCTGATATTTGTAAGCTCTGCTTCAATAATTGAAACCTGAAGGTTGGCAGTTATAAATTGTAGTTTTAATATTTCAGGTTCGTGGTTTTGATTTAGAGAATAATTGATTGCTGTTATTTGCTTGTTAATGGCCTCTATCTGAAGGTTCAATGCTGATATTTCAGAACTCTGGAAATTGCCATTCTGCACAGAATTATTTACTGTTAAGCCAAACATCCATTCAGTATCAAAGAAATTGGATCTGGCGTTTTGGTCATAAGGATTCCAATCGGCCAATTGTCGGGCATCATCGGGGGCAAAATTACCGTTGACGTCGAGCAATTTGGCCAGTTTTTCGCGAAGTTTCTTGTCTTCGTCGCGGCACTCCTTTTTCTGTTTCGCAGTGCTGGCCAAAAAGTGTTTGTGTCGTATTTGCATCAACTCGGCGCGGGTAACGTCAATTTGCGGGTCTTCGAACAAATTGCGCTGGGCATTTTTGGGCGTTAATCCAATCAACGTATTGGCAGCCACAAACTTGGTTTCGAGATTGGGCAGTGGCTTAATTCCAAAATTATCGGCACTGTCGGCATTGGGCTGTTGTTCACAAATCAAGGAGATAAAAAACCGCAATTTGCTTATCTGAACGGCGATGGATTGGATGTCGATG
Organism: Prolixibacteraceae bacterium; assembly: GCA_031421065.1. Classification (GTDB taxonomy): domain Bacteria; phylum Bacteroidota; class Bacteroidia; order Bacteroidales; family Prolixibacteraceae; genus Aquipluma. The sequence continues at coordinate 2,176 of JANONW010000302.1, forward strand.
CCATAAATGCAGTTCTCGATCAAATTGAGTTTCAGGTCGTAAAGCGAAATATCTTCCGGGATGGGAAGTTTTGTAATGATGGCCAGCATCCGGTTCAGAATCCCCATCGGGAAAGCTCCCGATCCGCAGGCCGGATCGAGTATTTTACAGGCTTTCAACGAATTAAAGATGTCACTTTTTTGTAAATCGGTTAATTGTACCGTGTCATCGGCAGGATTAATCAGTTTGCGGTATTCATCTTCCAATTCGTCGCCAACAGTTCGTTTCAGGTGCGCCACCAGACTTTCGTCAACCATATATTGCACAATCTCGCGGGGCGTATAGAACGAACCTGATTGTTTTCGGGCAGTCTCCTTTGTTTCGGGATTATATGTCCCTAACAGGTTTTCAAATACTTTTCCCAGCAATTCAGGATCGAGTGCCACTTCAATATCCAATGGCGAATTTTCTTCGATGGTGAAATTGTATTTATTCAGAATGGAAAGGATACCTTTTTCGGGTTCGAAAAATAGAATATTTGGTACAAATGCCCGCGATTGCCTGCCTTTTTTCCGGCTGAACCCATCGCTGTACATTATTTTCCCATTGCTGTCGGGTGTATCTTTATCCAAACATTCAAATAAACCTCCGTTCAAAAATGGCACTTTGCTGAAAATCTGAATAACCTGTTCTTTCGGAACTGAAAAATCATCGGCATACCGGAACAATGTTTTTATTCCATATTGTACCCTGTTTTCCTGAAAATTACCATCAGCGGCAAAGGCGCGTTCTTCAATCTTGTTGTTCAGGGTGGCAAAAAAGAGGTTTTGCAAAATAGCCCTGTAAAAAGTATCCTGCTTATTGTCAGTCGCCTCAAAATTGCTCAGCAACGATTTTAGCTGGTCAGCTTCAAACAGTAAATCCGGCACCAGTTTCTTTTGTTTGATAAACCATACAAACATCAGTCGGGTAATCAATCGGATTAAATGCTCTTCTATTTTCCGGTCATCGCTTTCGAGACTCCTGTCGTTGGGTAAAGTAACACCAATCTCATCAGATAATGCCCATTGATACCACGCGAAAAGTTCGTTGTAGAACTCTTTGGTAAGCACTTCCACCGAAAACCGATTCTGTAAATCTTTGGCGTCTTTTACCCGACCTTTTAGTGAAAGATATTTTGTAGGTGTATGTACTTTTGCTTCTTCGCCCAACAAATAGGAATATCGGCGAGGGTTGGAAAACGATTTACGAACTTTGTGCTCATCCAACTCAACTTCAATGGCTACAAGAGAAAAACGGAAGGTTTCCGGATTGTTGATGGGCACAAATACAACCAGAGCCTTGTTTTTTGTACTTCGGTTGTAGATTAAGCGGAACGCTTCCTTCGACAATCCTACACGGGCATCGTGAGTAGAAGTGTGTTGCACTTCGAATACATCCAATTCCAGTGATTTACATTCGCCTAAACGTATGACATTACGGGTGTAATTCGATTCGAAATTGATGGGTTCTTCTTCAATTAAAAAATCTTCGGGAAGGAAATCTGTTTCCAGAAAATGCAGAAAATCTGCACGGTTATAAGTTTGTTTAAAGTTGATCATTATTCATGGTTTGGTTCTGGTAAGGTATTTATGTTTTTGGCGTTCAATGGTGTAACAATGCTTTTACCAATGTTGGCTTCAATCTCTTTACGGGTATTGCCAACAATGGAACCGCCACGGGCAGCAACCCGCCTGTTTTCGGCCAATGTTTTCGGTTTGTGTTCCTTTGATATTTCGGTGGTAGTGGCCTCGGCAAGTGTGTTGAGGGCCAATTCGAGGTTGGTCATATTATCTCGCAAGCTCTCTTTCTTTAACCCTTTGTATTGCTTGTACTGTTTGGTACTCAACCCCGACCAGCCATGGGTAATAATATCGGTTAGTGTGGCGTATTCCTGACCTTTCTTAACACCTCGCTGCTCCCATTCATCGGTAAGCTCTTTGCGCACCTCAATGCTTTTGAGCCGCTGATTGATCCAGTTGGTTGAGTAACCTTTTCGGTGATAGTATTCCAACATACGGTCAATACCCTGCTCCGGGTCGTCCATCTCGTCCAGCCGCTCGCGGGCCACCTCGGCAAGCCACATCTTAAATGGCTCTGCTTTAGGAGATGGGATGGATTGTATTAATCGAAAAATCTGCTCAACGTCAGCTACATCTGTTTTGTAATACTTTCCATCAGCCGATTGCATTTTCAGTTGGTTACAATTTGTAACCGACTGATTTCCCTCTTTCTTTAGTCTATTTTTCAGTACTTTCCAATAGTTATTAGGGTTAGGGCTATCAGTTAGGATACCAACCACATCAACAATGGATAAATACCATTTCTCTTGGTCGTTGTCCCAAACGGTACGAACCTTCTTATCCTCAAACAGTTTTAGTGCGTTTTTTGCCGTCATATCCTATGTAATTTCTTCCGATAAAATAAGCACTTCGCTTCCCGCTTCAATTTCTCCGGCGGTGTTAATCATCTTGTTGATATAAGTTTGTTCAATTTCGTCAGGAAGGGTTGCAAACTCTTTTTTGGTCAGCTTGTTTATGAAACGAAGTGAGTGACCTGACAAGCCGTCCATTTCTATCACTTTGATAAGGTCTTTCAGATAATCGTGACTCACACTGTTTTCGCGTAACATTGCGTTTATTTTATCAAGAGCTTCACGTTTCGATTTCGCCATTTCATCATCTTTTCGGCTTAGAAACAAGTTCGCCTTGACACGCTGATAAATGGTATCGTAATTAGCTGATATTTTCTGTGGTTGTTCAAAAACGGTTGCTTCAAATAACGAAATAGCTTGTTCAGGTGTGATTGTGGATACATCGTTGGACGAATTACCAATTTTAAACACAAAATCGTTCCCCTTTTTACCAAATACCATTACTCCTTGCAACGGTTTTTCAACCTTGCGTCCAATTTTGGCACGGTGTGGTATTGCCAGTGCATCACGATAGTATTCACTATTTATCAAAGAGTTAAAAAGTTCTTTGTATGGTGTTTCCCATGAGAGTGCCTCGCTGGTTTGCAACTCTTTATCGTACCGTTCTTTAAAATAAGACCGGAGATCTTCATTCCTGGTCAGGATTTTCGTGTCCTCGCCCATAATGGCATGGATCATCGCCATTTTTAAAGTTGATATTTCCTTTGTTCGCGTTTCTTTCTCGCCTACGTCAGTCGGAAAATAGTTGAAAATATGTAGTTCATCAAATACTTTCTTGTTGATCCGGTTGATCCGGCCGATACGTTGAATCACCCTTGTGGGGTTGTATGGTATGTCGTAATTAAATATTGCACCGGCACGATGCAGGTTGTATCCTTCACTAATAGCATCAGTAGCAATCAGCACTTTATAATCATTCTTTTGCATTTCAACCTTTAATCCTGCATCAAAATTGGCACGAATGGTCTCTTTGTTTGTTGGCGAGGAATCGGCTGAGGTATAACTGAATATTTGCAAGCCCTCATTTTTGAGTTGATCATGCAGGTAATTTACCGTATCGGCAAACTCGCTGAAAACAATAATCTTACGGTGTGGCTCATTTTGTAATTTCAGACGGATGATCTGTTTAAATGATTCAAGTTTGACATCAATTCTTGGATCAGGCTGCCCAAACCATTCTAATTGAATCGATTTTAAAAGTTCAATATCAGCAATAATGTCTATTCTAAATTCCTCACGAAGATCTTCCATGTCGATCTCAAACATCCCATTTTGGGTGAATTTGTCGAACATCTCAGTTAACTCCTCCTGTGTATTATCGTTGGTCGATCTGTAAAAATCATCTACCGATGGCAAGTAACCTTTCTTGTAGATAGGCACCTTTTTGCGTTTATCCATCCATTTCAGAATACCTTCAGATGATAAAATCATAAAGTTCAGGGATTTTTCAAAAGCTTTAACTGAACTTTCGAACCGGCGAACCAAAAGGTGTCGCATGAACTTTGATAAGTTACGCTGAGTACCCCTGAACAAATTGTAATCAAACCCGGCATCTTCAATCTTTTTCTTTAATGCCGCTTCCTTCTCTTTGTTGATATAGGCAATCGGCTGGTATCGCGCTGCTTTAAACGAATTGTCTGTTTTTGGCATTCCCTCTTCATCTTCGGGTGGTGCAATCAGGTTAAGTGTTTTGACATACAGATCTTCCAGGGTTCCAAGCGGATATTCCAACAATTCTGGGTCGCCTACCTTTGCGAACTCGATTTTCTGAAGCTTTAAATCTGCTTTATATTCTGTGATAGCTTCCAAATCTAACCGTGAACGGCGAATAACGAGTGGAGAAATGATAGCACGTATTTTCCGAGCTATATGATCAACTGCAAGTTTCAACTCATCCTCCGTTAGTTTCTTCTTCCTTTGGTCTTTGGTCAGATCGGTATAGTTTTTAATCAGTTCCCGAAACTCACGCCCCAGATTATCAACGGTTTTAAGGGTCGATTTGGATGGGATTTGAAAGAGGCGAACCATTGAGTAAATATCCTGTGGCTTATTGTTGAATGGTGTTGCAGTTAACAACATGACTTTGTTTCCTTGACAAAGTTTGTGGAGGTCGGCATAGTCTTGTGTAAACTCATTCCGGTATTTATGCGCCTCGTCAAGTAGAATCAGCCATTTTTCTTTTTCAGTTGATAAATTTCGATAAAAATCCAATGCTTTATTGATACTACCACTACTGAAAATAGTTGCTGGAAATTGAAATTCCGTGCTGTACTCATTCCATTGAGCTACCAAGTGGGGAGGTACTATAATAATGGTTTTCAGTCTAAGATTATGAGCTACGGCTGAACCAATAATACTTTTTCCAAGCCCTACCACATCGGAAATAATTACCCCGTTATGATTTTCAATGGTTGAAAGAGCCATTTTAATTGCATCAGCCTGATATTTTAGATTCAGGAATTTACCATCGGTAATTTCGTGAGCAGTACGCACATTCTTATCGTAGCTTATTGAAAAGTATTCGTGTAATACGCGAAGATAAAAGGCATAAGGGGAGTATAGTTTTTCGAACCACGTCTTTTGTATTACGCCATTTTCAAATTCCTGAATATTGTCCTTGTCGGCTATTACAATGGCATCATTCCATAACTCTTCAAAAATACGTCGGCCTTCCAGATAATCAGCCTCTCCCCGCAGGATTGCATTCAGTTCTAACCTGCCTTTTAATCCTGAGACCGAAAGATTACTGGAGCCGGTGATTAATGAGCCGGGATAGGAACCACATTCGTTAAACTCTTCGCTGTTCTCGAACAGATACATTTTCGCATGATTTGGTTCTTTAGTTTTGCGTATTTGCAGTGAGCCATCTTTTATCTTCTCATAAAAAACCTTAAACGCCTCTTCCTTTTCGGTACTGTCAAAATAGTCAGTTTCATTGAAAAGCGCAACCAACGAAGAAAAGTATCCATCTTTGATCTGACCGCGGGATTTATTCAGATAAGTATGGTAATCAACCTCTCTAACCCGGTTAATCATATCACGCTCTATATCCAGTCCAACTAATACTCTAAGGGGTTTAATAGATACCTTTCGATAAATTTCAGCGAATCCTGAGAAGTAAAAATAACCTACCAAGAAACAGGCATTATCACATTTGGGTAATATCCCATTAATAATCTCTGAAAGGAATTTATCTTGATTAGTAATAAAACTGCTTTGCATGGGTTCTTTCTATATATTTTAGATGTGGATAGTCAAAGACTGTTTCCAAAGATAAATTATTTCATACTATGGTGAAACGATCTGACATAAAAAATCCGAACCAAACTTGATCCGGATTTTATTGAGTTCTTAATACAATTCTATTAAATTCCAAAAGCTTTTTTGATCTGCTCTACATAGTCGAGTTTTTCCCAGGTGAAAAGTTCCACTTCGGTTTCAATTCGGCCATTGTAGGGCGATTCGAACACTTTGGTCACAGTTTTTGGCGTGCGGCCCATGTGTCCGTATGCCGCGGTTTCGCGGTAAATCGGGTTTCTCAGTTTAAGCCTTTGCTCAATGGCCGCTGGGCGCAGGTCAAATATTTCCTGAATTTTTTCTGAAATCAGCGAATCGGAATGTCCGTTCAGGGCGCTTCCTTTTGTTTCGACATAAACCCCAACTGGTTTTGCAACTCCGATAGCGTACGAAAGCTGAACCAGTATTTCTTTTGCAACTCCTGCTGCAACCATATTTTTGGCAATGTGGCGGGCAGCATAAGCGGCCGAACGGTCAACTTTCGAAGGATCTTTTCCGGAGAAAGCGCCACCGCCATGAGCACCGCGACCACCATAAGTATCAACAATAATTTTACGTCCGGTGAGGCCTGTATCTCCGTGAGGTCCGCCAATCACGAATTTTCCGGTTGGGTTCACGTGGTAAATAATCTCACCTTCAAATAAATCCTGAACACGTTGTGGCAATTGTGCTTTTACGCGCGGAATCAGGATTTCGATGACATCCTTTTTGATTTTTGCCAGCATTGGTTCGTCAGCATCAAAATCATCGTGCTGGGTCGAAACAACAATGGTGTTAACCTTTTTGGGCGAATTGTCATCGTTGTATTCGACTGTCACCTGCGATTTTGAATCGGGGCGAAGGTATGTCATCACCTTTTGCTCGCGGCGGATAGCCGCCAATTCGACCAGGATGAGATGAGATAATTCGAGTGGCAATGGCATATAATTATCGGTTTCCGAACATGCAAAACCAAACATCATTCCCTGGTCTCCAGCACCCTGATCCATTTTGTCCGCTTTGTCAACGCCACGGTTAATGTCGGGGCTTTGCTCGTGAATGGCGCTGAAAACGCCGCACGATTCGCCATCAAAACGATATTCAGCTTTGGTGTAGCCAATCTGGTTAATCACTCTCCGTGCAGTTTCCTGCACATCAACATAGGTATTCGATTTAACTTCTCCGGCAAGTACAACCTGTCCGGTAGTAACAAGTGTTTCGATGGCAACTTTAGAGTTGATATCGAAAGCCAGAAATTCGTCCAGAAGTGCATCCGATATCTGATCAGATACTTTATCAGGATGGCCTTCTGAAACTGATTCGCTTGTGAAATAGTAACTCATAATTTGATCAATTTAAATTGCCCGGTAACAATCAGATATTTCTGAATAGTTTCAGGTACAATAGATTATACAAAAACGATGTGGGATAATTGATCGAAAAGCAAGATGAAAATCGGATCGTTTTAGCATTTTTTCCCGTGGTTGCAATCAGTACAAATTTATCCACATAACAGGTGCAAATATAAAAGTTTTTTTGAGATAAAGACTTTATTGTCTGAAAAATTATCTCGTTAATTCCTGAAATACATTTTCCAGACTTTGCTGCTGTTCTTTCAATGTCAGTATAACAAGGCCGTTTGAAACGGCAAAATGAAACAGAAGGGGCCGGAGATCTATGTTGTTTTCTGATTCGGCCAAAAAGCTTGCCTTACCGTTTTGTCCGATTTTCAGAAGGCCGGGAATTCTACGAAGTGATTCCGTATCCGGTGTTTTGTCAAATTCAACCCAAACCGTTTGTTTTTGGGCAAACTTTCCGGCTTTGAGCTGGTCAATTGATCCGTCAGCCACCAGCTTCCCTTTGTTGATAATGAGTACACGGGTGCAAACTGCTTCCACTTCCTGCATGATATGGGTCGAAAGCATCACCGTTTTGTTTTTGCTGATGGTGCTGATCAGTTGCCTGATTTCATCCAGCTGATTAGGATCCAGTCCGGTAGTAGGTTCGTCAAGGATCAATACTGCCGGATCGTGAATCAATGCCTGCGCCAATCCAACCCTTTGGCGGTATCCTTTCGAAAGAGCCCCGATTTTTTTATGCTGTTCCGATTTTAGTCCGGTAAGTTCAACCATTTTCAAAACCTGTTCTTTTTTGTTTGGAAGCTGATAAAACCCGGCCACCATTTCAAGGTATTCACGAACGTACAGATCGGTGTAAAGCGGATTGTTTTCAGGTAAATATCCTATTTGTGAGCGAATAGTGGTGTTTTTTGTTTCAACCATTTCCCCGTTAATTTCAACCGATCCGCCATCTGCTGCCAGATAACCGGTGATAATTTTCATCAGGGTAGATTTTCCTGCACCATTTGGTCCTAAAAAACCAACCAGTTCTCCTGTCCCAATTTCGAATGACACCCGGTCTAGTGCTTTTTGGCTTCCGTAGAATTTATTTACCTCCGATATTTTGATTGTCATTGCTGGCTTTTTAATGTTCCGCAAAAGTAAAGATTTCTGCCGATTCAGGGATTCACAATTATTTTTCTTTAACGCTTTTCCCATTTCGTATTTATTAACTTTAAATTAACTTTGTTGCCCAATAAAATCGGGTAAAATGAAGGACCAGAACTTTAATTACATAGAAGATTTGACTAAGTACCAGCGACAAAAAACATCGTTGGTGAGAATAGGGGAAGTTTTGCTCGGAGATGGAAATCCGATCCGGATACAATCTATGACTGATACCGATACGCGTGATACAGAGGCTACTGTTGAGCAGATTATCCGCATCATCAAGGCTGGGGCCGATCTGGTTCGCGTTACCGTAAGAGGAGTCAGCGATGCCGAAAACCTGCAAAATATCAAGCGTGAACTTGCTGCCCGCGGATACGAAAACCCATTGGTTGCCGATATTCATTTCAATCCCCACCTGGCCGAAATTGCTGCGAAATACGTTGCCAAGGTGCGAATCAACCCAGGAAATTTCTACGATAAACGAGCTAAATTCGAATACCATATTTATACCGACGAAGAATACAAAGAAGAACTTCGGAAGATAGAAGAACAATTTGTTCCTTTTTTGCGCACATTAAAAGATACCAATACAGCACTGAGGATCGGTGCCAATCAGGGTTCTTTGTCTGATCGCATCATGTGCCGGTATGGCGATACTCCCGCCGGAATTGTTGAGTCGGTGATGGAATTTCTTCGTATTTGTAAAAAAGAGGATTTTGCCAACGTGATTATTTCCATCAAATCGAGCAACACGCGTACAATGGTTTACACGGTGCGTCTGCTAAGTTATAAAATGCGTCTTGAAGACATGGATTATCCGCTTCACCTGGGCGTTACCGAAGCTGGAGAAGGAGAAGATGGCCGCATTAAATCGGCAGTTGGAATCGGGGCTCTACTGGCCGATGGAATTGGCGACACCATTCGCGTTTCGTTGACCGAAGCTCCTGAAAATGAGATTTCCGTTGCGAGGAAACTGGTCAATCACATTGAAACATACAAGGGGCACAAACCTATCAAAGCGCCGCTTTTTGCACAAATTAATCCGTTTGAGTACGAACGGCGGTCAGTCCGTCCTGTATTGCGTATGGGCGATAAATTTCTTCCAGTTGTAATGGCCGATCTTCGTGGCCGTACGCTTTCTGAAATTCTTCCTTTACGAGGCAAACAAATTCCTGAGTATTTCTTCGATAATAATGAAATACTTGATTTGGATGGAAATACCTATCCGGTGCTTACCTTGGAAGAATATTTGTTTGGTGGATCGCATTGGGGACAAACCAAATTTATCCGCACCAACAAAGAAGAGTTTGATCATTTCATGAATGAAAATCCTGAAATTATTACCAAACTGAAGCAAACAAGGAAGACCATTCTGATTCTGGAAAGTTTCAACAAGAACCCATTTGCTGAGTTGAGGGCTTTCTTCATGACACTTGAATCGCATATCTGGAAAGTTCCGGTAGTCATTTTCAGAAAATACAATGAACGATACCTTGAAAATCTTCAGATAAAAGCTGCGGCCGATCTAGGTGGCTTACTGATTGATGGTTACGGAGATGGCGTTTGCATTACCAACGAATCGGATCAGATTACTTTTACTGATCTGAAAGATTTGAGCTTCTCTCTTTTACAGGCCAGCCGAATGCGATTGACCAAAACTGAATTTATTTCGTGCCCCGGATGCGGACGGACTTTGTTCGACCTACACGAAACTACCATTAAGATAAAAGCCCATTTCAATCATCTCGATCACCTGAAAATTGGAGTGATGGGCTGCGTGGTAAACGGGCCGGGCGAAATGGGCGATGTTGATTATGGCTTTGTTGGCGCAGGCCCCGGAAATGTGAACCTGTATAAAGGGCAAAAATTGGTGAAAAAGCACATTCCATTTGAACAGGCTGTTGAGGAACTGGAAGCCATTATCCGCGAAAACGGCGACTGGAAAGACCGGGAAGCATAGAAAGTTAGCAGTCTCAGCCTTCAGTATCAGTTATTCCCTGATTAGTGTTGATATGGCATAAAGCGGTACGATTTCGATGTTGCCATCCCTGCCAAAGTTTTCGAGCGATGAACGAATTCCTCTGCTCAAATTCTTTTCCTTCATGAACAAACGCATACTTTGCATCTTGCCGCTGTAGCCCGATTTGATTTCAACCGGTACAATTTCAGAACCTTGCCTGATCACATAATCGACCTCTGCATTGCTTCCCCTTTCCTGACGGTGCCAGTAGAAGAGTTGAGGTTTCTCGAAAATGGAGGATGCTTTCATTAGTTCCAATCCGGCATAAATTTCGGCCAGACTGCCTTTGTTAACCATGTCCATTTCTTCAACGACCAGATATTCACGGATATTCAGACCTAGGATATGCTGAAAAATGCCGGTGTCATAAAGCAAAACCTTGAATTTCTTTGAATCAATTTGTGCCCCCAGCGGAAACCCATTGGCCGAAGTATGATAAACCGGATAAGCCAACCCGGCCATAACCAGTAAATCGAGCGCTTCTTTTATCTGGGGAAGACTGGCCTTTGCAATCACGTTCGAGTAAACAAACTTGGCCCCGGCCTGTTCCACGATGCTGGCAAAAACTTCTCTTATTCGGCTTTCAGGTACACGCTTATGGTATTTCGAAAAATCATCTCGAACCGACAAAGACAAATCGCCCAACACATTTAACCCATCGAGCAGGCTCTTGTTTTCAACTACCTGACGAACTACTTCCGGCATTCCTCCTGTCAATTGAAACTTCCGGTAATAATCGGTCAACAACTCATGAAATACAGGGTTCATCGGATTTTCAGGTGATGCCTGATTGATCAGACCAACGAACTGGTCTCTCTGGTGGGCCAATAGAAATTCATTGAACGACATCGGGTACATAAACATCGACCGGATCCGACCGACTCCAAAGGAAGGGAGTTCTGCCAGAGCAAACTCAAGCAACGATCCCGCTGCAATTACATGTAATTCAGGCATGTTTTCATAATAAAAACGCAACGATTGAATGGCCCGGGGGCATGCCTGAATTTCATCAAAGAATAAAAGGGTTTCGTTTTCACGGATCGGCTTTCCGTAAAAAGTCGATAATTCCTGGCAAATACGGATTGGATCAAGATTTTGATTGAAAAAGCCTGCTACAACTGTATCCTTTTCGAAATTCACCTCAACAAAGTTTGAAAAAGATTTGCTTAGCTCCCTGACTATAAATGTTTTGCCTACCTGACGGGCTCCTCTTAATAAAAGTACTTTTCTGCTTGCCGACTCTTTCCAGGTTAGCAATTGATTGTAAACATTGCGTCTCATATTCGGGTATTTTTGCCTGAATTTTTAATTAAAACAAGATATCAAGGCAAATATAATTAAAATATATTGAAAAGTCAAGGCAAGTTTAATCTAAAAACAACAAAAAGTCAAGGCAAGTTGATCGGATCAGAGATGTTCCTGCAAAATTTCTTCTATTTTCTGGCCGGGTTCAAGCCAGTATCCTTTTAATCCGCAGGCAATGGCTGCTTCCACATTTTGAAGCGAATCGTCAATAAACAAAGACTCTTCAGGACGAATACCTGAAAGTCGGATGATTTCATGAAATGATTCCGATGATGGTTTCCGGTAACCTATTTCATTCGAGTGAAAGTCTTTCTCGAACAGCGAGGAAACTTCAAAGCCATGCTGTTTCCTGAAGTTTGATTGATATTTTGCAACATGAATCGCGTTGGTATTGCTAAAAAGGTAAATGTTAAATTTATTCCGAAGCTTTTGAACCAGTTCAACCCGCACTTTGGGAAAATCAAGCAACATGGCTGTCCAGGCCGAATCAATTTGATCATCGGAGACTTCTCCCGTAAGCAATCCCCTAACACCGTTTCTGAATTCTTCCGGAGTTATTTTACCCTGTTCCATCAGGTAGAAAATATCGTGATCGTAAGTTAGGCCTTTGTCGCCAATTAGCTGCTCCATACCAAGCTGACCAAATGCTTCAATTGTTTTTTTTGGATCGATGTTAATTAAAACTCCGCCCAGATCGAAGATTACATTTCTGGTTCCTTTTAATATTTCCATTGAGTCAAATTTTTGAGATCACAAAAGTCAGAAAAATATCGGGAATAAAAAGACAAAAAAATTCACCTGATTTTCTGTATTCGGAACTTCAGATTGTATTTGCCTATATTTGACACATTAATTATAAGCCGAAAAACATGGGGAATCCGCAGACAATATGGTATAATCACCAAAAACAGCTGGTCGAAACAATTGATCAGCGAAAACTGCCGTTTCAGAATCTGATTATTGAAATCGGAACATTGGAACAGGCCGAAAACGCAATCAGTGAAATGATTGTTAGAGGTGCTCCGCTTATTGGCGTTACTGCTGCTTACGGAATGTTTCTGGCTGCGCGTAATTTCTCCGGAAATAATTTTCTTGATGAAATGAAAATGGCCGCTGAAAAATTGAAATCAACGCGACCAACTGCGGTAAATCTTGCATTTGCTGTCGATGAAACACTTTCCGTGATTTCTGATCAGATTTCAGTTTCAGAAAATGTAAAAAACCTGTTTGATTATGCTGAAAATCTGAAGCAACAGGAGATTGATTTCAGTAAAAATATTGGAAAGCATGGATTGAAAATCATACAGGAAATTAGTGGATCAAAAAACGGAGAACCTGTTCTGATCCTGACCCATTGCAATGCCGGACGATTGGCTTGCATGGAATTGGGCACAGCAACCGCACCCATTTACCTGGCACACGAAGCTGGCATTCCGGTACATGTTTGGGTGGACGAAACCCGTCCGCGCAACCAGGGAGCCCGACTTACCGCATGGGAATTGGGAGAGGCAGGAATCCCGCATACAATTGTTCCTGACAATACCGGTGGGCATTTGATGCAGCACAAAATGGTTGACATGGTGATTGTTGGAAGCGACCGGACTACTTTGAACGGTGATGTGGCAAATAAAATTGGCACTTACCTGAAAGCGCTTGCCGCTGCCGATAATGGGATCCCATTTTATGTGGCGTTACCATCAACTACCATTGACTGGAATTTGAATGACGGACTTCTTGAAATTCCGATAGAACAGCGCGATGGGAGCGAGGTTTCGGTGATGGAAGGACTGCTGGAGGGCGAAGTACACGAATTCCGGATAATTCCGGAGAAAAGTGCTGTGGCCAATTATGGATTTGATGTGACTCCGGCAAGGTTGGTAACCGGATTAATTACAGAGCGGGGAATTTGTAAAGCAACCCGAGAGGGAATTTTAAATTTGTTCCCTGAAAAGTCGAACCGATGAATGAAGGGTATATCAAATTTAATTGCAATTGGTTGCCAGAGGAATTCCCGTTTCATGAAGAAATATATGGGCAACTCGAAAATTCAAGAACCAAACTCTATGAATTGGGATTGATTGGAATGTATCCTGACGGAATTGGCTTTGGAAATATTTCAGTAAAATCTGGCGAAAGCACGTTGTTTATCATTACCGGCAGTGCGACCGGCCAATTTCCTGAACTTGATCAATCGCATTATGCTTTGGTTACCGGATTTGATTTTGAAAAGAATTCTATATCCTGCTCAGGACTGATAAAAGCGTCAGCGGAAAGCCTTACCCATGCTGCTATTTACGAAGCTCTTCCTGAAGCGGGCGCTGTGGTTCATATTCACTGCTTGTGGTTATGGGAAAAACTTTTGAATGACTATCCAACAACTTCCGCAGAAATTGAATACGGAACTCCTGAAATGGCTTATTCAGTTGGGAAACTGGCTTCAGAAATTAAAGAAAAAGCAGAAAAGATTATTGTCATGGGCGGGCATCGGGAAGGAATCCTGGCCTTTGGCAGCAATTTGCATGTAGCAACATCAGAAATTATCAAAATTTACAACTTTTATCAAAATGACTAAAATTGCCGTCATTGGTGGCTCCGGCCTCGAAAATCCGTCGATCCTGAAAAATGCCACCGAACTGAAAATTGATACTCCTTATGGGACAACAACTTCCGATTTTAAATGCGGAACAATCAATGGTCGCAAAGTTGCAGTTCTTTCCCGTCACGGCCGGCAACATACCATTCCGCCAACTCAGGTGAATAACCGGGCGAACATTTGGGCCATTCGTGAAATAGGTTGCACACACATTCTGGCCACCACGGCTTGTGGAAGTCTGCGGCAGGAAATTGGTCGCGGCGATTTTGTAGTACTCGATCAGTTTATCGACTTTACACGTCATCGGCCTGTGACTTTCTTCGAATCGTTTGAACCTCGTGAGATGAAACATACCCCAATGGCCGATCCGTTTGACGGTTTTCTGCGGACAAAGATCATCGAAACAGCCCACGAATTAAATATGAAGATTTTTAAAAAAGGAACAGTGGTTACCATTGAAGGCCCGCGTTTTTCAACAAGGGCCGAATCAAACATGTTCAGGTTGTGGGGAGCCGATGTGATCAATATGTCAACCGCTCCTGAAGCAATTCTGGCCAACGAACTGGGCATACCTTACGCGGCCATAGCAATGAGCACAGATTACGACTGCTGGAAAACCGACGAGGCTCCGGTAACCTGGGGCGATGTTTTAAAAGTGTTTAACCAGAATGTTAGTCATGTAATTGATCTGCTTGTGAATACAATTGGAAAGATATAGCAAAAAACTAAAAGGCCGGCCGGGTTATAGGATACGGGAAGGAAATTACCGCGTTATATACGAAATTAATGACAAAATACTTACCGTTACCGTTATTGAGGCTGGCGACAGGAAGGAAATATACGAATGAACAATTGGGCTTCGAGCCCGTGCAGCCGGTTAATTCCGTGACTGCTGCCCGGCCATCGTGCCGGGCTTTTTTGGGCCGTAAAAAAACTGAACCATGGTTAACCTGATGTTCCAGTTGTATCAGAGGTTGCCATCTTTTTGGTATATCTGGAGGAGCGTGGGATGCACCGGAAGTTAAAAACTTCCGCACCTTCCGGCAGAAAGCCGATGATGTGATAAAATTTATTGCATTTTTGATAATCTTGACCAGTTTTCGAAGATTGTTGGCACAGGTTTTGTGAAAAGAGACACCATGTAGTTTGTCTCAAAGCCATGAACAATTACAAGTCGGTCAATTTATAAGGTTAAGAGAGAAAAGGTTTATAAAATTTGACTGGTTTTCATACATCAATGACTAAGGCCATTTCGGAATTTCCGGAGTGGCTTTTTTTATCTGGAAGTTTTGTAATTCAAAAAAGCCCCTTTCGGAGCTTTTTGATATATTATTCGTTTGCAGATATCCAGACACCCGACTGCGGATTTTGATAAAGTAGCGAGTTCAGTTCTTTCTGAGCTTCTTCCAAATTAGCAAAACCTTTCATCGCAATGCGGTGCAGGCCTTTAAAAACGCCTAGGTTTTGTCCGTTGTAACCTTGTTCTTTAAGTTGCTGAAGGTAATTGCCGGCATTTTCTTCGCTTTTGAAACTTCCGCCGATAATGTAATAATTGAATTTTGTTGGTCCCTGAACCGCAGCATTTGCAATATATTCAGCAGTTGTTGGTTCTGATGTTTGTACCGAAACAGTCGGAGCGCTTTGAATGAATGTTTCCCACATTCCCATATCCGATTTCGACAGGAATACTTTATTGTTTTTAATTGGGATGAGGGCCATTGCAATCAGTAAAGGAATAGCAACTAACAGCTTTTTAAGTTTTCGTTTCTGAAAGATAATTGGGACCGCATCCTGATGCTCAAATTTAAAGGCTGGTTTTGGCATTTGCCGCTGATAAAGCTTTTCGTGCGAGAAGTTTTGAAGTCCGTAGGAATCGACCAGCAAATTTTGTCTCAGCTGAGGTTCGAAAAGCAAATTTTCGCGCGAATCGTAGTGCAGATAACCTACACCTTCGAAATATACATTCCGGTTCAGTTCGAGGTTGAGGTTGGTTTCTTCAACAAAACTGTCGAGCTTTTGCCTGGCGCTGAAATAATCAACTCCTTCTGTTTCAGAAATGTAATTGATGAGTAAACCATCATTGGAATTCAACTTGTTGTTGAACGCAATTTCTTTGGTTGGAGGGAAAAACTGGTTGTTTTCGATTGTCGCAGGTTTGTAATTGGCTACAAAGCCACCAAACTCAGGAATGATTACGCAATCATTCAGCAACAAAAGCTCTCTTATGTATTGATTTATTTCCATATTTCTCCTGTTTAAAGAGTCAAAAGTAAGAAAATTTAACGATGCTTCAATGCAAAGTTTTCAACAAGCCTGGGTATTTTATCATCAATCAAACTTAACTCACACGGAAAGCTAAAGAAAACCAGATAATTCCTAAATTTGTGGCTCAACATAAATAAATCAAATAATGAAACAAATTTTGGTCACCGGTGGAACGGGATACATTGGCTCGCACACAGCAGTCGAATTGCAAAATGCGGGTTTTGAAGTGATTATTGTTGACAATCTTTCAAATTCGAGTCTCGGCTCCCTGAATGGGATTGAAAAAATTACCGGAATTCGCCCTACATTTGAACAGTTCGATTTGGTTGAAGCAGATAAAGTGGATGCCTTTTTTGCAAAATATCCGAACATTGAGGCTATCGTTCATTTTGCGGCTTCCAAGGCCGTGGGCGAATCGGTTGAAAAACCATTGTTATATTACCGAAATAATCTTGTTTCGTTAATCAATCTTCTGGAGTGTCAGTTGAAATTCGGGATTTCGAACATTGTTTTTTCATCGTCTTGCACTGTTTACGGGCAGCCTGATGAATTGCCGGTTACCGAAAATACTCCACGGAAAGATGCTGAATCGCCCTACGGAAATACAAAAAAGGTTAATGAAGATATTTTAAGGGATACCATTGCGGCCAATCCACAAATTAAAGGGATTGCACTTCGTTATTTCAATCCGGTTGGAGCCCATTCATCAGCTTTAATTGGCGAACTTCCTTTGGGAGTGCCTGCCAATTTGGTTCCGTTTATCACTCAAACGGCTGCCGGACTGCGCGGTGAGTTAAAAGTTTTTGGCAACGATTACGATACCATAGATGGTTCGGCAGTGCGTGATTACATCAATGTGGTTGACCTGGCAAAAGCGCATGTTATTGCTGTTGAACGTTTGCTCTATAACAAAAATAAATCCGGATACGAAATTTTTAACCTTGGAACCGGGCAGGGTGTTTCTGTTCTTGAAATGGTTCATGCTTTTCAGATGGGCACAGCAGTGAAGCTAAATTACAAAATTGTTGACCGCAGGGCTGGTGACATCGAAAAAATATGGGCAGACACAACTTTGGCCAACGAAGAGCTTGGATGGAAAGCTGAAACCGGATTGGAAGAAACGCTGCTTTCAGCCTGGAATTGGGAAAAGCAGATTAGAGGGATTAAATAGATAAATAAAAAGATATGAAGACTATTCTGATTACCGGAGGTGCCGGATTTATTGGTTCTCACCTTGTTCGCCTTTTCTTAAACAAGTATCCTGAATATAAAATTGTGAACCTTGACAAGCTTACCTATGCCGGAAACCTGACAAATCTGACAGATATTGAGGGCAAGGCAAATTATGAGTTTGTAAAAGGCGATATCGTTGATGCGGATTTTATCCTGAAGCTTTTCATCGAGAGGCAATTTGACGGAGTGATCCATTTGGCTGCAGAATCGCATGTGGACCGGTCGATCACCAGCCCGACCGAATTCGTATTTACCAACGTGATCGGCACAGTGAATTTGCTGAATGCCATCCGTCACATCTGGAAAGACAATACCGAAGGCAAACGCTTTTACCATATTTCGACCGATGAAGTGTATGGCAGTTTGGGCAGCGAAGGCATGTTTACCGAAAAAACCGGATACGATCCGCATAGTCCGTATTCGGCATCAAAAGCCAGTTCCGACCATTTTGTGCGTGCTTATCACGATACTTTCGGGTTGCCGGTAGTGGTTTCAAACTGCTCGAACAACTACGGTTCGTTCCAGTTTCCTGAAAAACTGATCCCGCTTTTTATCAACAATATCAAGCACAACAAGGCGTTGCCGGTTTATGGCGAAGGCCTCAATATTCGCGATTGGTTGTGGGTCGAAGATCATGCCCGTGCCATTGATGTGATTTTTCATAAGGGAAAAGATGGTGACACTTACAACATTGGTGGGCACAACGAATGGACCAATATAGATCTGATCAGGGTGATGTGCAGCATTATGGATAGCAAACTTAGGCGCGAACCCGGAACTTCCGAAAAGCTGATCACCTACGTGAAAGACCGCGCCGGACACGATTTACGCTATGCGATCGACTCCACCAAACTGCAAAAGGAACTGGATTGGGTCCCGAGCCTTCAGTTTGAGCAGGGTTTGGAAATAACAATCGACTGGTACCTAGAAAATACTGAATGGATGGAAAACGTGACCAGTGGCGATTACCAAAGCTATTACGACAAACAATATCAGAATCGGTAGTAGATATTAGCAATTATTAATACGGATTATTAATTTTGAATTTTCAAAACATGCTTTAGATCTAAAATATGACAAAGAAGTTGATATAGTTTACATTCAGTTTTCGGAAGGAAGAGTTGCAGAAAGTGATGAAGACAAACCGGGGATCATCATAGATTATGATGACGAGGGAAATATTGTTGGCATTGAAGTGTTGGAGGCATCGAAAAAGATGATTCAACCCAATGGTGTTACCTATGAAGTAGCCTAAATTTTAGTATTGAGGTTATTATGGAAAAGTCGCTCCTGAAAATCCGGTGCGACTTTTCTTTTTCACAGTTGAAAAACCAAAAGAACTTTTCTTAAATTGACGTTTCAATTATACCTATTCTTATGAAACGCCGAAATTTCTTTAAAACTGCAGCATTGGGTGGTGGGACACTTGCGCTTGCACCATTAAGTTCATGTGTTCAGCCAGCAACCACCATCGAATCATCAGTTAATTACGCTGAATTTGAGCTGAATGAATTGACCATTTCCCAACTTCAGGAAAAAATGAGTTCGGGAAAACTATCTTCCGAAGAAATTACCCGGAAATACATGGGCCGTATTGAGTTGGTCAACAATAATGGCCCTGAATTGCGGGCAGTTGTTGAAATTAATCCCGAAGCGATTAAAATTGCACAAGAATTGGATATCGAGCGTATGATCGGCAAAGTGCGTGGTCCATTGCATGGAATTCCAGTCTTGATCAAAGACAACATCGATACCGGCGACCAAATGCAAACTACGGCCGGTTCGCTGGCATTGGTTGGAAGTCCGGCTCCGGATGATGCTTTTATCGTTCGCAAATTGCGCGATGCAGGAGCGGTTCTTATGGGCAAAACCAACCTTAGCGAATGGGCGAATTTTCGTTCTACCAAATCATCGAGCGGATGGAGTGGGAGAGGTGGACAGGTTCGCAATCCATTTTGTCTCGATAGAAGTCCCTGTGGTTCAAGTTCAGGAACAGGAACAGCAGTTTCGGCCAATTTGTGTGTGATCGGAATCGGTACCGAAACCGATGGTTCAATTGTTTGCCCTTCAGGAATTAGCGGAATTGTCGGTATTAAACCAACTGTTGGTTTGTGGAGCCGCGATGGGATTATCCCGATTTCGCACAGTCAGGATACGGCTGGCCCAATGGCGCGAACGGTTTCAGATGCCACCATTCTGCTGGGGTTGCTGGCCGAATCTGATCTGAATGACATTCAAACTGACATTGATGACCCGAAAATATTATCAGATTACTCACAGTATTTAGATGCAGATGGTTTGAAGAATGCCCGAATTGGAATTGCTTCCGACTATTTTGGATTTAGTGCCGAAGTGGATAAATTAATGCAGGAAGCCATTCAGAAGATGAAGGATAGTGGTGCAGTGATCATTGAAAACCTCAAATTTGAAAAGCGGGAGGAATGGAAAAGTGCTGAATGGCAGGTATTGATTTCAGAATTTAAGGCTGACCTGAATGCTTATCTTAAAAACAGAAACGGATTGAAAGTTCAGACATTGGCCAATTTGATTGAATTCAACATAAAGTATGCCGATTCAGAATTGAAATGGTTTGGGCAGGAAATATTTGAATTGGCTGAGAAAACTGAAGGTTTGAGCGATCCGGTTTATTTGGAAGCATTGAAAAAATCAAAAAAACTGACACGGGAAGAAGGCATCGATAAATTAATGGTTGAGCACCGGCTCGATGCGTTAATTGCGCCAACCAACAGACCTGCATGGACAATCGACTGGGTGAATGGCGATCATTTTGGTGGTGGAAGTTCTGATGTTGCGGCCATTTCGGGCTATCCTAACATTACCGTTCCGGCTGGATTTGTGCATGGTCTGCCTGTCGGAATTTCGTTCTTTGGCCGTGCATGGAGCGAACCCACGCTTATTCGGCTGGCTTATGCCTACGAGCAGGCCACCAAACACCGGAAAGCTCCGGGATTTTTGGACTTAATTGGGTAAAATATTTGTCATGAAGTCAGATGATAATGCTGCAAAAGTATTCAGATTGCAGATATCTAATTGTAACAATCGTTACAAATGTAGATGTTAGCAGACAAATTTGTCTTTATATTTTTTTTTAAGGTAGGTCCTTTTTTGGGGCAAAGATTTTTTTCTGGTATAATTCCAGGAATTGTTTTCACTTTAACCGGTACATCTTCCCCGGCAAACTGATAACCAGCCCATTGAACTCCAACCCGAGCAGCAGTGCTGACACCCGGCTCATTGGCATTTGGGTTTCAATGGTGATTTCATCAACAAAGCGGTCGCCTCCTTTTAATAAATCAACCAACTTTTGCTCATCGGCAGTTAATTCAACAAACAGTGATGTTTGAAAAACTCTGGCCGATGAAGTTTTCACATCCCAGTTCATCGCTTTTTCAATGTCAAGCTGATTTTCAATCAAAACGGCTTCGTTCAATTTAATTAGCTTGTTGCAGCCTCTCGAAAACGGATCGTTGCTGCGCCCCGGAAAAGCAAATACATCGCGGTTGTATGAATTGGCAATGTCGGCAGTCACCAGCGCACCGCCCTTTTCAGCCGATTCCACAATGATGGTAGCATCGGCCAACCCGGCAATAATACGGTTCCGGCGCAAAAAATTCTGACGCTCGATTTTGGATTCACTGATAAAATCGGTAAGCAAGCCGCCCTTTTCGAGCATTTTGGTGGCGATGGGTGCATGTAGCGCCGGATAAATGTTGTCCAATCCGTGAGCAAAAACTCCAACTGTTGGGATGTCGTATTTGAGGCAGGCTTTGTGTGCATGAACATCAATGCCGTAGGCAAGCCCAGATACGACCAGCAGCGGATAATTCCGTTGCGAGAAACTGCGCATCAATTCATCGCACAACTCTTTTCCGTAGTTGGTCGCATTTCTGGTCCCCACCACCGAAATGACCTTCCGTTCGTTCAGATTGGCATTTCCTTTATAAAACAGAATGATGGGGGCATCGCTGCAATTTTTCAGACGGGTCGGGTAATTCTCATCCAAATAAAAGAATGTTTTAATTCGATTTTTCAGGATAAAATCAACTTCCCTTTTTGCCCGTTCGAGCACATTTTGCCTGACTACTTTTTGTGCATTCACTTCGCCAACGCCCGGTATTTTCATCAGGTTTTTCTCTTTTTCCTGAAAAACACCCTCAACACTCCCGACATAAGCAATCAGGTTACGAGCTGTAACCGTACCGATTCCGGGAATTAGCGAAATGGCAATTTTATATTTAAGGTTATCTGAAATTTCCATTATGTTGGGTTACTTTAATAAACAATCCAAAAAAAAGGACAATTGAAAGATACTGACTAAAGTGACTATCATTATTAACTTTGAGTCTGCTCCGACAAGTGGTTTTTCGTCATTGCGAACGAAGTGAAGCAATCTCAACATACAGATTATCAATGATATGAGATTGCTTCGTGCCTCGCAATGACGTGCTTTTCGACTTTTAGGAGTGGACTCAACTTTGAGTTTTCTAAAAAGAGTCCACTTCGAAAGCTATTTTATTTGCCAGAGCGGACTTCCTTTTTGCCCATGATATCAGATAAGGCTGATCTGATTTGTTCAATTTCGCCCTTACTGAGCGCGGCTAAGCTAATGGATGGATATTCAGCAATCCCGCGTTTGGTACTGATCGCAATTTCAAGATCTGCAAATCCCATAGCTCTCTCAATCCTGAAGTTGACCAGTGCCTTTTGCGCAAATTCAACCGAACCGTAGTCCTTTTTCATGATGGTAATAATGGGGTAATATTTGATCAAAACCTTGTCGTTTTCTGTGCTGAAAAATACGTAGCAAAGATTGGCAAATTGTGAAATTCCAACGTAAACAGCAAATACACCAACAGTTATCATTACGCCAATATCGTTCTTTAACCAAAGCAATCCAAGTCCGGTCAAAACGATTATAATACCGGCAATGTTAAAGTTACGCTTGATTTGTTTGCTTCTTTTTTGATTCGAAAATTCCATGGCCGTTGTTAAAATTGTAAATATTCAGGGCTTTTGGCTGACGGATTATAACCTTCGGGCAAAATATCTTAACTTTGCCCGAAGTATAATTAGCAACTCAGATGACTGATTCAAAAGTACATTCAAATATCGTCTTTTCGCAACACATTACCGATGAACTTCGCAAAATAGTTATAAGCTATCCTGAAGGAAAAGTGTTTTTGCTTACCGATCAAACCGCTACAGGTTTTTGTCTTCCTATGGTTCAACCTGTTTTGGATGAATTTTCGATTAAGTACGCCGCTATTCCGTCAGGAGAGGATAATAAAAATATCCAGTCAGTTGGGCTGGTTTGGGATTTTATGTGCAATAACGGAGCCGATCGCAAATCGTTGCTAATCAATTTGGGCGGTGGAATGTTGACAGATTTGGGCGGATTTGCTGCTTCAACTTTCAAGCGCGGAATGGACTTCGTGAACATCCCAACTACTTTACTTGCACAAGTCGATGCTTCAATCGGGGGGAAAACGGGTTTCAATTTCAATGGCCTTAAAAATGAAATCGGCGTTTTCATGAAGCCCAATTCAGTTATTATCAATACCAATTTCCTGAAAACCATCGATCACGAAAATTTCCTTTCGGGGTATGCCGAAATGCTGAAACACGGCCTGATAAAAAGCCGTGGGCATTGGGATGAGTTACTGGCATTCGACATGGAAAACATCGACTACGATGCACTTCAGGGAATTATTGCAAATTCGGTGGTCATAAAAGAGTGGCATGTGCTGAACGATTTGACGGAGCAAAATATCCGGAAAGCCTTAAATTTTGGGCACACTATCGGTCACGCATTCGAGAGTTATGCCATGAAAACCGGTCGCCCCATTTTGCATGGTTACGCGGTGGTTTTCGGGATGATTGCTGAACTTTATCTTTCAGTCAGGAAATGCGGATTGGAAATTAATGAGCTTGCCAATATTTCGGGTTGGTTATTAGCCAAATACGGTAAATTTGAAATTCGGGAAAGTGATTTTGAAGCCTTGTACCAACTCATGACCCACGATAAAAAAAACGAAGGCAAGCGTATCAACTTTACGCTCATTCCTGAAATCGGGAAAGTGGAAATCAACGTTGATTGCCCGAAGGAGCTGATTATCGAAGCGCTCAAGTATTACAAAAAACTCATTTAGTTCCAAGTTTCAAGTTCCAAGTGGCGTAATCTGGAACTTGGAATTTGAAACCAGGGACCAATCTAACATCTATTGTTCAACATCTATCGTCTATTCCAGCATGAAATACATCGTTTCCAAACCTGACCAGACACTGAAAGGAAGTATTGTTCTTCCGGCATCAAAAAGCATTGCCAACCGGGCATTGATTATTCATGCCTTGAGCTATAGCCCCTACCCCATCGAAAATCTTTCAGACAGTGACGACACACGGGTGATGGAACAGGTTTTTAACTCGAACAGCAATCAGTTTGATATTGGACATGCCGGAACTGCAATGCGTTTCCTGACAGCTTTCCTGTCTCAGATTGTGGGCGAATGGACGATTACCGGATCGGATCGGATGAAACAACGGCCAATCGGAATTTTAGTGGATGCCATTACCAAATTGGGCGCTCGCATTGAATATATAGAAAATGATGGTTTCCCTCCCTTGAAAATTTACGGATCGCACCTGAAAGGATGTGTGCTCGAGTTGGATGGAAGTGTCAGCAGCCAATACATTTCAGCTTTGCTGATGATTGCCCCGACTGTTGAAGGTGGCCTGACTTTGCGCCTGAAAAATAAAATCATGTCACGCTCATACATCGAAATGACGCTCAAGCTGATGGAGCAATTCGGTGTGCACCATGTCTGGAAAGGCAACGGGATACGCATTGCCGAACAAAAATATATTGCCCGCCCGTTTTATGTAGAGGCCGACTGGTCGGGAGCATCGTACTGGTATGAAATGGCTGTTTTGGCCGAAGAGGTGGATTTGGAATTAATTGGATTGCATACCGAAAGCTTGCAGGGCGATGCCGTTCTGGCCAAATGGTTCGAACAATTAGGCATTCTGACTACTGCTACTGAAAATGGTTCGCGACTTACAAAAAACGGACAACCACTTCCGAAATCCCTTCAGTTCAATTTTATCGAAAACCCTGATGTGGCGCAAACTTTTGCGGTTCTGTGTGTGATGAAACAAATCCCGTTTCATTTTACCGGTCTCGAAACCCTGAAAATAAAGGAGGCCAACCGCATTGCCGCCCTTCAAAACGAACTGGCGAAATTTGGTGCTCAACTTACCGAACCTGCCCATGGAGAATTAAAATGGGATGGAACTTTTCCGCTCGAAAAACAAGCACTTCCTGAAATAGAAACCTACCACGATCACCGTATGGCCCTGGCATTTGCACCCGCTTGTCAAACCTCCGGCCCGGTTTCAATTCTCGATCCGATGGTGATCACCAAGTCTTACCCGGGCTATTGGGAAGATTTGATAAAGGTGGGGTTTGAAATAATTTCAAGTCAAAAGTAAAAAGGTAAAAGTCAAAAATATCTGCCGATAATTTTGTATTTGTACTATTGCCTTTTAACTTCGTTTTATCTCTTCTTCTGAAAAAACTCCTTCATTAATTGTGCGCATTTGTTTTCCAGAACTCCAAAAACAACTTCAGTTTTTGGATGCAGGGCAGCTGGGGCAAACTTGCGGAACCCTCTTTTTTCGTCGGAAGCGCCATACACTATTTTGCCAATCTGCGACCAGCCCAAGGCTCCGGCACACATCACGCATGGTTCGAGCGTAACATACAAAGTACATTCGTTCAGGTATTTTCCGCCCAATAAATTGGCTGCGGAAGTAATGACCTGCATTTCGGCATGCGCGGTTATATCGGTCAGTGTTTCGGTAAGGTTGTGGGTTCGGGCAATGATGCGGTTTTGTGAAACCACCACTGCCCCAACAGGAACTTCTCCTTCATGAAAAGCCTGTTGGGCTTCCTGAAGTGCCTGTCGCATAAAATACTCATCGTTAAAAAGTTCCATTTTAGTTTTTATTAGCGCATACAAATTTAATATTATAACCAGAGCCAGCATTGTCCCGCATTATATTCTGACAATTTATCAAAAGGATATGTGAATTTTCGGGAAGATATGATCTAATTGTGTATTTGGCTTATTATCCACAAAAGGTAATTATCCTGCAATCCATGAACTAATCATACCAAGCTTGTGGTAAAACTGGAATTATTAATTTAAAATCCCCTTATTTCCGCGATACTTTCACTTTTATTGTAGGATCCAGACTTGAATTCCGTTTATCCACTTCATGAATCACATTGGCTGCGATTTCTTTAAAAACCTTTCCGATAATGGAGTTTTCATCGTAAGCCACCGGATTTCCTGAATCGCCCCCTTCTCGTATCCCCTGAACAATGGGAACCTGACCAAGCAGAGGCAATTCAAGTTTCTCCGCCAGTTTCACGCCGCCATCCTGCCCAAATAGGTAGTATTTGTTATCCGGAAGTTCTTCAGGAGTGAACCACGACATATTTTCAACGAGACCGAGGACTGGAACATCAACTCCTTTTCCTTTAAACATGTTGACCCCCCTGATGACATCGGCCAAAGCCACATCCTGCGGCGTGGTAACAATAATAGCCCCAGTTACCGGAACAGTTTGAACCAAGGTCAGGTGAATATCGCTTGTTCCCGGAGGAAGGTCGAAAAGCAGGTAATCAAGTGTTCCCCAGTTTCCATCGGTAATCAACTGTTTCAGCGCGTTTGACGCCATCGGGCCGCGCCATACAACAGCATCTTCGGTAGCCACAAAAAGGCCAATAGAAAGAAAACTTACCCCGAATTTGGTAATCGGCTGGATTCGTTCTTTCCCGTCAACACTAATTCCTGCAGGTCGTTGAGCTTCGGCACCAAACATTTTAGGAAGCGATGGCCCGAAAATATCAGCGTCGATCAGCCCTACTTTTGCCCCGGTTTTTGCCAGCGCGATGGCCAGATTTACCGCAACTGTCGATTTTCCAACTCCGCCTTTTCCTGAAGCAATTGCAATCAGGTTTTTTACGCCCGGCAAAATGGGGCGCTCCATCTGATGGATCGCTTTGGCTGTGATGTTGCCTTTTATTTCAACTTCAGGACCAATGTATGTTAAAATTGCTTCTTCGCAGGCAGCAATAACTGCGGCCATGTTTGGGTCGTCCGATCGTTGGAAAACAAGCGATAAAGTTACTTTTTTTCCTGCTACCCTTATTTCCTGCGCCATATCGAGTGTAACAACATCCTTGTTACTTCCGGGAAAATTCACATTGCGAAGAGCATCGGTAATATTTTTTGGAACAATTATTTTACGTGGCATGGCTGTCATTGTCTTTTTATTTTAAGAATTTGGTTCGATGTGAACTTGAACAAATTAGTCCATTGCAAGTTCAGTCAGCGGGTTCCAGAAGTGCTTTTTAAAATCGATGATCTGATCGTCAACCACCCGGATCCCTTCTGCTTCAAGATATTCCTGCATGGCTGTTGAGGTTCCGAAATGATGTTTTCCGGTGAGCAGTCCGTTTCTGTTCACAACTCGGTGTGCCGGTACATATTTCTCCTGAACATGTGCATTGTTCATGGCCCAGCCAACCATCCGCGATGATTGTGCCGTTCCCAGAAAAGCTGCAATGGCGCCATAACTGGTCACTTTCCCGGATGGAATCAACCTGACCACTTCATATACTTTTTCGTAAAAGGAAGGGCCTCCCCCTGCCCCAAAAGCCTCCCCCGACCCCTCCGAAGGAGGGGAGAAAGAACCGATATTCGAAGATTTATCTGTTAAAGCCTCCCCCAACCCCCTCCTCAAGAGGGGGCTTTCTGAACTGGTGTGCATAGATTTATCTTTTGACATAGCATTCATATATTAAAGTTTAAATGTTCCGAACCTTCTCTGACGAAACTCCCTTCCCTTTCGGGGAAGGGTTGGGGATGGGGCTTCTAAGTCTCCCCTGTGGGGAGATTTAGAGGGGCATTATTTCGCCCGAAACTCCGGTAAGGATCTTTTTCAATTTCAACATCTGGTTCCCGAAGCGATTCCTGATGGTTTAATCTGAATGAAAGGTATTTGATGTTCAATCCGCGGTCGAGCCATTGCTTTTCGTAAAAAGTCTGGATCGACAGTACTTTATCGAGAATCTCAGAATTATAAAGGTCATCGGTTTGACGGATTACTTCGAACTTATTTTCGGCAACCATTGCTTCGGTGTATCGGTACATAAAATTGCTGTCCGACTTCAGGTGGATAATCCCGCCCGGCACCATGATCTGCCGGTAACTTTCGATGAAATTGGCAGCTGTAAGCCGCTTGCGTGTTTTTTTCATCTGCGGATCAGGAAAAGTAAGCCAGATTTCGGCTACTTCGCCTTCTCCAAAAAACAGGCTGATGTTTTCGATGTTGGTACGTAAAAAGCCAACATTTTTTAAGCCCAGTTCTTTTGCCTGTGTAGCGCCTTTCCACATTCTTGAACCTTTGATGTCAATCCCTATAAAATTAAATTCAGGATAATGGCTGGCCAGTTTTACGGTGTATTCACCTTTGCCACAACCCAGTTCAAGAATAACCGGATTACTGTTCCCGAAAAAGGCTTCGCTCCACTTTCCTTTGTATTGAAATTTTTCAGATTGCAATTGTTTGAAAGATACCTGAACCACATTTTCATAAGTTGCCAAATCGGCAAATTTTGAAAGTTTATTTTTTCCCACTATTTGTTTTTCAGTAAGTTTTTTCGATACGGATGCCGATGTCGCGGATTCCTTCCAGTACGTTGTCGCGCATTCCCTGTTTTATCTGGAAAGTATAATTTCCTTTGTGCGGAAAATAAGCACTGCTTTTGTAAAGAATCTGATTGTCATAAAGATCGCCAATCCCGCTGCCTTTCCAGCGACCGCTGGCTTCGGCCAGCGAAAATTCGACCGTGTCGGTACGAGATATTCCATCGGGAGAACCAATTGACAGGAACAGCCAGAGATTGCTGTATGGATAGGTTCCCTTGTTCCGGATATTTACATACAAATTATGGTTCCGTATCGTATCGGTGAGTTCCACATTGAACACGACCACCGAATCTTTGTTCCAACCTTTTTCGCCCAATGGCTGGTAGGCTTCGAACACCCTTTTCCGGTCGCATGAAATAATACCTGAAATCAGGAAAATACCAAGAATTATAATGAGTAATTGTTTCATCCGTAAATAATTTGCTTTTTAAAGGTCAGATGGAATTCGCATGAATGTTATAATCATCCCGATTATTGATTTCTTCAATCATGCTCATTTCATGTTTTTAGTTTGAAATTTCTTCGGTGTCCAGTGCCCCCGTGTTTTTTGATCTTTGTCCGTTTCGGATCGTCAAAACGAGTAATTATATCTTTCGAAGAACCAGCTTCAAAGCCAATTTTCTCCACAATTGGTTTTGATTCAAAATCATTGGTAAGACGTGGAACTTTAGTACCATTCTTGTTTGCCCGAATGATTTCTTTGACCCGGTCAACAGAAACCTGTATCAGGGTTCCGCCTTGTTCACCTATTTTTGAATACCAGAAAACGCGTTTTAAAATATCCGACTTTTGGAACCTGAACGTTCCGTTTTCGGTTTCGAGCTGAATATTGGTTGATGGGAAGTCCTTCTGGGCATCAAGATAAGTATCGACTTCATAATTGAGACAACATTTGAGTTTTCCGCACAGGCCGGCCAGTTTTTGCGGGTTCAGTGAAATATCCTGATAACGGGCAGAATTGGTGGTTACCGAAACGAAATTAGTGATCCACGAAGCGCAGCAGGTTTCGCGTCCGCAAGAGCCAATTCCACCGATGCGTCCTGCTTCCTGGCGTGCTCCGATCTGTTTCATTTCGACCCGGATTTTAAACGTGTCGGCCAGCATTTTGATGAGTTGCCGAAAATCGACCCGGTCGTTGGCCAGATAATAAAAAATTGCTTTAGTCCGGTCGCCCTGATATTCCACATCGCCAATCTTCATGTCCAGACGGAGTTCGTTCGCAATCTGGCGCGAACGCAACATTGTTTGATGTTCAAGAGCAATGGCTTCCTTCCATTTATCGATGTCAGCCGGTTTGGCTTTCCGGTAGATTTTGCGCAAATCACCATTGACGGTGGTGACTTTGTGCTTTTTCATCTGCTCCAGAACCAAATCGCCTGTGATGGTTACAATACCAATATCGTGTCCCGGACTGGCCTCAACGGCAATAATATCACCCTGTGCCAATTGCAGGTTATTCACATTCCTGAAATAATCTTTTCTTGTATTTTTGAACCTGACTTCGACCAAATCGGTCATATTGGAATTGTTGATGACATCGGCGAGCCAATCATAGACATTGAGCTTTGAGCAGGTGCCACCATGACCATTGCAACAACCGCGATCAACTAAATTAAGATCATCCATAATCGTGTCAAGTTAAAAGTCATAAGTCGGGAATGCAAAAATAGCAGGTTACAAACAATATATTTGTATATCATACCATCATTTTTCCACTTACCCCTCATTATTGTATTTTGGTTTTTTTGAAATGCAAATTCCTGATGCAAAAATAGTTATAAAAGCCGACAAAAAAGCTGCCTTTTTACTCCTGAATGAGCTTCAAAATCAAAGCAATGAGAATGTACACAGATCTCTTCGGCCTTTGCCTCCGCCTTTTCCTTTTTCTGTAAATTGCGACTGTAAACTGAACATTATTTCCTGATCAGCTTGGTAATTTTAAATGCCACATCGGTGAAAATTATCTTTGGATTTCCGTTCATACCGATATGATTAAAAGCTGTTTCGAAAACTTCAGTCAGTTCAATGATATTTCGTTCGTTGATGAAAGGTGAAAACCGTTTCGAGAATTCCTCTTCCTGCTCGTTCATGAAAGTCAGGTCTTTGTTCTTCAGGTTGTAAATAAAATTCTCGCGCAAAATCATCAGGAAATAGTTCAACAGGTTTTTTTGCTTTTCGCGGCCAATACCTGCAACCTGATCGACCCATTTGAAAAGGTCGGTGAATTTCCTCCCGTAAGAAGTTCTCATCAGCTCTTTAAACCGCTCGAGGTTGAAAAGCGTTTGCTCATCGGGCTGCAGCAATTCCAATGCTTTGCCAAAATTGCCTCTGGCAAGGTGCACAATGTTCCTGATATCAACGCCTTCTGCTTCGGGCAGTTCACCAATTGCTTTTGCAAGCGAAACTGGGTCAATCGGAGGAATGGTAATCAACTGGCACCTCGACCGGATGGTGCTGATAATGTCTTCTTCGTTTTCAGTGATCAGTATAAACAAAGTTTTAACAGGAGGTTCCTCGATCATCTTCAGCAACTTGTTGGCACATGCCACGTGCATTTTTTCGGGCAACCAGATGATCATTGCCTTGTATTCCGATTCATACGATTTCAGGTTTAGCTTCCGGATAATCTCTTCGCTTTGGTGAGAATAAATCAGGCCCTGTGCATTTTCAACGCCAATTTGGTCGAACCATTGGTCAACATTGAAATACGGGTTCTTGCCGATCATCATTTTCCATTCTTCCAGAAAATTGTCGGAAACAGGTTTATCGAATTTCTTGGTTTTTATTACCGGAAATACGAAATGAAGATCGGGATGGATCAACTTCCGGTATTTTTTGCACGAGGCACATTCGCCGCACGAATCGGTAGCCTGTCGGTTTGTACATGCAACATATTGCGCGTAAGCAATGGCAAGTGCCAGTTTACCAGCTCCTTCAGGGCCGGCAAAAAGCTGCGCGTGGCTCACTCTTTCTCCCTGAACCGACTGAATAAGCCGTTCTTTGGTGGCGGTTTGTCCGATAACTTCTTTAAAAAACATAAAAACTTCTTTTTTTAAGGAATTGCATTATTTATTTTTGAGCAAATACGACTGACTTGGTGGAAACAATAAACCTAAGGCATTAGTTTTTATCTTAAAAAGTGGCCCTTTTTCGACAACACTTCCCGTTGATTTTCTTTTTATTTCCATCAAATCAACAGCAAGTACTCCATTTTTTCCTGCTTCAATTAAATATATTTCAAACGAAGTAAAAATTAACCGTTTTATAAACTTCAAATGAACCATTTTCAAAGGTTCTCACAAATCTCAAATGTTTGCCATCTCCGCTTCTTTCTACACTACAAATAATATTGTTAGCTTTAGAAGTGATGAATGATTGACCTGCTAAAAGGTTGCTGATTTTAGAATCTAATTTTGACATATTTTTATTTTTTAAGTTAATGAATACGATTGACTTGGTGGAAACAACAAACCTAAAGCATTAGGTTTTAACTTGAAATTACAGCCCTTATCAATGACAGAACCATCAGCTAATCTTTTTATTGGATAATCAAGAGTAATTGCTCCAATGTCAATTAACAAACCAAATTGATTCAATAATGGTCCTTTTGTATGTTCTACTGACTTAAACAAAAAGAATTCATTGCCATCTTCTATCTTGGATTGTGCTTTAACCCAGAAAGTTTCTTTATGCTTTGATGCCAATGCGTCTTTTAATCCTTGTAGTTCCCATACCAAAAAATCACCTATTTCTTTTCTGTCAGAATTTTCAAATAAATAATCTAAATCATAATCAGTTCTTAGTATCAACCCTTGTGCGTTTCTACCGGTAGCTCGAATAGTATTGTATAATCTAAATATTCCATCTTCCCAATATCCGAAAGCATCAAGAATTTCTATTCTGCTTTTAAACTTACTTAATTTCCAATTCGGAATCTTGCCGAAAAGACCTTTCCTTGTTCCTCTATTTTCCCTAGCTGACTTTAATTCAATTCCTTTATAGTCTGGATTTTTTGACGAATTCATTGGAATACCCAGTAAATATTCTAATGTTCTTCCTATTGCTGTATCTGCCTGCAATAAAGCAGGAACAAACCCTTGCGAGGCAATTACTCTTAACTTTATTAATAATTCATCGGCAACCTCATTCGACAGGTGATTAATTTCATTCACCAATTCTTGCAGTGGGTTAGTAATTTTACTAACAAGCAATTTGTGCAAATCGAGTTGGGTGATATTCAAAACATACAATTGATTCTCAAATGCAATAATTCCTAAAATGTCGTTTGCTAGAGCAAAAGTTGGTAATTTCGAGATCCAAATTCTTGGATCTCCTCCCTTACCTTTTGCTCTAGGTCTATAAAGAGAGGTACTTGTTTTAATAATTGCTTTTTCTGAAACCAAATTTGTTTCAACTTGGACGCCATTTTCTGAAGCTCCTTGCTTTTGTAATCCATAGTTATGGATCACTTTAGTTTTAAAGTAAGCTCTTACCGAGCCTGTAGCATCCATGATATGCTTTTCTAAAGCTGTTTGAGTTGGTTCAATCAGACACAGCTCAACAGATTTTTCAGTAAGCAATTTTATCCTGTTTATTTCAATGGCAGATAGTTGTCTCATCAAGAATTACTTTATGTTTTTTAATATTTCTAAAGCAACGGCACGAGCCATAAGCGGAGGAACCGCGTTTCCAACCAATGTAAATTGTGGTACTTCAAATTTTCGTTTATTTCCTCCAGTTGAACGTTTGCCTTGAAATACAAAAGAATCATCAAACGATTGCAATCGAGCCATTTCCCGAACAGTCAAAGCCCGTGGATTCGAAAAGTGAATATAATCATCTGGTATAGTCATTACTGTTGGGCTTTGCGAATCTGGTTTTAAAACGTTGTAATTTCTTTTCTCCGAATCAAGTCCAATTTTCTTTAATTCCTTTTTAGCTAAATCATAATCTCCGGTTTTTAAAATTATCTCCAAACGCTTAATTACATCAACATTTTGCTTGCTGGTTTTGTGGTTATGCAAAGGAGCAACAATGTGTGTTAATGAGTTGCTTAGCTCTTCAAAATTTTTGACATAAAATGGATTTTTGACGTTGGTAAAACGACCATTCAAACGACCTTTTTTAGACCATTCGGCATAAGTAAATCCTTTATTTTCATCAGGCTTTCCATCAACTGTTCGCTTCTTAACTAAATCATTCATCCGTTCAGTTGTGCCGTTGTATTTCAATTTCAAATCAATCTTTTCATAATTAAATTTCTCGTCATCATTGCCAACAAAATCTAAATCATATAAAGCTTCAAAAACAGTGACTTTTTCTTTTTCAGTAACCGTTGGAGGTAGGACTTTTATTATTTTCTGGTCTTTGCGACAACCGATAAATAAAACTCTTTCTCTGTTTTGTGGAACTCCGTAATTAGATGCTAAAGCGATGAAAGGCTGATCAATATTATATAACCTAATGTGAGTCAGGATTTCTTCAAATTCAATTTCCAATTTAGCATTTCCAACAAACGGTTTTAAGCTCTGAATACATTCTTCAAAAGAATAGTTGTAAATTTCTAAAGCAGAAATAATTTCTTTCACTTCATTTTGATAAATTCCTGATGGTTTTAGGTTTTTAAATGCCTCGTTGACATATTCAATAATTGAATCAGATTCAATTGCTGTCAGAAAGTTATCAAATTTTTCAGCAAAGAAATCGTTATCTAAATCACTATGCGATTTTTCTAAAATCACTTTCTTTCTAATATATGCTAATTCTTTGCTTCTTTTCAGTAAATTAAATCCATGCCGAATGGTGCTTATATTTTTATCAGTTTTACTGGTTTTATAATCAACAATTTTAGGCGTAAGAACTCGAAATTTGTTCTCAATATTCAAAATATATGCTTCTCTTAATTTTTCAAGATCTTTTTCATTGGCGTTTTCAAATTGCATCCGTAAGTTGAAGCAATCGAGTGTAAATGTTTTCTCTTTTTCGTACTTTCTAAGCCTTGCAATGAATAAAAGCAGTTGATGAAATTCTTTTAAATCAACAATTGATTTTATTTCTTGGAGTATCATTTCTTTAATATTACCGCCTTCTTTTGTAAGGATTCCTTTCACATTTTCCATTACAAAGTATTTAGGTCGTAATACTCTGATTACATTTAGATAATGAGCAAACAAATCATCTTTCTTGTCAAATTTTTTGCGCTTTCCTGCCAGGCTAAAACTTTGACAAGGTGGTCCACCACAAACAATATCAACATGCTGACCATTAAGCTTTTTTTTGAGATTTGGCAAAAAATCAGGTTCTGTAATATCTTGCCGCAAGAACTCAGCGTCTAAGCCTAATTGATAATTGTATCTTGCTAAATGTGTAAGTTCACAATTATCGTTTATGTCGCTACCTAATAGAAAGTCATAATATTTATTGCCATATTCAGCCTGCAAGAAGCCTTCACTAAATCCACCGGCACCAGCAAATAAATCAACAAATGTGATTTTTTCTTTATTATAATATTCCGGTGCATCTTCGCAAACAAATTTCACATCAGTATTTTCTTTACGACTATTCACCAATGTTAAAATCATTTCTTTTACCTTCTTATCGGTAAACTGGGTGTGAGGTGCAGTTTCAAAGTGCTTTTCAACTTCATGTTTTAAAAAAGCCAAAAACTTATTTATAGCTTTGTGACAATATTCCGTTTCTTTAACTACCTGATTTTTAATATCCCAATCCTTTTTAAAAATCTTCTCTCCAGTAGCTACTTTTACTTGGACATCTTTTTGCCTGATCACAAGGTGGATTGGAAACCTAGTACTCTTATCGGCTTTATCTAAATAATATTTGACACTTATCATGTTGCGGACACTTTTACGGACACGGACAAATTTACGGACAAAATTAACTTTTGCAAGCAATTCTCAAATATTTTCTAACTGTATAAAAAATCCAAAATTCAACACTATGCCACTATATAAAAACACATATCACTTTTGACCAAATTTACTTTACCCAAACATTAAATTCAGGAAACCAAAAGTTACCGAAACCCAAACTCACTGATATATTCTTTATATTTGAACTGAATTTTTGTAACGCTAAAAAAAACAAATATGCAAACTATTGAAACCTATGATTTCGCTGGCAAAAAAGCACTTATCCGTGTTGATTTCAACGTGCCACTCGATGAAAATTTTGTAATTACTGACGATACCCGTATTCGGGCGGCTCTGCTAACCATCAACAAAGTAATTGCAGAAGGTGGTTCTCCTATTATTATGTCGCACTTTGGCCGTCCAAAAGCCGGACCTGAAGCCAAATATTCAATGTGTCATTTGGTTGGACATTTAAGTGAACTACTTGGAAAAGAAGTAAAAATGGCTCCTGACTGTATTGGTGAAGAAGTTTTGGCAATGTCAAATGCTTTAAAACCGGGTGAAATTTTGTTGCTCGAAAACCTTCGTTTCCACAAGGAAGAAGAAAAAGGCGACGAATCTTTTGCTGAAAAACTGGCTGCCAACGGCGATTGCTGGATCAACGATGCTTTCGGAACAGCTCACCGTGCACACGCATCCACCGCTGTAATTGCCAAATTTTTCCCGAACGACAAAATGTTTGGTTACCTTATTGAAAGCGAAATTGCCAGTTTGGACAAAGTGTTGAACAATCCACAACGCCCGTTAACAGCCATCATGGGCGGAGCCAAAGTTTCGTCGAAAATTACCATCATCGAAAACCTGCTCGACAAAGTTGACAACCTGATACTTGGCGGTGGAATGACCTATACTTTCGTGAAAGCTCACGGGGGCGAAGTCGGAAATTCAATCTGTGAGCTGGAATTCCTTGATACCGCATTGGCCATCGAGAAAAAAGCCGCTGAAAAAGGTGTGAAAATATTTATGGCTACTGATGTTGTTGCTGCTGATGATTTCAGCCCAACGGCCAATACTCAGGTTGTTGATGCCAGTGCAATTCCGGCTGGATGGCAGGGATTGGATGCCGGCCCAAACAGTATTGCAATGTTTAAAGAAGTAATCGAAAATTCAGGAACCATTCTTTGGAACGGTCCGGTAGGTGTTTTCGAATTTGAAAAGTTTGCGGTGGGCTCTAAAGCGGTAGGCGAAGCCATTGTAAAAGCAACTTCAAAAGGAGCTTTCTCGCTTGTTGGAGGTGGCGATTCTGTTGCCTGTGTCAACCAGTTTGGTTTTGCCGATGGCGTTTCGTACATCTCAACCGCTGGCGGCGCATTGCTCGAATACCTCGAAGGACAGGTACTGCCGGGCGTTGCAGCAGTAAGGGGCGAATAAAAAGAAGCCTTACCCAATCCCTCCAAAGGAGTGGGGGACAAAAATACCCAGTAGGAATTTTAACGCTGAAATAAAGAAAACCCGTGGCAGGAACTCCGGGTTTTTCTATTCAATATCAGTAAATGGGTTAAAACTTGTAAATAAATGCAAGCAATCCCCTTGTATTCCCCACTGCTTTGCTTTCGGTTACGCCCCCTTTGGTGTCTCCATTAATTATTCCATAAGATGCAACAGTATGCTCCATTTCCAGGGCAATATCAAGTTTTCCGGAAATGAAAACAATCCGGGGCGATACCCTGTAAACATTATCAATGTTTGAGCCTCTTGCATAAAAGTTTGTAGTCTGGATGGTTTCGGAGGAGCCCATATTCTTTGTATATCCGGCAAACATCGCTAATTGCACTTTTTTCCCATTGGTGTTGGCATCAATCCAGATTGAACCGGTCCGTAAATTTGAAAAATCTTTTGCCCCTGTTTCGGCGTTGCTTATTTTACTCACCGCATAACCTCCAAGCATAATCATGTCGAAAGCATTTTGGGCATAGACCCCTTCAATCTTAATGGTTAGTGGTTTGAATTTTAGTTTTGCAAAAGCAATTCCCGAAATACTGGTTAACTTTTCAGATGATACAAACCTTGCTGTTTTGGCTTGATTAACTGAATAAAGTTCAGGCAACAGCGTTTTATAATCCAGTCCGATCCCGAATAAATGTTCAGTGGAATCGGGGGTGAATTGCATTTGAAAATGGATGTTGGGAATACCCGCGTTCCTGCTATATTTAGAACTTGCTACTACCGTTGATGAGTATATATTATTTGCAAATATATATTCAGGCCCGGTGCTTGTGAAATCACGCTGCGAGAATAAACATCCAATTAGTTTTAACCCACCAAAAGATTTGGTTAACCTGATTTGCGGATTACGCGAAAATGGCTGAAACGGGGCGCCGGAATTGAACGATATCACCCCCGGAAATGACTCGGCAATAAACATCGGGTGCCAATACTGACCAACCAGCAATTCTGTGGATTTCCAGTTAAGTTTCATGAAAGCGTGCCTTAACCGGAGGCCGTTCAGGTCGCTAAAACTGTTGTTTTCGTTCCCAAAAAAATCAGCTTCCAGAACTCCTGATGTTTGGGCGCCAAAAGCATCAGGTCCGGTAATCGCTGCTTTTAACCTTGACTGTATAGATAAAATGTTAAACGCATTTTTTTCGTTTATGTCGTTATGGTTTGCATCGTAGGATGTGTTTTCCGGATAAAGCAGGAAGTGTCCTTCCCTAATGTTTACCGTTTGTCTTGTATCATAAAAAATATCGGTCTTTACAAATCCTGATAAACTAATTCCGAATTTTGCTTCTTCTTTTTTCTTTTGTGCCTGAACAGTTACAGAAGTAATAACGAGCAAGAATAAAATTAATCGCTTCATTTATTTGTTTTTTTTTGCAATTTATTTTCTACTGTAATCTTTTGTTGAATTGTCTTTTTGTGTTAGCAGCGAAACAACAACCAGGGTTATTATTGCCAAAGGGATTGAAATAATGCCCGGATTGTCAAGAGG
The DNA here is from genome assembly GCA_031421065.1 of Prolixibacteraceae bacterium. Classification (GTDB taxonomy): domain Bacteria; phylum Bacteroidota; class Bacteroidia; order Bacteroidales; family Prolixibacteraceae; genus Aquipluma. The sequence continues at coordinate 40,490 of JANONW010000302.1, forward strand.
TATGGGGGCATTCGCAGGAATCAGCCCATATTTGTCGTACATGGTCGGAGAAAACAAAATAATTCCGATCGAAGAGATAATGCCCACAATTATTGACGAAGAAATTCCTTTTGCTGTGGTTTTCTTCCAAAACAAGAGAAATAGAATTGAAGGTAGGTTGGCTGATGCCGCCACAGCAAATGCAAGCCCGACCAGAAATGACACATTCATGCCTTTAAATAAAATCCCTAAAGCAATGGCAAAAACGCCGACACAAATAGCTGAGATTTTTCCAGCTTTTACTTTCGCATTGTCAGTCATTTCAACCTGAAGGTACTTGTCAATAAAGTCATGCGCGATAGCTCCCGAGGAAGCCACAATAAGCCCGCTCACTGTGCCTAGGACAGTTGCAAATGCAATGGCCGATATGATTGAAAAAATGCCGACACCAAATGTTTTTGCCAGAAGCGGGGCCGACATGTTACTGCTTTCAACATCAAGCACACCATTGATCATGGCGCCAAGTCCCATGTACAAAGTCAGCACGTAAAAAAATCCAATTGCCGCTATCGCGACGATGGTCGATTTTCGGGCAGCCCGTGGACTTGAAACGGTATAATACCTGATTAAGATGTGGGGCAGTGCCGAGGTTCCTAAAAATAGGGCCAACATCAAAGACAGGAAGTTTAATCTGTCCCAAAACGTTGCACCGGCAGTTTTCGACAATTTATACAAAAGACCCGGTTTCATGATATCTTCACCTTTGGTAATGTTTTGATACCAAACCGTAACTTTATCACCTCCATCGGTAAACGATTTTTTGGTGAAGCGTACAACCTCGCTTTTTTCAATTGTCTTTATAAATTCAAACGGGCCGACAGGGCCTGTTTGATCGACTTCTACCCCATCAACAACAATTTTGCTCAGATGTCCGACCTGATAGAATTTTTTTTCCGATTTTGGCGCGCCGTTATATAACTTTTCTCCATTAGCGGTTGCAGTTATATAAATCATTTCATCAAGTGTTGACCGATTGTCGTTTCTACTTAATTTATACCAATATTCCGAACCGTCTTTTACAAGTTTAACAAAAATTATTTTGTCAATTACCTTAGTGGTTTTAACTATATAAGTTGAGTCAACGGCACTTATAACAGTATCGTTGGCAACAACCGCTTCCACCTGAGAGAACTTATGATATTTGTCGTTTGGTGTCAATGAAAATCCATTTTGCAATATATAAAAAGTCAATACGACTGAAAAAACGACCAACAGCGCTCCTTTTATAAATTGCACATAAGTGGTTGATGTCATACCGGCTGTCGCGACAATAAAGATGACGATAGAACCAACAATCACAACTCCCATCCAGTGAGGCAATCCAAGCAACGGCACAACAAGGTCACCTGCCCCAACCATCTGAGGGATAAGATAAAACACCGACACGACAAGCGTACTGATCGAAGCGGCAAGTTTGATGTGTTTTGAATTGAACCTTGCATCAAGGGCATCGGCAAAGGTATATTTCCCAAGCTTTTTTAACGGTTCCGCAACTAAAAACAATGCGACGACCCAACCTGCCAAATAGCCGATCGAATATAAAAATCCATCGTATCCCGAATATGCGATCATCCCGCATATACCTAAGAATGAAGCAGCTGATAAATAATCACCTGCAAACGCGATCCCATTTACAAACCAATGAATATTTCCACCGGCAGCGTAATAACTGGAGGCCGATTTCGTTTTCCGTGCAAAATAGAATGATAACCCTAATACTAAACCTACTATAAATAAGAAGATTATAACTGCCAGGTTTGAAACTTCGTAAATCATATATTATCGTATTAATCTTGATTTTTATTCATTTTGTCTTCCATCTTTGTGCAGAAATAATTATAGATAAAACCCATAATTATTGCAAGCGCTATTAATCCGAAACCATAGATAATAGCAAGATTTTGCCCACCTATCAATTCAAATCCCATTATTTCGGGATAGGTCAGTCCAATAAAAACAAAACCTGAATAAATTATGGTATATGCAAAAAATAGGATTACCCCTAATTTCGCTTTCTTTTCTGCTGCATTGTCAGGGCCACTGTCTGATGCCGGTTTGTGTAACATATTTGTTTTTTTTTTAGTTTTTGATAAAAAAATTTGCGCCTAAAGATATTAATTAATGCAAATCGCTTAATGCTGATAAAGTTGTTTCAAAACATTGTTTTAAAGTATAATTCGAGCTTGAAAATAAAAATATATTTTTATTGAAATGAGTTTTTTTCAGTCGCCGAACTAAAATCATGATTTATGATTAAGTTTGAAATCAAACATGAAACTGTCCATACCATCTTATAAAAGGAAACTCAATGAGGATTCAATATTGTTCTGATCTGCACCTTGAATTCGAGCAAAACCGCAATTATCTTGAATCGAACATGTTAAGTATCTGTGGGGATGTTTTGATTTTGGCCGGGGACATTGTTCCCTTACGCGATGAATTTTTCAGCAACCCATTTTTTAGCTTCATTTCGAATAGTTACAGGCAGGTTTTTTGGGTAACAGGAAACCATGAGTACTATCACAAAGATATTTCCGAATATAGCAGGCCTTTTAATATTCAAATCTATGGCAATATAAATTTAGTAAATAATATTGCATTAAAATATGAAGGCATTCAATTCATATTCAGTACTCTATGGTCAAAAATAAGCATGGGGAACGAGAAAGTTATTGAGCAAAGTGTCTCGGATTTTAAGTGCATTACCAACAAAAACAAAAAAATCAAAGCTTCAGATGTTAATAATCTCCATGAAAAGAGTTTGCTTTTTATCAAACAATCGTTAATTGGCAAAAAAAACAAAACTGTTGTTGTTACCCACCATCTGCCTTCCATTTTGTGCAATTCGGCTGTTCATAATATCAGTCCGATAAATGAAGCATTTTGTGTCGATTTAACAGAGTTTATCGAAGAGAGCGACATAAATTTCTGGGTTTACGGGCACAGCCATTTTAATCAAAAACCATTGTTCGTCGGAAATACGCTGATGCTGACAAACCAACTTGGCTACGTTCAATTAAACGAGCACGGAGACTTCAGGCAAAATGCATATTTTTCGATCTAACAGCCAGGTTAGGTTGATATCCTGAAATCTATCTTTATTTTATTCTGGTATTCGGGTATCGCCGACAGGATTTTCTTCAGTAAATACAATTCCATGTCAATCAACTTTCGTGAATTCAGGGAATTTGATAATGGCATTTTATTATCCAACAAATCTGCCTGATTTCTAAAACGCAGTGTCATGAGAAAATTATAGGCAAAAACAATTTCATTTATAGTATTCTCATTTATAATGTTTTTTTCTTTCAATGTGGTCAGCCTTTCAATAGTGTTGGAACACCTGATTTGGTTTTGAAGCGAATAGGTCCGGGCAAACATAGTAATCGGAACCTTCCATTGCCACATATAATCAACATATCCGTGATCCGATTTTTTTACGGTCTCAACAAATTCAACAAACATTCTTTTCCCATGCGGATCAGTGAAATCTGTTAAATCTTTGCCATTTAAGTCATTTCTGTATGGGTGAACGATCATTTTCGGAATCATGTCGGTTATCCAGAAATAATCTTTGTTTTCATCCCCGTACCGCAGGTATTGTATCCTCGAAATGGCTGTCTTCTGAGCTTCTTCCCTGGTTAATAACCCTGCTCTTTCATCATTTTCATATTTCGACAATATGCTCAATGCAGCGTTGGTCAATTCTTTGATCATTTCCCTCTTTCCATTCGTTATACTCTGCTGGTAACGAGGTATTATAACTAAAAATATCGTGAGAATAAACAACAAAATCGATAAGGTTGCCGGGAGGATTATTTTAAAATTGAATTTTTTCATTTCATTAACTTACTAATTCATAAAAAGAAAGAAATGCCAACGGAAAATAATGATAAACTCTTACATTCACAAATTCAAAAACGCGTTATGGATGAAAAAATCACTAATTGCCTCAGAACACTTCAAAACCCTGAATTGTGCCCAATCTGTGCTTTAAAGTTTTTTCCGGAGAATATAACATTGAAGAAATGACAGCTCTGAAAATTGCCAGTGGTTTAGGAGGAGGAATGGCCATGGGCAAAACCTATGGTGCAGTTACCGGAGCTTATATGGTGCCGGGCCTGAAAATTCAGTCGGAAGGAAATACAATTCAGGAAATAAAGGCTGAATAGAAAGCGGCCGTGCGTAAATTCAACGAACTGTTTATCGCGAAACAAGGATCGTTGCAATGCAAAAAACTGATTGGATTTGACATTTCGGCTCCTGAAGGTGCAGCCGAAGCAAATGAAAAAAAAACTGTTCGACACTATTTGTCCCGAACTAGTAGCATCGGCTGCCGAAATTATTGAAGTAAATTTCTGAACTTCTCTTTCATTTTTACGTTTCAGACTACAAAACCTTAAATCTATAAAGTATGAAATGTAATGTAGGATCAACTGACCGCGTAATTCGGATTGTAGCAGGAATAGGAATTGCCATTGGAGGTGTCATATTTGAAAGTTACTGGGGGCTTATCGGAGTTGTTGTGCTGGCAACCGGTGTTTTCAGGGTTTGTTTGCTTTATCCGCTTTTAGGGGTTAATACTGCCAAAAAAGAATCCGAATAAAGGATTTCTAAGAAACAAAAAAGAGAGGCTACCGGTTTAAGGTAACCTCTCTTTTTTGTTGATTTACTCACGGGGCGACTTAAAGTCGCCCCGTGAGTAGCAATAACTCTTTATTTTGGCATCGGGTAACCAACCAATTTAGCCAAATTAGCTTCTATTTCGTGTTCCGGATATTCGTAATCTGATAATTGACCGGTCATGTATTTGTCGTATCCGACCAAATCCATTAAACCATGTCCGCTGAAGTTGAAAAGGATCACTTTTTCCTTGCCTTCTTCTTTGGCTTTTAAGGCTTCGCGAATGGTAGCGGCTATGGCGTGGGTGGTTTCAGGAGCCGGAATAATGCCTTCAGTTCTAAGGAAAAGTAAACCAGCTTCGAAACATTCACTCTGGTGGATAGCCTGTGCTTCCATCAATCCGTCACGCAAAGCGGCGCTTACCAGAGGAGCCATTCCGTGGTAACGCAATCCACCGGCATGAATGGGAGCTGGAACAAAATTATGCCCCAAACTGTGCATGGCCATTAGCGGGGTCATTTTGGCCACATCGCCATGGTCGTAAATGAATGGTGCTTTTGTTAAGGTTGGACATGAGAAAGGTTCTGCACCAATAATCTGAATATCTGCACCATTAATTTTATCGTACATAAACGGGAACGACAATCCGGCGAAATTACTACCACCACCACAACAGCCAATAACAATATCCGGTTTTTTAATCCCGACTTTTGCCAGCTGCTTTTTAGCTTCTTGTCCAATGATGGTTTGGTGCAACATCACATGGTTCAACACCGAGCCCAAAGCATAACGTGTTTTTCCTGTTGGATCGCTCACCGCTTCTTCAATGGCTTCAGAGATAGCGATTCCCAAACTTCCGGGGGTATCTGGATATTCGGCCAGAATATCCCGGCCAGCCTGAGTTTCCATACTCGGACTGGCCACACATTTGCCGCCCCATGTTTGCATAAGTATTTTGCGGAAAGGTTTCTGATCGAAACTCACACGCACCATATAAACTTTACATTCGATTCCGCCAATTTGGGCGCAGGCATACGAAAGAGCCGATCCCCATTGTCCCGCGCCGGTTTCGGTTACCAGTTTTTTGATGCCGAATTGTTTGTTGTACCAGGCCTGAGGAACGGCCGTATTGGGTTTGTGACTTCCGGCCGGTGAAACGCTTTCGTTTTTGTAATAGATTTTTGCCGGCGTTCCTAAAGCTGCTTCCAGCTCGTAGGCACGAATCAGCGGACTTGGTCTCCATTGGAACAGAATCTGGCGGATTTCTTCCGGAATGTCGATCCAGCGTTCCTGCGAAACTTCCTGTTCGATGAGGTTCATCGGGAAAACAGGGGCGAGCATTTCAGGTCGTATCGGATTTCCGTCGGGTCCCAGCGGAGGATTCATCGGGGTGGGAAGATCGGGTGCAAGGTTGTACCATTGCTTCGGCATTTCGGACTCATCGAGATAGATTTTTTTTTGTCTGTCCATGATATTTAAGTATTTAAAGGTTAATGATTTATTCGCAAAACATCATTTTAGCTTTCTTTAAAGTCCCCAAACGGGGGATTTAGGGGGCTGAAAAAAAGGGACTTACTGCAAAAACGCAGAAAATCCCTTTTCCCGGCCATTACGACCGCAAATCAATATGTAATTCTCGCGTTTCCATTTTAATGTTACGCCAGTTCCATTCTTTTCCGTATAAAGGTGAATTGTACATATCTTTCTTAAATTCAGCGAGTAAAACTAATACTATATTTCAAGTTTTCAAGCGGGAAAAACACCGATTTGATAGTTTTTAATGATTCTTAATTGCAATCAGGTATTTTTGTACTGATTCAAACAATAAGCATTTCTGAATCAATGGTTTTAAGAATCGTTATGCTGAGTTCCTTCGTTTTAACAGACTTGAACGATTCATGCTAAAATAAGGTAATGGATAAAAAATAAATTCATTTTGCGACTATGGGTTAGTTGCAAATGCTATCTTTGCAAAATGGTAACCAAGGATAAATTGATACTACGTTTTAGATCAAAACCAAAGGATTTTACGTTTGGCGAATTGGAGCGTTTACTTAAAAGTTTTGGATATCTTGAAGAACAGGGTTCAGGATCAAGAGTTGTTTTCATTAATGTAGTTCTAAATCATAAAATTAAGCTTCCTAAACCTCATTCCGGGAATATCTTAAAACGTTATCAGATGGACTTGATCGAACAGGAATTACAAAACAAAAACTTATTATGAAAGACGTATTAACATACAAAGAATTTATCGGCTCAGTGCATTTTAGTACTGATGATCGGGTTTTCTACGGCAAGATTGAAGGTATTAATGATCTGGTTACTTTTGAAGGCACAACAGTTGATGAACTTGAAAGTGCGTTTAAATCAATGGTAGATGAACACGTCAATGATTGTAAGAAGGAAGGCAAGTCGATAGAAAAATCATATAAAGGTAGCTTCAATGTTCGGATTAATCCTGATTTACACCGACAAGCAACGCGAATCGCCAATGTCGAGGGAATTACTTTGAACCAGCTTGTCCAAAGGGCTATTCAGCGCGAACTTGAAACAGAAAATTGAAAAGGATTTATTTTTTTGAATTGAAAATAGTTAGTGTATTTTTGCAGCCCATTTGTATAGATAGGAAATCATGAGTAAACAGATCGTTGTCAGTGGCATCAGGCCAACCGGAAATTTGCACCTCGGTAATTATTTTGGTGCGGTGCGTAGCTTTTTGAAAATGCAGGAAGATTACAACTGCTATTTTTTCATTGCCGATATTCATTCGCTCACCACTCACCCGACTCCAGAAAATTTGCAGAACGGAGTAAAACAGGTGCTGGCCGAATACCTGGCTTGTGGTATCGATCCTGAAAAAGCGACCATATTCATCCAGAGTGATGTGACCGAAGTGGTTGAACTCTATACTTTTCTGAACATGAATGCCTATCTGGGCGAATTGGAACGCACCACTTCGTTTAAAGAAAAAGCCCGTTCGAATCCTGAAAATGTAAATGCAGGTCTGTTAACGTATCCGGTTTTGATGGCTGCCGACATCATCATTCACAAGGCCGAATATGTACCGGTCGGAAAAGATCAGGAGCAAAATCTGGAAATGGCCCGCAAATTTGCCGGTCGTTTTAACCGGATGTACAACCGCGAATTGTTTCCAATCCCGCAGCCATTTACATTCGACGGTGGCGATATGATCAAAATTCCGGGACTCGACGGAAGCGGTAAAATGGGCAAATCGGAAGGAAACGGCATTTTCCTGTATGAAGATCCGAAGGAAATCCGCAAAAAAGTGATGCGCGCGGTAACCGATGCCGGCCCAACAGAGCCCAACAGTAAAAAAGCAGAACCGGTTGAAAACCTTTTCACACTGCTTAAAATCATGTCGAAACCTGATGTGGTGGCTCATTTCGATGCGGCTTACAACGATTGCAGCATCCGTTACGGCGACCTGAAAAAACAACTGGCCGAAGACATTGTCATGTTTACTGCACCTATCCGCGAACGGATACTTGAAATTCTGAAAGACGACATTTATCTCGGAAAAGTAGCCCGAATGGGCGCCGAAAAAGCCCGCGAATCGGCCCAGACAACACTGAAAGAAGTAAAAAAACTGATCGGGTTCAAAAGATTGTTCTAGAAAAATTACAAACCATATATTAAAATCCCGTTTCTTTCGAAACGGGATGTGTGTTTTTGTTTGCTTCACACCACTAACCCAAGTTGCATTTTCAATTTTATAAGTTATTAAATATTAGGGCATAGCAGTGCATGCGTTCGTTGGCGGGACTACAAAAAAATGTTCCGGCCACCCAACATTGAGTGTTGTTATTTTTCGATGGAATGGCATTGTTTTATATTTCATTGCCTGGTATGTTGTTCTGTTTAAGCCTATACGATAGGCTTTCCACAACAAGGCTTCGTCTTCTGCGCTGATGCT
>JANONW010000303.1:0-2000 GCA_031421065.1 Prolixibacteraceae bacterium
TGGCCGTTGATCGCGGCAACGACCGGCTTGCCTTGCAGTTCCAGCTTGCGCAGCACCGCCTTCATCGCGTTGGCGGCCTCGAAAGGTTCTTCCGGGCGCGTCCACTTCGACATGCGGTCGAGGTCGCCACCGGCACAGAAGTCGGCCTTGTTCGACGCGAGGATCAGGCCTTTGACGGCGGGGTCCGCGAGCTTGTCAACGGCCGCCGCAATGCCCTCCATCAGCGTGTCGCCGACGACGTTCATCGGCCGGCCGGGCAGGTCCATCGTGGCGACGAGGATGCCGTCGTCGCCCAGGTGAAGGGACACAGCAGTTGTCATGGTCACGTTCTTTCAATGATGGTGGCAATGCCCATGCCGCCGCCCACACACAGCGTGGCGCAGCCGGTGGACAGGTCGCGCCGTTCCAGCTCATCCAGCAAGGTGCCCAGGATGATGCAACCCGTGGCGCCGAGTGGGTGGCCCATCGCGATGGCGCCGCCGTTGACGTTGACTCGACCCATGTCCAGCCCCAAGTCGCGCGCCGTTTTCATCGGCACCACGGCAAAGGCTTCGTTGATCTCCCACAGGTCGATGTCGCCCGCTGCCATTCCCGCCTTGACCAAGGCCTTGCGGCAGGCAGGCGTGGGGCCGGTCAGCATGATCGTGGGTTCAGACCCGATGACGGCTGCGGCGCGAATGCGGCCGCGCGGCTTCAAGCCCGCCTTGTCGCCGCCCGCCTTCGACCCCACCAGCATCAGCGCCGCACCATCGACGATGCCGCTGCTGTTGCCGGCGTGGTGCATGTGCTGGATGCGTTCGACCGTCGTGTACTTGCGCAGCGCGGTGGCGTCGAAGCCCATGCCGCCCATCACCCGGAAGCTGGCGTCGAGCTTGGCCATGGCTTCAGCAGACGCGTGCTCGCGGATCGTCTCGTCGCGGTCCAGCATCAAGAGGCCTGCGATGTCATGCACGGGAATCAGGCTCTTCGCAAAGCGCCCCGCCGCGCGCGCCGCTGCGGCCCTGGCGTGGGACTGCAGCGCGAAGGCGTCCACGTCGGCGCGGCCAAAGCCTTCCAGCGTGGCGATCAGGTCCGCGCCCACGCCCTGCGGCACGAAGCCCAGCTTCTGGTTGATGCGCGGGTCCATGAACCAGGCACCGCCGTCACTGCCCATCGGCCAGCGGCTCATGCTCTCGACGCCGCCGGCCACCACCAAGTCTTCGAAGCCGCTGGCGACTTTGGCGGCAGCCAGGTTCACGCTCTCCAGGCCCGACGCGCAGAAGCGGCTTTGCGTCACACCGGCCACCGTTTGCGACCACTCGGCGTCGAGCACGGCGGTGCGCGCGATGTCGGCGCCTTGTTCGCCGACGGGGGTGACGCAGCCCAGCACCACATCGTCCACCAGCGCGGTGTCGAGTTGCAGGCGTTGCTGCAGCGCGTGCAGCAATGTGCGCAACAACCACACCGGGCTGGCCTGGTGCAGGCTGCCGTCCTTTTTGCCTTTGCCACGCGGAGTGCGAACGTGGTCGTAGATGAATGCGTCGCCCATGGCGTGGACTCCTTCAGCGTTGTTCGAGGTGTTTGCGCACCGCCGAATTGATGACCCGCAATTCGGCCAGAGAAGCGTCGATGTGCGCGCGTTTGGTTTCCAGTTCGGCAATGGCCGCGTCGGTTCGTTCGAGCACAAACTTCATCTGCTGCACGCGGCCTTCGCCGTGCGCGCCGTAGAGGTCGAGGTAGTGCTTGATCTCGGCCAGGCTGGCACCGATGGCCTTGCTGCGCAGGATCAGCGCCAGCCGCGCGCGGTCGCGCTTGTTGTAAACGCGGGTGCCGTTGATGCGGCGCGGTTGCAGCAGCGCCTTGTCTTCGTAGAAGCGGATCGTGCGCAGCGTGATGCCAAATTCGCGGCACAGCTCGGTGATGCCGAAGAGTTCGCTGCTGCTCTCGTCGCGGTGCGCAGCCACCACCTGCTGCGCAGAAGTCAGCGTGGCAGTGCCACGCTTGCGCGCGAACGTTTGCAG
>JANONW010000304.1:0-30089 GCA_031421065.1 Prolixibacteraceae bacterium
TTAAACGAAATCAGAGCATGGGGAGACATTTTTCGGATTAAAGCATAAGTTGAGTCGATGGGGAATAAATCGGGCCGGTGGTAATACCCCATAATCGGATCAAACCAAATTCCTGCAATATTGGGATATTGCGTAAGCAATTCTTTTAATTGAACATGAACAAAATCTACATAAATCCTAAAATCCTCGTCTTTTTCAAACTTATACTCGGGTTGTGGTTCAGCATAGGCCGGTCTGGCTGCATTCCAGCCACTTTCCCTTGAATAAAAATAAGGATGTTGCCTGTCGGCACCATAGGAATAGTATAAAAATAATCCCAGTCCTTTTTTCTCACAGGCATCATAAAGTTCTTTTATTAAATCCCTTTTCGCAGGCGAATTCATTACATTGAAATCTGATGCCTTTGTGTCGAACAGACAAAACCCGTCGTGGTGTTTTGAGGTAATTGTTAAATTTAGATTTTGTGTCGGATTGTGCCTAAGCTCTTTTGAAATATTTGCACTATATGTTGATTTGTAGACTTCAAATGTCCTTGTATCAGAACTTTGTCTATTTTCCCTCCTTACCTTTTTTCAGTTCTTTGTTTTTCTTTGCTTCCGGTAAATAATTATCGGTTGATACTACTTTTTTTCCAGTCTTACTTTCAAGTTCTCGCCTTGCATTACCAGCAACGGCACCACCTTGTTTAGCTGCCTTTTTATTTTGAATAAATCCTTTTGGATTCTTTGTCTTAACAATTTCAGTTGTTGATGCCTCTCCAAGCATGGAAAAAATTAATTCAAGGTCGTTCATGTGATCACGCAGATTTTGGCTTTTCAGTCCTTTGACTTTTTTATACTCTGAGGGTGTCAAACCGAAAGTTGCTCTTGAAATCTCCGCTGTGAGAATGGAATATTCTATTTTTTCCTTAACACCTCTGTTTTTCCATTCTTCTGTCAACTCCTCGCGAATAGCAATGCTTCGCATTCGCTTTTCAATCCAGTCGTCAGGATAGCCTTTAAGTTTATAAAGTTCTCTTGTTCGCTGTGTTGCCAATTCTGGGTTTTCAATTTCATCTAATCTGTCTGAACCCACTTGTGCTAACCAAAGTTTAAAAGGTTCTGCTTTTGGTGATGGAATGGATTGTATATTACGCAAAAGGTGACCAAATTCCACAGCAAGATTCATAAATTCCTGATTTAATTGATTTTTTAATAAGTACACCCGATTTAAATATTATTCCGTAACTTTCTGATCAATTATCTCACTGAAAACTAATCAACTAAAATTGCCCGATGAATTCCCCTATTCTGTATTACCTGACCGAATTGATTTTTCCCAGATTGTGTGTGACCTGCGGTGATAAACTGATTGAACAGGAACAGTGGATTTGCCTGTACTGTCTCCACCATATTCCACGAACAAATTTCCATCTTGAACCTGAGAATCCGGTTGCCCAGCTTTTCTACGGAAGAGTGAGAATAGAATATGCAACCGCATTTTTCCATTTCAGTAAAGGCAGTAAATACCAATCGCTGCTACACAACCTGAAGTATAAGGGAATGAAAGAACTGGGTGCGGAAATCGGGAAACAATTCGCGATTGATATGCTTCAATCGGAAAGCTTTACCTCAGTTGATGTGATTTGCCCGGTGCCGCTCCATCCTCAGAAAGAGAAAAAACGCGGCTATAATCAAAGCTGGTGGATCGCTTCAGGAATTGCCCAACAGATGCAAAAACATTTATCAGATGACAACCTGAAACGAATTACTGCCACCGAAACTCAAACACGAAAAGCCCGTTACGAGCGGTGGCAAAATGTGGAAGGCATATTCGAATTGTCCGATCCGGAAGCATTTTCAGGAAAACATATTTTGCTGGTTGACGATGTGGTAACAACCGGCTCAACACTCGAAGCCTGCGCACAGGCCATCATTTCCAAAACAGATGCAAGGGTAAGTATCGCCACACTGGCAACCGCCTGATTTAAATAACCTACTTCTTCAACTCCCAGCTCACGCCTTCCTTGCCATCTTTTATATCGAAACCAATGGCGGCCAGTTCGTTGCGGATTTTATCCGAAGTTGCCCAGTCTTTGTTGGCTTTTGCATCCATGCGGAGTTTCATTAGTAAATCAACCACTTCGTTCAGGACTTCGCTGTTTCCAGTATTCGGCTGATTTTCAGCTTTCAATCCGAAAATATCAAATACAAAAGCATCGAAAAGTGATTTTAAGGCATCGCGATCGGCTACCGTTATACTGGATTTTCCGTCAGAAACCGAATTAATGATTTTTACACCTTCAAATAAGTAACTCATGGCAATCGGGCTGTTCATGTCGTCGCCTATTGCAGCGTAGCAGTTTTGAGCCAATTCATCAATATTTACCGAGGAAGTTTCAGAAACAGGCAAGGATTCAATTCTGGAAACGGCTTTCATCAAACGTTCCAGTCCTTTTTCTGAGGCCTGAAGCGCTTCGTTCGAGAAATCGAGCGTGCTGCGATAATGCGCCTGCAACATGAAAAAGCGGATCGTCATCGGGCTGTAAGCTTTTTCCAGAAGTGGGTGATTTCCGTTGAAAAACTCATCCAAAGAAATCGCATTTCCGAGCGACTTGCCCATTTTCTGCCCATTCAGGGTAATCATGTTGTTGTGCATCCAGTAGCGGACAGCCGGTTTTCCGTGTGCTGCCTGAGCCTGCGCCATTTCTGCTTCGTGGTGCGGAAAAGTCAAATCCATTCCACCTCCATGAATGTCAAAAGTTTCGCCCAGATATTTGCAGCTCATGGTCGTACATTCCATGTGCCAACCGGGGAAACCTTCGCTCCAGGGGGATGGCCAACGCATAAGGTGTTCGGGCTGCGCTTTTTTCCAAAGTGCAAAATCGAGGCCGGAGCGTTTTTCATCCTGCCCCTCTAAAGTTCGGCTATTGCTGATTAAATCTTCGATTTTGCGGCCAGACAACTTGCCGTATTCGTTTTCACCGGCAAATTTCTCCACGTCAAAATACACCGAGCCATTGCTTTCATAAGCATATCCTGAGCTCAATATTTTCTTCACTTCTTCAATCTGTTCAGTAATATGGCCCGATGCGCGTGGTTCAATGCTGGGCGATTCCAGATTAAGCAAAGCCATCGCCTTGTGGTACATATTGGTATATTTCTGGACCACTTCCATCGGTTCCAGCTCGTCGAGTTTGGCTTGTTTTTCAATTTTATCCTCGCCATCGTCGGCATCGGCAACCAAATGGCCCACATCGGTAATGTTACGCACGAACCGTACTTTGTAGCCAATTTGCTTCAGGAAACGAAACAACAAATCGAAGGTAATGGACGAGCGTGCATGACCCAAATGTGGCGGACCATAAACCGTTGGCCCACAAACGTACAACCCAACTTTGCCGGGAACCAGCGGTTCAAAAACTTCTTTCTTGCGGGTAAGCGTGTTGTAAATTTGTATTTCCTGAATCATGGTCATTGATTTTTTGATGCCGCAAATGTAAATAATATTGATGAAAGGAGCGAGATTCAAAGTTCCTGAATAATTTTCAGTTTCAGTTAAATATTCATCACAGCAATGAAACCCGGGCTGGTTAAGCTGCAAAAATGCGAACGCAGAATGCTGCCTTGTTGAAATGAACAGGATTTCGCTATATTTAGCGTCAGTCACAAGATAATCAAAGTCAATTCCGGTTTATGCAAAAAGGGAAACAAAACGAACTTACGCTTCATGACGGATCCAGAATTGGAGTCGTAGGTGGCGGTCCTGCGGGAAGTTTTTTTTCTTTTTTTGCCTTCGACCTGGCCAAAAGGCTGGGAATTCATATCGAAATTGACATTTATGAAATAAAGGATTTCACTAAAACCGGACAGGCAGGATGCAATCATTGCGGTGGAATTGTTTCCGAATCGCTTGTCCAAATGCTGTCAGCCGATGGAATTGTTCTTCCTCCTCAAATAGTGCGCCGTGGTATCGAAACCTATACTCTCCACTTAGAGCAAGGATCAACTACTATTGATGCCATTTTGCACGAACATCCGATTGCCTCAATATTTCGTGGTTCCGGGCCACTTGGATCGACAGTAACAACACTGCAAAGTTTTGATGCTTACCTGTTGGGGCTTTGCGAAAGAAAAGGAGCGAAAATCTTTCGTGAAAAGGTAACCGATACAGAAAATGAACCGGATGGCATCACTTTGATCACAGGCAATTCAAAACGGAAATACGATCTGGTCGTTGGCGCCGTGGGGCTTAATCCCAAAGCTTTAAATATTTTTCAGAAAATCATTCCTTCATTTATACCGCCAAAAACCACTAATACTTATATCTGCGAATACTATTTAGGTTCAGAAACGATTACCAGGCACTTCGGAAATTCAATGCACGTATTTCTGCTTAATTTGCCGGGAATAAAATTCGGGGCATTAATCCCCAAGGGAGTTTATGTTACCTTAGTGTTGCTCGGTTCAGAAATAAACAAGCAAATTGTTGACAGTTTTCTAAATTCAGAAGCTGTGCTGGACTGTTTCCCGGAAGGAACAGAATTGAAGAACATTACCCCTTGCCAGTGTTTCCCTTCAATAAACATCGGAGGGGCAAAAAATCCATATTCCAATCGTGTCGTTTTAATTGGCGATTCTGCCTCATCAAAACTGTACAAGAACGGCATTGGAGCAGCTTATATTACAGGGAAAGCGGCAGCAAAAACAGTATTTTTGGATGGCATTTCAAAGGCAGATTTCAAAAAATCGTTCCGTCCGGTGTGCTCAGAACTCGATACCGACAATGCGGTTGGTAAACTGATTTTCACGGCATCAACAATTATTCAGAAATCAATGTTCCTGAAAAAAGTGTTGTTCCGGATGGTTGTAAAAGAGCAGGGAAAAGAAAGGGGCAAACGCGAAATGAGTTCATTGTTATGGGATACTTTTACGGGCAGCGCCCCTTACAAAAATATAATGCTCCGGACATTAAATCCAATGCTAATGGCCAATGTGGCCTGGAATATCTTAACCGGAATTGCGAAATCCAGACTTAATTTGATAACTGGAAAGAAAAGTTGGTCAAACCATTCAGCACGACATAGAAATAAAAGTCAGTGAGCTAATAAATACCGGCTTCCATTTTTTCAATCCGCCACTCGCTCAATTGCTTTATCCGGTTCAGGACATTAGCGGTAACCCGGTTGTGTACAGCTTCCCAAATCCGGTTTAAAAATGACCAGTGCGCCCGGTATTCTTTCCCGTAAAAATTAAAACCAACGGTAAAAAATAACTGTGACTGTTCGGTCTCTCCCATGTCGGCAATTGAAGAACGCACATACATCATAAAAATTCCGATGGGATAACCTCCGCTGCATTTATAAAGCAGATAACGTGCATTATCAAAATCAAAGGCATCAGGAAACCGTTTAATCCGGATGGAATTCAAATTAAACAAGGGAATGAAATTGAAGCCAAAGAAATTCTTTTGAAATCCGAAAGGGTATTTCTTCCATCCAAACGGTAAAATCCTGATCGTTTCAATATCATTATCAATCCGTTCAACTTTTGCAATATGGTTGGGCCAGCAGGTCGAATCTCCGTTCCAGTATAAAAGTTCATTAAAGACGTAACTTACGGGAGCTTCAATCCCGATTTGGTTAACATTCAAAATGGTATATCGGTCAACACCTTCGCCAACCCGTTGCAAGATACGCTGATTGTATTCATCCCTTTTTTCTTCGGAATTGAACCTGATAAGTGTCGGGATTTTGGGGTTATTCCACATAAAATTCCTGAAATCGCAAAACAGCCCATTACTTATGGAAGGCGGCGACAGTATAGTATTCGTGTTTATCTTGTTGTCTGACATTATAAAATCTTAAAAATATTCATCAATTCTCCTGATAGGTTCAGGAAAATTCAAGTCTGAAATGAATTATAAAGTTAACTAAATCCAAAGATTTCTTCCTTATACTTTTCAAAAAACAAATCGATTGATTTCAAAAACTGCATTCCTTTGTCAACTTTAACTTAAAACTTCATGTAATATGCTGATTTGTTTGACCGTTCGACTTTTTGAAATTAGTTTTGCCTGCATTCTTAATGAACCTCCGGAATCAGCAAGAACCGAATGCCCATGAAATTGTTAAGCTTTAAAATTATAAAACCTTATTTTACACCATCTATCTGGAATTTTAGATAGACCAAACAACGATGACAACTAAAAAAAACATACAACACGAGCTCGAATCGCGGGTCTTGGTGCTCGATGGAGCCATGGGAACCATGATTCAGAAATACCGCCTGTCGGAAGACGATTTTCGGGGCACTATTTTTACTGATTTTGGGCATGACCTGAAAGGCAACAATGACTTGCTTTCGATCACCAAACCCGAAATCATCCGCACCATTCATGCCGAATTTCTGGAGGCCGGTGCCGATATTATAGAAACCAATACCTTCAACTCAACAAGCATTTCGCAGGCCGATTACCATCTGGAAGAATGGGTTTACCAACTCAACCTGCAAGCGGCACAGTTGGCTGTTGCAGTTGCGAACGAATTTACCTCCAAAAATCCGGCGAAACCGCGCTATGTGGCCGGGGCAATCGGCCCGATGAACAAAACACTATCGCTTTCGCCGGATGTAAACGATCCGGGTTTCCGCGCTGTTACGTTCGACGAGGTCAAAGCATCGTACCGCGGGCAGTTAAAAGGCTTGCTCGATGGAGGTGTGGATTTGTTGCTGGTTGAAACCGTTTTCGATACACTGAATGCCAAAGCGGCACTTTTTGCCATTGAAGATGAACTCGAAGAACGCGGAATCCACCTTCCGGTGATGGTTTCAGGAACCATTACCGATGCCAGCGGACGGACCCTTTCAGGCCAAACGGTCGAAGCTTTTCTCGCTTCGGTTTCGCACATCGACCTGCTCAGTATCGGGCTGAATTGCTCCTTGGGCGCAAAAGATTTGCGCCCTTATTTGGAAGAGCTTTCAAAAAAAGCTCCTTTCTTTATCAGTGCCTATCCTAATGCCGGTTTGCCCAACCAGTTTGGCGAATACGACGAAACGCCTGCCGAAATGGCGCATCAGGTCAGCGATTTTCTCGACCATAAATTCGTAAACATCATTGGCGGTTGCTGCGGAACAACTCCGGAACACATTCTGGAACTGGCGAAAATTGCCGCAAAATCTGAACCTCATATCAGAAGAAAAAAAAGCAAACATACGATTCTTAGTGGATTGGAACCTGTTATCCTTACCCCGGAAACCAATTTCATCAATATTGGCGAACGGTGCAATGTGGCCGGATCGCGCAAGTTTGCACGCCTGATCAAAGAAGAAAAATACGAGGAAGCACTTGCCATTGCCCGTAACCAGGTTGACGAAGGTGCGCAGATCATCGATGTGAACATGGACGATGCCATGATTGATGCCAAAAAGGAAATGGTCACTTTTCTAAAACTGCTGATGGCCGAACCAGATATTGCCCGGGTTCCGATCATGATCGATTCGTCGAAATGGGAAGTGATAGAAGCTGGTCTGAAATGTCTGCAAGGCAAAGCCATTGTGAATTCCATCAGCATGAAAGAAGGCGAAGCGGTGTTCCGAAAACAGGCGCAATTGCTGAAACGATATGGGGCAGCGGTTGTTGTGATGGCTTTTGATGAAGATGGACAGGCCGATACCTTCGAGAGGCGTATTGAAATTTGCCAGCGTGCCTACAACATTCTGGTCAACGAAATTAATTTTTCCCCCCAGGATATCATTTTCGATTCGAATATCCTGATTATTGGCACCGGAATGGAGGAACACTATAATTATGCGGTCGATTTTATCAATGCCGTGAGCTGGATCAAAAAAAATCTGAAACATGCCAAAACAAGTGGCGGGATCAGCAATGTGTCTTTTTCATTTCGGGGAAACGACCAGGTACGAGAAGCCATTCATTCGGTATTCCTTTATCATGCAATTCGCGCCGGTCTCGACATGGGCATTGTAAATCCCGGAATGTTGCAGATTTACGATGAAATTCCAAAAGATTTTCTGGAGAAAGTGGAGAATTTGGTCCTGAATAAAAAACCGGAAGCCACCGAAGAACTGCTCGAATTTGCCCAAACCTTAAAAGCGCAGGATGCCAAAGAAGAACGTATAGATGAATGGCGGGAACTTCCGGTTGAAAAACGGCTGGAGCATGCACTGATAAAGGGATTGCCCGATTTTGTCGAAATTGACCTGGCAGAAGCCCTACCACACTATCAGCCGGTTTTGAACATCATCGAAGGTCCGCTGATGGACGGGATGAACGTGGTTGGCGACCTGTTTGGAGCCGGGAAAATGTTCCTTCCGCAGGTTATAAAATCGGCCCGTGTTATGAAAAAAGCAGTGGCTTACCTGCTTCCATACATCGAGGCAGACAAAGACAAATTCGACACCACCGATAACCGGAAAGTGGTACTGATGGCCACTGTGAAAGGCGATGTGCACGACATTGGGAAAAACATTGTCGGCGTGGTTTTGGGCTGCAACAACTACCGGGTAATCGATTTGGGCGTGATGGTGCCAACGAATAGAATCCTGGATACCGCCATTCAGGAAAACGTCGATATCATTGGCCTTAGCGGACTCATTACCCCTTCGCTCGAAATTATGACGGAAGTAGCTGCTGAAATGGAACGCCGGAACATGAATTTGCCACTTTTGATTGGCGGCGCAACCACTTCAAAGATACATACAGCGGTAAAAATTGCCACGCAGTATAAAAATACGGTCATCCATGTGAAAGACGCATCACGCGCGGTGAGTGTAGTATCGAACCTGATTTCAGGAAATGAACAGTTTCTGTCCGATATCCGCGATGAATATCAGACCATCCGGACTTTTCACAGTCAGAAAAAAGCAAAAAAATACCTGCCAATTGCTGAAGCCCGTGCCAACAAATTGAAACTGGACTGGAACAACACACCAATCTATAAACCAAATTTTATCGGTGTCAAACAACTGATCGATTTTCCGATTCAAGAACTGCGGAAATACATCGACTGGACTTTCTTCTTCTTTGTTTGGGAACTGAAAGGCAAATTCCCGGATATCCTGAACGATGAATTGCAGGGCGAAGAAGCCCGAAAATTATATGCCGATGCCAACCGCATGCTCGATCAGATGGCCGAAAAGAAGATGGTTCAGGCAAATGGCGCCTTCAGTATCTGGCCGTCAAACACCGATGGTGACGACATTGTTATATTTGAAGATGAAACGCGCACCAAAGAGATTGGCCGTTTTTACCATCTCCGGCAACAAGAGGGAAAAAAAGGCGGTTCGCCCAATTATTGCCTGTCCGACTTTGTGGCTCCGATTGAAAGTGGCAAAGCCGACTATTTTGGAGCATTTGCCGTGACTGCCGGTGTTGGAATCGAAAGATGGATGAAACAGTTTCGCAACGATCACGATGATTACAACGCCATAATGCTCGAAGCTCTGGCCGATCGCCTGGCCGAAGCATTTGCCGAAGTATTGCACGAAAAAGTCCGCAAAGAATACTGGGGATATGCTCCTGACGAAAACCTGACATTGGAGGAAATGCTTCATGTTGATTATCAGGGAATACGCCCGGCTTTGGGTTATCCGGCCTGCCCCGAACACCACGAAAAAGGCAATCTTTTCAATATGCTGAATGCTACCGATTTGGGAATGACCCTGACCGAGCATTTTGCCATGTACCCGACAGCTTCGGTGAGCGGACAATTTTTTGCCCATCCGGAGTCGAAATATTTCAGTCTGGAAAAAGTTGGCAAAGACCAAATTGAAGATTACGCCCGCCGGAAAGTTGTCAGCATGGAGGTAATCGAACAGTTTATGCCGTCGAATCTGAATTATAAAGGGATATAGAAAGTTGGCAGTTGCAGTGTTCAGTCTCATTTGCGGCAATGCTCCCTTCGACACGCTTTCCTTCGATACGCTTCGCTACTCAGGAAACACGCGGCCTTCGGCGTGAGCTCAGTCGAACGCTCAGGGAGCGGCGCATTGATTATCATTACCAATACACAATTTTTCAGCTCCGTAGAGCGAAATAATTGGGAAGATAAACCATTGGTCCCTATTCACTGCTAATTCAACGAATCTTGTTACTTACTGATTTTTAACGCAAATAGGTAACGACAAAGATTTTTGTAAATTTGGATGTTTAAAAACGACAGGATCAATGGTTGATATTCAAAAACAGATAGGTTACTGGATTAACGGAGCTGAAGATGATATCATTACAGCAAAGCTGTTGATTCAGGAAAAAAGAAATCTTCATGGATTGTTTTTCTGCCATTTAGTGATTGAAAAAGCAATAAAAGCCCATGTTGTAAAAAAATCCGGAGATGTAGCTCCACGAACTCACAACCTGGTTCATCTTTCAGAAAATGTCGGATTGATATTTGATGATGAAAACCAGATCTTTATGGGGATTTTGATGAAATATCAATTGCAGGGCCGTTATCCGGATTATAGTCCGGTTCTGCCAGATCAAAAACAAGTAAATGAGTATTTTCATAAAACTAAAGATTTGCTGCAATGGATAAAAATGAAGTTATAGAGATTATACGAACATACATTTATCTGTTAAGGTCTGAAGGAATCTCAGTTGACAAAGCTTTTTTATATGGGAGCTACTTGACCAATACAGCAACAAATGAAAGTGATATTGATTTAATGATTGTTACAGATAACGATACCGACGATTATTTGGCCGGCAAAATATGGAATCTGACCAGAAAAGTAAATTCAAGAATAGAACCCTTTTTAGTTGGGACAGAACGTTTTTATAGTAATGACAATTCGCCTCTGGTTGATTTGGTAAAAAGGACTGGTTTAGAAATCGCATAAATCAGACAAATGAAAACCTCAAAAAGCAGGATGAGAATTCTGCCTTTTTTGTGCGAAAGATTTCTTACAAACATATTGTATATAAGATGGGAAGGGTTAACTTGCAGAAGTTGTAATCAAATATAAAATGGTTAAATACACAGATATAAATGGCACTCGATGTATAATTAGGGATAATACATTGAAGTTCTCTTGTCCCAATGATTTTAATGATCCATAAATTTTTCGAAATATCAAGAAAAAGCGATTTTTCATTGGATCTTGACAAAAAGTAAAGATTGGGAATACGAAAAAGAGAAGAGAATTATTTTGGGTAGTGATCCAGTTAAATTTCAAATGTTTCCTGCGGATGCAATATTAAAAGTAACTTTTGGATGCAAAACTAGAAAAGAAGACTTTCAAGAAATAGTTGAAATAATCAGAACAAAAAAACTCAATTGGATTCAATTGTCTCAAATGAGAATGGATAAGAAAAGCTATCGTTTAATTGAAAGTTCCCTCTCTTAACATCCATTTACCTTGATAATCTAACATCTTAGTTTAAAATTTCAAGTGAATTGTACGACATTTGTATTGAAAATATGATCTTAAAATTAATATCAATGAAAAAAACCACAAAAACAGCATTGATTTCATTCCTTCTGGGATTGCTTGTTATGTTTGTAGCCGATATGATTTTTCATTTCAATAATTCGGTCGAAACCCAATTGAAACGCGAAATGAACAAGACTCAGAACAAAATTGAAAATATTTTTAAGTAGCTGAAATAATGCTGTTTAATTCTCAAATGTATTCGAAATGAAAGTAATCGACATTATCAATCAGAGCAGTAAAACCGTTTTTTCGTTTGAGTTGTTGCCTCCGCTCAAAGGAAACGATGCGAGCAAAATATACAAAACCGTCGAAACGTTGGTCGATTTTGATCCGAAGTACATCAACATTACCACGCATCGCGATGAGATGATGTACATTGAACTACCTGATGGCCGCATCGAAAAACGCACGGTTCGCAAACGCCCGGGAACTGTGGCTATTGCTGCGAGCATCCAGCATAAATATGGTATTCCGGTGGTTCCGCACATTTTATGTGGAGGCTTTTCGAAAAGTGAAACCGAGCATGTACTGATCGACCTCAATTTTATGGGCATCTCGAATGTGCTTGCGTTACGTGGTGACGGGAACAAGGAGGAGCATGTTTTCAGGCCTGACCCAAATGGACATTCTAATGCAGATCAACTGGTCGAACAAATCGTAAATCTTCGCAAGGGAAAATACCTTGAACTTGATCTAAAAAACACGGCGCCGATGGATTTTTGTATCGGTGTGGCAGGTTACCCGGAGAAACATTTTGAAGCGCCGAATGCAGATACTGATCTTCAATACCTGAAACAAAAAGTGGACATAGGGGCAGAATACATTGTTACACAGATGTTTTTTGACAACCGGAAATACTACGATTTTGTGGAACGCTGCCGGGCAATTGGCATTCAGGTACCAATTATTCCGGGAATCAAACCAATCAACCTGAAGAACCAACTAACAGTACTGCCTAAATTGTTCAGTATCGATATTCCGAAAGAACTGGCCGCAGAACTGATTAAATGTAAAACCGATGACGATGCCAAAGTAGTTGGCACCGAATGGGCCATTTTTCAGTCAAATGATCTGATTGTCAACAAGGTCCCGAGCCTTCATATTTATACTTACGGAGTTTCAGACAATACCCGAAAAATTGTAAAAGCGGTGTTTTAGTTGTCAGGATTACCTTTTCGCCAGCGAAAACAGAAATTTAAGACCACCTTCGGGCCGGTTTTTTACAGATATTTCACCTTTGTGGAGCATGATTGCATTTTTCACAATCGAAAGTCCAAGCCCGGTTCCACCGGTTTCGCGCGAACGGCCGTAATCAACGCGATAAAAGCGTTCGAAAATGCGTGGCAGGTGTTCTTCAGGAATGCCGGAACCGGAATCTGTATATTGGAAATAATAGAATTTACTGTCTTCAAGGTATTTCCGGATAGAAATTTTCGTGTTGTTGCCGGCATAGTTGATCGAATTTTCAACCAGATTCTGGAAAACAGAAAACAGTAATGATTCATTTCCGTTAACAACCACTTCATTTTCAACATCAACCGAGTAATCAATATTCTTTTCGGCAAGCCTGATTTTCAGGTTTTCAATGGCATCGCGGATTACAGGTTTCAGCATCAGCAGCTTAAATTCGAACAAGCCACCCGCGTCTTCAATGTTATTCAGCAGCGAAATATCGTTCAGAAGGTCTGTCAACCGCTGCGACTGCGCGAATGCTTTCTCCAGAAAATAGGTCTGTTTTTCATCCGGAATACTTGGGTTGTTTAGAACGGTTTCCAGATAACCTTTGATCGACGACAATGGTGTCTTCAACTCGTGGGCAATATTGGAAGTGAGTTGCTGTTTCAAGAGCCGTTGTTTCTCAGGACGTGTAACGTCGCTTATCAGAACCTCAAAACTTTTATCCACGAAAATTATACACCTGATATGAAAGAATTTCTCGCTTTTATCGATGGTGAATTCGATATGAGGTAATTCTTTATTTTGAGACTGAAGATCGCTTTCCCGATACTGGTCAACAAATTCAACGACTTTACTGAATTCAGGAATAGAAAAAACATGCTCGGCTGAAATAGTCGATTTATCCGAAATCATGTTTATAAACTGAATAAAGTGACTGTTGGCAAGTATCTTGTGCTTTTCAGGAGTAAATATTGAGATGCCCTCTTTTAGAACCTGAAGGTGCCCATATAATTTTTCCCTTTCGCTGGTCAGCTCGTCTTTGGCGGTTTTAAGGTTGTTGTAAATCTGAACAATCTGCTTGCGGATTACGCCCAGTTCATTGTCCTGAAAATTGCTGTCCATCTTCGAAATATCTTCATTTTGACCGGCTTTTAGCGCAAAATCTTTCAGCTTTACGATAAATTCGCTCAATCGGCGGGTGGTAAAATGAAGTAAAATCCACATCAGAACAAAAAGAAAAACGACGAATACCAGGAATATGCGCTCGGTTTTCAGGAATTTCGCCATATCGACATTGTGCAAGGCTGCGATCCTTACAAAATATTTTTTGCAATTTTTTGCATAATAGTAAAACTTCTGATTGGTGGTGTTTGAAAGACGAATGTCGGTACCTTTTCCTGAATAGAGCGCATTTTGAACTTCGGGCCGTTTCAGGTGGTTCTCAACTTGCTGAAGATCGGCAACGAAGCTGTCATACACAACTTTCCCAGTCATATCTACAATTGTCAATCGGGTATTCTCAATTGGCAACAGCGATTTCAGCGTATCAAGCGAGTTAAAATCACCAGATTCGAAAATCCGTTTATGCTCAATATAACGGTGAGTAACTTCGGCAATATTTTTGAGCGTATTCTCGAGCTGGCCAGTCCGGTAGCTTTTTTCACGGTCGTACTGGTAACCCAGAACTACGAAGGTAAATATGGAAAATACAACAAAGAAGTTGATAAATATCCGATGGCGAAATGTGCGTTGTACAATCAATTTTTTCAGTTTTTAACGTTTAAAACATTTATACCGAATATCGAACAAGAAACAAGAAATGTCGAACGGGCTGCACTTCGATGTCCCTTGTTCCTTGTTCGGTGTTTCTCATTTACTAATTCTCGAAGCAGTATCCATATCCCGACCGACCTTTGATAAAATTGCCAAACTCACCGATTTTTTTCCGGAGGCGGGCAATATTTACATCCACGTTCCGCTCGGTAACAATCACATCGTCGCTCCAGATGCGGTCCATAATTTCCTGTCTGCTAAGATATTTGCCTTTGCTTGAAATCAGCATGACCAATATCTCGAACTCTTTACGGGTAAGCAAGACGGGCTGATTGTCGATGGTTACCGATTTGCGGTTCAAATCAAGCTCCAGGTTATCAATGGTTATAACTTTCGGCTTCACTTCTAAAGTCTTACCACGGCGGAGAACTGCTTTAATGCGAGCTGTCAGTTCTTTGATCGAAAAAGGTTTTGACAGATAATCATCGGCCCCGACATTAAATCCGGTCAGCATATCGTTTTCGGTCTCGCGTGCTGTCAGAAAAATGATTGGTACTGAAAGTCCCAGTTCCTTCCTGATTTTATCGGCCAGTTTAAACCCCGACATTCCGCCCATCATCACATCGAGCAGTAACAGATCGAAACGGTCAATTGACTTGTTCAGCGCTTCTTCTCCTGAAAAGGCCACTTCAATATCAAAACCTTCGCTTGCCAAATTGAACTGAAGGATCTCGCACAAATCCTTTTCGTCGTCAACCACCAATATTTTATACGCGTCGCTCATGATCTGATGGTTTTATTTTCTCTTCAATTTCTTGCCTCCGGCGATGCCTGATGTCTTTTCCTTCGAAAGCGTAAATCGATGCCTCTGCTATGTTGGCCGCATGATCCGAAATCCGTTCGATGTTCGAAACCATTTCTTTGATGTTGATAAAACTGATCATGACATTTTTTTTTTCTTCCGCCTTTTGGGCTTTCCCAATTGCTTTCTTCAGCATTTTCCTATTCAATTCGTCAACAACAGCCTCATTTTTAATGGTCCAGATGGCCAAATCCATGTCTTTGTTAATGAACGAAAGCATGGCATTCTTCACCATTTTAACGGTTAGCAACATCATGTTCGAAATAAAATCCGACAGGCTGGCATACACCTCTTCGTTTTTTATTTTTTTCATAAAGTTAGTAATGCTTACGGCTAAATCGCCAATCCGTTCCAAACTAATTACAATCCGATAAAGTGCAATAAGTTGGCGTATTTCGGAGGCAACCGGATGATAAAGCACGATAGTATTGACAATTTTATCACTTAGTTTCACTTCCCACTTATCAAGTTTGTCTTCGTTTTCGTGGAAAGTATGAAACTGTTCATCGGTCAGATGTAACTCGCTGTTTGATATCAGGGGTTCCAAAATATCGAGCTGGGTCAATACTAGATTGGCAAGTGATTCGTAATCAGCCAATATCTCTTTTATCGCTTCGTCTTTTTTTACTGGCATGGTTTTGTTAATTGATAATTTATAATTTATAATTGATGACTGTATCCTTAAATAACCAGCTTCTGGCAGCTAGCGGCCAGTAGCCAATATGTCAACCGAATTTTCCGGTCAGGTATTCTTCAGTTCGCTTGTCCTGAGGGTTGGTAAACATGTTTTTCGTTTTGCCGTACTCAACCAGTTCACCAAGGTACATAAATAGTGAATAATCTGAAATGCGAGCGGCCTGCGACATATTGTGCGTGACCATTATGATCGTGTATTGTTCCTTCAGCGTGATGAGCAAATCTTCAATTTTGGAGGTTGCTACCGGATCGAGCGCGGAGGTTGGTTCGTCAAGAAGAATAATTTCAGGATTAAAAGCCAGGGCACGGGCTATGCAAAGCCTTTGCTGCTGGCCTCCACTTAAAAAAGTTCCCTTTTTTGTGAGCGAATCCTTCACTTCGTCCCATAAAGTTACATCGCGCAGCGAACGCTCCACAATTTCGTCGCGTTCCTGCTTCTTCTGGCTGATGCCATTCAACTTATACCCTGCAATTACATTGTCGTAAATGCTCATGGTCGGGAACGGGTTGGGCCGTTGAAAAACCATTCCTGTTTTCCGGCGTAATTTGATAGGCGACATTTTGAAAATATCTTCTCCATTCAGTGTTACTGTGCCGGTTGTATGTATGTTTTCGTACAGTTCGTGTAAGCGGTTCAGTACGCGTAGCAGCGTACTTTTACCACAACCCGAAGGTCCCATGATGGCAGTCACATTGTTCTTTTTGATCCCGACTGTAACATCTTTTACCGCCACATTTTTGTCGTAAGCTACTGACAAATTTTCGATGGACAGAATAGGATTTTTTACCTGTAATATGTTTGTGTTCATTTATATTTTATTTTCGGTTAGCTACAACCTGCTTTGCTGTCAGGTTGAATGTAAGTACAATAATCATGAGCAAAAGTGAGGAACTCCATATCATGTCCACCATGTTCGGATCGTTGTAAAACTCCCAGATCAACAATGGAATGGCACTGGTTGGCTTCGAAATATCCGTATTTATAACCGAACTTCCAAGGGCAGTGAGCATTAATGGCGCTGTTTCGCCAATAACCCTCGAAACAGACAAGAGTATCCCTGTCATTAACCCGCTGAAACCGGTTGGGATCAGGATTCCAAAGAGCACCCGCCAATATGGTATTCCCAATGCAAGTCCTGCTTCTTTAAGTGTTTGCGGAATCATTTTCAAGGTTTCTTCGGTCGAACGGACAATCATCGGCAACATCATGATGCCCAATGCAAAACTTCCGGCCATTGCCGAAAAACCGTTGGTAACATGTTTTACCACCCACAAATACGAAATCAGCCCAAGCACAATAGAAGGAACCCCCTGTAAGATATCGGAGATGCTCCGTGTAAGGTTGGCCATCCATTTTCCCTGATTTTCATAGAGATAGACACCAGTTATAATCCCTACCGGAATGGCAACAATCGAAGCAAGCACGACCATCAGTACTGTTCCAAGTATGCCGTTTACTATACCCCCCGGAATCAACTCGTTGCTGGCAATGGCTGCCATGGCCTGCATCGTATCGGGAGTATTCTCAACTAAAAAGCCAAAACTTAGTTGCTTGTAACCCTTTTCAATTAGCTGCGAAATGATCAGTATAATCGGTGAAACTGTTATGACAGAGAAAAGCACAACGAGCCCCAAAAAGACTCGGTCTTTCCGGATCCTTGAATTGATATTCTCTGTTTCGTTGATTGCTTTCATTTTTTTTAGTTTATTTTTTTGATGATCATTTTCCCGATACCGTTTACAATACCGGTAATGACAAAAAGCAATAATCCGATAAAAATGAGCGAACTAAGTTTTAGTCCGTCTGCTTCACCAAACTGGTTGGCAATAACAGAAGCCATCGTATTTCCGGTCGAAAATAAACCATCAGGAATCCGGTCGGCATTGCCAATAAGCATGGTAACTGCCATCGTTTCGCCCAAGGCCCTTCCGAAAGCCAGTATATAACCGGCAAAAATTCCTGAACGTGCTGCAGGTACAGTAACATACCTGATAACTTCGTACCGTGTCGAACCCAGCGAGTAGGCGGCTTCCTTCAAATCGTTCGGCACCATTGATATGATTTCGTTGCTCAGCGAGGTTGCATAAGGAATGATCATGATGGCCAAAACCAGACTGGAAGTAAAAACCCCAAAGCCCTGATTTTCGAATCCAATGTCGATCAGGAACGGACGAAGGACATAAAATCCCCATAATCCATACACGATCGATGGAATTCCTGCCAGCAGGTCAACCATCGTTCCCAGAATTTTGGCAACACGGGTATTCCGGTAATATTCGCCTAAAAACAAGGAAGTAGCAAACGAAAGTGGGAAACTGATAATCAAAGCAGCAAACGAGGTAATCAGTGTGCCGGCAATGAACGGAAGCGCTCCGTAATTTTCTTTCCCTTCAGTCGGATCCCAATGCGATGAGGTAATAAACCCTAAACCAAACGTTTTAAACGAAGGCATGGCGCCCCCAACCAATGAGAATACCATACCTCCCGCAATTATCAGGATGATAAATGAAACAGAAAATAGTACGATTTTTGTTATCTTGTCGCTGTTCATTTAGCTGTGTTGAGTCTTAATTAAGGATTGCTTTTCCTTCGTATGTAATGGTGCGAAGAATCGCTTTTGCCTTGGCTGCTGCATCATCTGTCAGGGGTGAATAGTTGACATTCGCTGCTTCGGCCTGAGCTTCGGCGCTGACCAGCCAATCCAGTAATTTTACAGTTTCTTCTGCCTGAGCCAATGACCTGCCGCTATAAGCTTGTTCTTTGTAAAGAACAATCCAGGTAAACCCGCTTATAGGATACGACTCCGGATCGCTTGAATTAGTAAGCATGATGCGGGTATCGTCAGGAATATTGCCCCTGGCCGCAGCGCTAACCGAAGCAATGGTTGGCAAAACATATTCGCCGGTGCTGTTCTGAACTTTTGCCATCTGTATTTTTTGTGCAAACGCGAATTCTGAACCTACATAACCAATAGCTCCTTCAGTCTGGCTGATGGTCCCAACAACGCCCGGATTACCTTTGGCACCCATGCCAACTGGCCAGTTGAGCGATTTTCCGGTTCCTACTTTTTCAGCCCATTTGGTGCTTATTTTGGTCATATAATCCGAAAAAATGTGGGTTGTTCCGCTACCATCTGAACGGTGAACAAAAATGATGTCTTTGGCTGGAATTTTTACGCCTGAATTATTTGCAGTAATCTGTGGATCGTTCCATTTGGTGATTTCGCCCAGAAAGATTTTTTCGAGCAACTCGTTGGATAGTTTCAACTCGTCAACTCCCGGAAGATTATAGGCAATAACCACAGCTCCCAAACAAGTCGGAATGTGCACAACCGGTGCGGGCATTTCGGCCAATTGTTTGTCTTCCAGATAAGCATCGGTTGCTCCAAAATCAACTACTTTATCTGTCAGGCTGCGTATTCCTCCACCCGAACCAATTCCTCCGTAAGTGACCAAAGTTCCTTTGGTTTTAGTATAATTTTTAAATACCAGGTTGTAATAAGGGAGAGGAAATGTTGCTCCGGCAGCAGTAATTGATACTTTTTCGTTTACTGACTTCTTTTTTGCGGAGTTTTGGCAAGAACTAAAAAGTACGGCCAATGCTAAAACGGGAATAATTGCTTTCATGATTTATAGTTTTTATGTTTTAAAATTTTATTTCACAATTTAACATCAATGTCGAAACAAACGGTGCTAATTCATTGGCGGGATTCCAGCCACGGTAGTTTGGTGTAAATTTTATTCCTGAAACCGGTGCAAATTCAACACCTGCCATAAACAGATTTCCGTCGTTTGCCAGGTTCCAGTTTTCTGTTTTTCCGGAGGGAGTTTTTGATTGAAGGTCGTCGTAGCGGGCAAATATTTTCACTTTCTTCGAGGCTACAAAAGTTGCATAAAACGATGGTCCAAAATAGTCGTTCCCATTCAGCATCGAATGATTGGTTTGATAGTTATATTCGGCACCAAGTGAAAACTTTTTTACTTTATAACCAATAAACCCGGCATAGGTATTTTGCGCACTGTCTTTTCCCATAAAATCGGCCATCCCACGAATAACCAATTCCTTTACCGGGGTAATTGTCGCGCCAAATGCCGCTTTCATGTATTCGTCTGACTGTAATTTTTTATAGCCTTCTCCGTTGTACAGCGCGATGTCGGCGCTCAAAACTTCACCAAATTTGTATGTCACACTGGCTCCTAAATCGGCGCTCGAGTGAAAGTCGTACAAATCCTGGTACGATTCTTCCAGGTAGCGGTAGCCCCAGAAGTTTTCCTGAACCTTAAACTGGGTTGATGGTATTATTCCAAAATCAACAGATAGATTAGAATTTTTGTAATTAAGGAATGCATTCTTAACATAGGCTGTTAGCTGCATTTTACCAACACCTGGGTTTCCTACATCGTAAATTACTGTTCCTGAAAAATTTTCACTGAAGAAATGTTCGTAACCCAGGTAAGCACGGGTAAGTTCGAAAGCCGATTTGGATTCGCCGTCCGCAAACGAAGTGCGAGCATTGCTGAAAACCCTGATAATTGGTTTCCCATGAGGTTTAAATACTTCTATGGTTTCCTGCGACATAGCGATAAACGTGATACAAAGTACCACAAAGATTGTTAGCAATGGGTTTTTCATTAATCCTCAAGATTTGTTTTTGATATTTAAGCCGGTACAAAGATTAATCGCTGCAATTACAGGCTTGTTACAGAAATATTACAAAACGATTAAATTAACAGGGTAATCATGGATAAATCAAAATGGCCAATAAATCAACCAAATAGAGTTTTCAGAACAGTCTTAATCCAATTAAAGCAATAATAAGAATGCTGAAATTGCAGTGATCAAGATAACGAATCCTCGGTAAGTATGTTCCGGAATAATTTTAACTAATCTAATTCCGACAAATGCTCCTATTGCAATAGCAGGAAGAGTTATCAGGTCAATAGTCAGTGTTTCAAGGCTGATATTGTCCCACACAAAAAGCTGCAGCGGGAACTTGGTAAAATTGATGATCATGAAAAACCAGGCTCCTGTGCCTATAAAACTGTTTTTTGGGAGGTGCATGGCAAGCAGGTAAATGGCAAATACCGGCCCGGCGACATTGCCGATCATGGTAGCAAAACCTCCCAGAATACCCATACCCGCTGCAAACCACCATTTGTCAGGAAATAGATTTGTACCTTTCCGTTTGTCCTGCCACAACATCAGACCAATACTTAGAAATACCAGTATTGCAATCAGGTTTTTAAATTGCTCATCGTTCACCAGCTCGCCAATCCAGAGAGCCAACAAAAGACCGGCCACTGCCCAGGGCAATACTTTTATCAAATGGCTCCAGTTGGCATGACGGCGATAATAGGCCACACCGAAAATGTCGGCCATCATCAGAATGGGCAATAATACTCCAGTGGAAGCTTTGGCGCCAAAAATGAAAGCCAAAGCGGGTACAACAATCATCGAAATGCCCGGAACGCCTACTTTCGACATTCCTATCAACATTCCGCAAACCATGATGATGGACCATTCGAGGGCATTGATGTGCAGTGAGGAGAGCAGTTCCATCGGATTATTTTGGATTAATGCTCAAAAGTAAAACAATGAGGAGCTAATCCAATTATTAAGAAAAAAAAGCTTTGGGAAATAAAAAAAATATTTATGAAATAATGTTTCTCGTTTAATATAAATCAGTTCAGAAAAAATAAGTGAAATATATGGTTGAATTCAATAGGTTTTATTCTGATTACTGACCACTGAGACTGCTCACTTTACTTCTGGCCCAAAAAATCAACTATCTTTGTCACCCTCAATAAAATCATTGTACAATGACTGACTTTAAACGTACCCTCATTACATCGGCTTTGCCGTATGCCAACGGACCGGTTCACATCGGCCATCTCGCCGGCGTGTATGTTCCTGCTGATATCTATGCCCGTTTTCTCCGGATGAACGGACAGGAAGTAGCTTTTATCGGCGGCTCCGACGAGCATGGTGTGCCAATTACACTTAAGGCTAAAAATGAAGGTGTTACACCGCAGAATATCGTGGACAAATACCACGGCATGATCAAAGATTCGTTCCGGCGTTTCGGAATCTCGTTCGACATTTATGCCCGCACCAGCGATCCGATTCACCACGAAACTGCATCCGAAATTTTTCTGAAGCTTTATCAGGACGGAAAATTCATCGAAAAAACCTCCGAACAATATTACGATGCCGAAAACAAACAGTTTTTGGCCGACCGTTACATCACTGGGACCTGTCCGAAATGTGGTTTCGAAAAAGCTTACGGCGACCAGTGCGAAAGCTGCGGAAGTGCGCTGAGCCCGAACGAACTGATCAACCCGAAATCGATGATCAGCGGAAATATTCCGGAGCTGAAAGAAACCAAACACTGGTATTTACCGCTCGACCAATACGAAGGCTGGCTGAAGGAATGGCTTCTGGAAGGACACAAGGAATGGAAATCGAATGTTTACGGGCAATGTAAATCATGGATCGACGGCGGTTTGCAGCCACGTGCGGTAACCCGCGACCTGGATTGGGGAGTGCCGGTTCCGGTTGAGGGCGCTGAAAACAAAGTGCTTTATGTTTGGTTCGATGCACCGATCGGCTACATTTCGGCCACCAAAGAATTAACTCCTGATTGGGGAAAATGGTGGAAAGATCCGGAAACCAAACTGGTGCATTTCATCGGGAAAGACAACATCGTTTTCCATTGTATCATTTTTCCTGTTATTCTGAAAGCCGAAGGTTCCTACATTTTGCCTGAAAACGTTCCGGCCAACGAATTTCTGAACCTCGAAGGCGACAAAATTTCAACTTCGCGCAACTGGGCGGTTTGGCTGCACGAATATCTGGACGAATTTCCGGGCAAGGAAGATGTGCTGAAATATGTGCTGACTGCCAACGCCCCCGAAACCAAAGACAACGATTTTACCTGGAAAGATTTCCAGACCCGCAATAACAACGAACTGGTTGCAGTGTTGGGCAATTTTGTCAATCGCGCACTGGTGCTGACACAAAAATATTACGACGGAAAAGTACCCGTTGCCGGCGAACTCACTGAAACGGATAAGCTTGTTTTGGCCGAGATTTCAGTAATTAAGGCTGAAGTTGAGAAAAGTATTGGCCAATACCGTTTTCGCGAAGCGCTTAAATTTGCAATGGACCTGGCCCGTTTGGGCAACAAATACCTCGCCGATGCCGAGCCCTGGATAGTGGTAAAAACAGATCAGGAGCGCGTAAAAACCATCATGTACGTTTGTTTACAGATCACCGCCAACCTGACCATCATTTTTGCACCTTTCCTACCATTCAGCATGGATAAACTGCGTGGGTTCCTGAACATGGACGAACTGAACTGGGGCAATCTGGGCCGGGCGGATTTATTGCCGGGCGGTCATCAGGTAAATACTCCTGAATTACTGTTCGGAAAAATTGAAGATGAGGTAATTGAAAAGCAGGTGAACAAGCTGCTCGAAACTAAAAAGGCAAATGAAGTTGCCAATGCAACCGTTGCGCCTGCCAAAGAAAACTGCACTTTCGACGATTTCAACAAAATGGACATCCGCACAGGAACCATCCTGGAAGCCGAGCGCGTGCCCAAAACTAAAAAGCTGCTGAAACTGACAATTGACACCGGAATCGATAAACGCACTGTTGTTTCGGGCATTGCCGAATATTACAATCCGGAAGAAATTATTGGGCAGCAGGTAAGCATTTTGGTGAACCTCGAACCAAAGGAACTGAAAGGAATCCAGTCGCAGGGAATGATCCTGATGGCTCAGGATGCCGATGGTTCCCTGAAATTTGTGACACCAGTACAACCGATTAAAAACGGGTCGGAAATTAAATAAGGAAGCCAGAGCCCCCTCTAACTCCCCCAAAGGGGAGAACCGGAAGGCTGACACTTATTTGAAGCGAATTCAATTAAAGATATACCCAAATTCCTCCCCTTTGGGGAGGTTAGGAGGGGCTTCCACAACCGTGCCAACTAATGTTGGTGCGGTTTTCGTAAGCCTCAGTGCCGCCTCGGCGGATCGGTTGCTTACCCTCTATAAATCGAACCCGTTTTCTTACGAGAAAACGGGTTTTTAAGATACGTTTGATTCTGAAATTCTTTTTCCGCACATTTACAATCCTTTAAAACTACAGGCTATGTTTCAGGTAATTTGGGAATTGAAAGTAAAATTCAAGGAACGTGAAAAATTTGAGCAGTTCTACGATCCAAAAGGCGAATGGGTGAAATTCTTCAGCAAGTCTCCCGATTACCTGGGAACCGATGTGCTCGAAAGTGGCGAGGGCGATGGAATTTCTATTAGTTCTGCTTATAATATTGCTGGTGAGGCAGATGGTGAAATTTTGGGTGATAATACATAACCACCACCAAAGGAGGTGGTTTTAACAGTTATAATAAATTCGAAATTGATATGTTTTCTCAAAAATTAACCGTAATTTTTAATCCTGAAAAATACCTGAAGTTCGGCTAGCTGTCCCCATCTATTTTTCAAACAGTATCTCGCATTAAAGCATTATTAACATCAAACTTAAACTTTTTTAATTTATGAAATTAGTCCATGAATTTAAGGCTTTTGCCATGCGCGGAAACGTGGTTGATATGGCAGTGGGCATCATTATTGGTGGTGCTTTCGGGAAAATTGTCAGTTCGGTGGTTGCCGATGTAATCATGCCTCCAATTGGTCTATTGCTAGGTGGTGTCAAGTTCACCGATTTGAAAATTGTGCTTCAGAAAGCCATGATCGATCCTACCGGTGCAGTAACAACCCAGGCAGTTTCAATAAATTATGGTAATTTCATTCAAACAACTGTTGATTTTCTGATTATTGCATTTGCTATCTTCATGATGGTTAAAGCTATGAATAGTCTGAAGAAGAAAGAAGAAGTTGTGGTTGTTGAGGTTCCTGCCCCACCTCCGCCTACAAACGAAGAGGTTCTTCTGGCCGAAATCAGGGACTTGCTTAAAAAGAAATAAGTTTTTTGAATTTTATAACGAAGCAAAGAATACTTGGCAATCTGGCAATTGGTCGTCTTTTTTAATCAGCCAACATTTTGCCGGACAGTGCTTTTTTACGACTTTTGAGAAACAATAAATTAAAACCTTTCCGCTAATGATTTTTCCTGAAACACTTAAAAAAGGGGACCGTATCCGTATTGTGGCTCCTGCAGGCAAAGTGCAGAAAGACAAAGTACTTCCAGGCATTGATTTGCTGCAGGATGTCGGCTATGAAGTGCTGGTAGGCAAACATGTTTTCGTCCGTAATTTTCAGTATGCCGGTACCGATCAGCAACGTGCGGCTGATTTGCAGGAAGCAATTAACGATAAGCAAACCAAGGCAATTATTTGTGCAAGGGGAGGCTATGGATCAGTTCGGATCATTGAAAAGCTGGATTTTTCCCCTTTGCTGAAAAATCCGAAATGGCTGGTTGGGTTCAGCGACATAACTGTTTTACATTCGATTTTAAATAAACTAGGATTGGCAAGTATCCATGGCGCCATGCCGGCATTTTTTCATGAAAATAAGAAACCGACCCGAAGTTTTTTAAGCCTGATAGAATTGCTTTCATCAGGAAAATCGCAGGTTGAAACGGAGGCTCATTCGATGAACCGTGCAGGCGTTTGTTCAGGAGAACTGGTTGGCGGAAATTTGTCATTGTTATACAGCCTGCAGGGAACGCCCTGGCAGCTTGAAACTTCGGGTAAAATCCTGTTGATCGAAGATTTGTCGGAATACCTTTACCACCTCGATCGTATGATGCAGAACCTCCGATTGACAGGTCAGCTAAAAAATCTGACAGGACTGGTAGTTGGAGGTTTTACCGACATGAAAGACAACGAGATCCCATTTGGCAAATCGGCTTATGAAATCATACAGGAAGCCGTAAAGGATTATCAATTCCCGGTTTACTTCGGCTTTCCAATCGGGCATATTCCAAAAAACCTTTCGCTGATGCTGGGCGCCCAATATCAGCTTGAAGTTAAAAATACCAGCACTCTAAAAAGGATTCAGATATGAGCAAAGGACACGAACTAGGACGAAAAGGGGAAGAACTGGCTGTTGAACATCTCCGGTCAAAAGGATACGAAATACTGGCATTGAATTGGTTTTCGCACCATTTGGAAATTGACATCATTGCAAAAGATGGCAACGAACTGGTCATTGTGGAAGTGAAAGCCCGCGGGACCGATTCGTACGAGCATCCGACAGAAGCTGTATCGAACAAAAAAATCCGATTTCTGGTAAATGCGGCCGAGGCGTACATTCAGGAAAACAATATCAGTATAGATACCCGATTTGATGTGATTTCGATTGTTTTTTATGGAAGAAGTTTTGAAATAGAGCACTTTAAAGATGCATTTTATCCACCTGTGAATTAATAAATCAGGTGTTTCCTTAGTATGGAAAGCAACGTTTCTATTTTGATGGGTTTGGTTATAAATTCATCGTAGCCACTGTTTCGAGCTTCATCCTGAGCCGAATGCATCGCATAAGCAGTTTGTATAATTACAGGTATTTCAGGAATTAATTCTTTTATTTTGGCCGTTGCTTCAATTCCATTCATTCGGGGAAGCCGGATATCCATTAAAACCAGATCAATTTCAGTGTTTTCCCTGATCATTTCAACAGCCTGCTTGTTCTTTCGTCAATTTTTTGAGGCACAACAAAGCTATAAAAAAATAGCTAATGAAAGCTTATTAAAATGACGGATCAAGTGTTTGAATCGCAAATATTCCGTCCAGGTTCCCTTTTAAAATATTCGTTTCCAGCTTTATTTTAACTGTTTGTCTGGGAATAAGGTTTTTTATATTCATGATTGATTTAAGTGTGGATTTGAAGGTTCAAAAATGAAAAAAAAATACTGACCCATGCAATAGGGAAAAACCGGCAGGTGAATACTTTCCAAAAATATTTTTTCCATTTTTACAGGGAAAGGATTGATCATTCCATTGTGAAAAAGAAAGAATGGTTTAACTTCGGTTCATCAATCAACAAACTTTGGAAATATGTTTCAAAAAATTATTCAAACCGACAACTCGAAAACAACCATACTGATACGATTATTGGTTGGGACAGTTTTTCTTTCAGAAGGAATTCAGAAATTTATTTTCCCAGAAGTCCTTGGCGTGGGGCGTTTCATTAAAATAGGTATTAGCATGTTCAAATAATCGTACCTTTGCCAGATGACAAGCCCGATTAAAAATCAAACCAGTATTCTGGAAAAACTGAGCATTGAAAAACTCAATGTCATGCAGGAAGAGGCCAAGGCTGCTATTCTTTCTAGTTCTGAAATTGTATTGCTTTCTCCAACAGGAACGGGTAAAACCTTAGCATTCCTGTTGCCAATCATTGCTGAATTAGATATTAACTGCGCCGAAGTTCAGGCACTGATTGTAGTTCCATCACGCGAATTGGCGATTCAAATTGAGCAGGTTATCCGCGAAATGGGAACCGGTTATAAAACCAATGCTGTTTATGGGGGAAGGGCTGGCTCGAAAGATAAAGCGGAGATCAAACACCGTCCGGCTATTTTGATTGGCACTCCCGGAAGGATTGCCGACCATTTGAGAAGGGAAAACTTTTCATCAGAGTTTATCAGCACGCTGGTACTCGACGAATTCGACAAATCGCTTGAAATTGGATTTGAAACTGAAATGAAGGAAATATTGTCATTGTTGCCAAAGGTTGAGAAAAAGATACTGACGTCGGCGACCCAGGAAGTTGAGATTCCAAAATTTGTTGGCCTGAAGAACCCAACTTTAATCGATTATCTGGGAAAAGGAACGTCACAGCTGAAGATCAAAACAATAGTTGCGACTTCACAGGATCGATTGGAGACACTGGCCAGTTTGCTTTGTCACCTTGGAAACCAACCCGGAATAGTTTTTTGCAATTTCAAGGATACCATTCAGGAGGTGAGTGACTTTCTGAATGAAAATAGAATTGGTCACGGCTGTTTTTATGGCGGAATGGAGCAAAAAGACCGCGAACGTGCACTTATCAAGTTTCGGAACGGGACTCATCAGTTGATTGTGGCCACCGACCTTGCAGCGCGGGGAATCGATATTCCGGAAATTAAATTCATTGTACATTACCAGTTTCCGCAAAGAGCCCATGAATTTACGCACCGGAATGGACGGACAGCCCGGATGTTCAACGATGGGACAGCCTATGTGATCAAGGGGCAGCATGAAAACCTGCCTGATTTTATCGGGAATGCGGAAATTGAAGAAATTCAGAAGGCCCCGGTCCCACCCGTTTCAAGCTGGAAAACCGTGTTTGTTTCAGGCGGTAGAAAAGACAAAATTTCGAAAGGCGATATTGCAGGTTTATTTATGAAACAAGGCAAACTTAGCAGCGACCAAATAGGAACCATCGAGATCAAAACAGATTGTGCTTTCGTTGCAGTACAATCGTCGGAAGTGGACTCGCTTATTAAACTGGTCGATAACAGCAGGTTGAAGAATAAAAAGGTGAAGGTGACGGTTATTTAATTGGAATTTTTATTCCCCAATGGTTAGTGCTTCATTATTACCTGACTGGTCCAAAAAATTTTGATCTGAAATGATGCTTCTCCCCAGCTCCTTTTCCGTTGCCTTACGGGCAACACCGGCGACATTTCCACCTCTTCGGGCAACTTGTTTGCTTTTCGGGAAAGTATCAGGTTTCTCATTTTGCGATATTTCAGTGGTAACCTTTTCTCCCAACATCGTAAAGATCAATTCAAAATCAGTCATGTGATCGAGCATATTTTGCGATTTTTTGGATGATACGAAATAGGCTCTCGGTAGTCGAACAATCAGTTGCATATTTTTTCCCATCCAGCGATTCCAGTTTGAGTTGTCGACAACTCAAACCCGAAACCTTTTTCTCTTTTCTTCATCTTGAACCAGTAGTCGCGGGGGTTTACACTATCGGTCAATATTGCAACAACATCGACCACCGAGAAATACCACTGTTGTTCGGTTTCGTCCCAATAGGTCCTTACCTTTTGGTTTTGAAAAAGCTTAATGTTTCCCATAATTCAGGCGATTTTTTTGTTTTCAAGGGATTTTCAAACTTAACAAATTATGCTCTAAGAAATGGCAGAATTATGCTACATAAAAACCCGATGCTTTTTATGTAGCACCGGGTTTATGTCTCAGATTTCAGAAAGATTTATCCCATTATCACTTTTACCTGATGTACTTCGCCATCTTCAAAAAGTGGGATTACATTCGAAGTTTGTGAACGGCCATCAACGATGACTTCTTTCACTCCTTTGGACACACCATTCGGGTTTTGAACTTCAATTTCATAAAGCGCCCCCTGAATTTGCGGCTGATCTTAAAGCCTTTCCAATCGTTGGGAATACAAGGATCAACGATCAATCCATCGTAATCGGGCTGAATGCCCAAGATGAACTGAGTAATCGCGTAAAAATTCCAGGAAGCAGTACCCGTTAACCAGGAGTTTTTAGCTTCTCCCGGTTTAAAGGCATATTTCCCGGCAACCATTTGGGCATACACATACGGTTCGGTTTTGTGCAATTCGCTGATGTCTTCAAGGTACGAAGGACAAATTTTCCGGTAATATTCCCAGGCACGGTTTCCGTTGCCAACTACCGTTTCGTTCAGGATCCCACAATCGCCCGATTCTTTAACATCAGGCCTCCAATACTATCGCAGATTAAAGCGCGACTGTTTGGTAAATCAGCCTTAAATTTGTGAGCGGAAAATGGGTTCCGGCCTGGTTTAAAAGTGAACATAGTTCTTTTACTGCCTGGTTTGCCCTAGGTGTAGTTTTCCTGTGACCACCGTGAGAACATTTTTACTGTTGCGGCTTTGGCATCTTCAAAGCTTCGCTGGCTGCGGGTTTTTGCTGCATTTATTTCAGATTCGGACTTTTTTTTAGCCGCCCATGATTTATCGCATACCGGATGCTGCCTTCTGAAACCCCTTCCTCTTTGGCGATGGAACAATTGATTGAAGTCCAGTAAACAGATCAATTCAGAAACTCTTTTTTGAAATGATATCTAAAATATTGTAATTTTATCCAAAACTATTTTTGATGGCAGACAAGTTGACCATATTGAAAGATTTAAAAGGTTATTTACGGGAAGCTTATAAGGATTCTGTGAAGGACATCATTCTGTT
>JANONW010000305.1:0-2245 GCA_031421065.1 Prolixibacteraceae bacterium
GCGCACGGCGCACGCTACATTCGCTAAGTAATCGCAAGTTATTGTTTTAATTTAGTTTTAATTTCCTAATTGTTTATTATCTACCAGATTAATACTATGAAGTGACCAGATATCCTATTCCAGTTTATCCAGGAAATAATCATAAGGCAGCCTGACATAACCTTTATCGCCCCATTCCTTTCCCCATGAGTTCCTGATCAGAAGTGCACCGGTGGTGACTTTATTTGTTTTAGTGTTTTTGATCTTTTTGGCATCGTCATAACCAACAGCCACTATTGCATGACCCCATTCTGCTTTCTCTCCCTCTCCGGGATACGGAATTCCTCCTTTTACATCTGAACTGTCGAATGAAGCGAATCCCCAGAATCCAAACATGGAGGGAATTCCGGTTGCAAGGTATTTCTTAACCGAATCAAGAACTGCAGGGTAGGGGATCTTAGCTCCCTGCGGGTCGTGACAAAAATATTTCAGCGCTTCATAATTATCGGCGAGCGAATAAATGAAAGCATCGGGTTCCACATCGAAATCATCAATATTATAGGGCCAGTACTTCTCGGCAGGTACACCGCAATGTGCAAGAGCTCCCATTACTTCTCTCAGCCATGCTCCGGTATCACCTGTTACCTGCATGAGGTTACGGGTTACTTTATACAGGAATAGCCGTGAACCTTCAATGTGTTTGTTGAAAGCTCTTTTTTCATAATATTCAACAATTCCTATACCTGCATGAGCTGTGCATGAACCAAGGCTTAATTGATTTTCCACCGGCGAGCACCATTGCCGCAGATCGACTGAGGTTGTAACTTTCATCTTACCTGCACCTATGCCAAGTTTTTTCCTGATGGCCTTGATCTCCTTTTGATCTTCAGTATAATCACGAAGATCAGGCATTGGTGGCAGCCAACCTGTGCCGACAATTTCATTTAACCCGGGCAGAACTAATTTACCATACAATGTTTCCATTTTAAATTCCTCCTGATTTTAATTCTACTTTTTTTACTGTAGTTCCATCGGGACCCATTAAGATTTCATAAAGTTCTGTAATGGTAGAAACAGCAGCTGCCTGTGGTATGCCTTTAAGTTTTGATAAATCTGTTATTGCAGTTGTTCCCTTTGATATCAGACCTGCAAGTGCATCAATAGTTTCGGCAATTTTCATATCGGAAGCCAGTCCGAAAGTGTTTATTGAACCATCTGTAAGTTTCAGATCAACTTTTCTTGATCCGGGCCCATCTTTTATAACAATATACTGAGGATTGGCAAGATCGGGCAGATAAATAACCGTAACCTTGACAACCCTGTTATTTTCCGGATCTCTTTCGACCATGAGATATGGTTTTACCGTATAATACTTTAATCCTGTTTTTTCAGTTAAGCCGGGGTTTGAAAAGAATTTCACAGGGGCACAGCCGGTAAGGGCAAAGATCGCTAAACCAACGATTACTGTAATAATTGAATTTTTCATGATGTAGTTAGTTTTTAAAGTTAAACCCACAGATTTACTTTTAAATCAATTAAACCCTTAACAGGTTAGCACATTTGATAATAAAAATACAATATTATTTTAATCTGCAAAAAAAAATAAACAAACCCCTCTGTCACGCAAGCGTGACATCTCCCCTTGTGCTGGGGAAACGATCTCACCTTATGGAATGTGAAAATAAATCCCTAATTTTATCTATAACCTTATTAGACCGGACTCATCAATATTTTTATTAATCATATAAAAACATGACAAATGAAATCAAAGTTATTTACTCTCGACTACAGGGATCTATTAAATGGACTTCTTATTGCATTCCTGGCTGCATTTATCGATGGGATCATAAAGATACTTGGATCAGGAGCAGTTTTTGACTGGCCCCACATTCAACCGGTTCTAATCGCAGGCATTAGTGCAGCATTGGCTTATCTACTAAAAAGCCTGTCTACGAATTCCCGTAATCAGCTGTTCACAAAAGAACCAGGATAGTATTAATTTATGTTCTTTTAGAATATTGTATATTTACATCTTAGGCGGTACATTTCTTTACTCCTCTTAGCACAAGGAGTTCTCCATATCACTTGGAGAAATGCAGCGAGACAATATGTACCGCCTCATTTTATCATCAACATTTCCCTATTTACACTTCTGATGTAATCCCAATCTTTTGAGTTGAACTCGTTTGCAACTTGTTGCAAGTCGG
Source organism: Prolixibacteraceae bacterium (assembly GCA_031421065.1). Classification (GTDB taxonomy): domain Bacteria; phylum Bacteroidota; class Bacteroidia; order Bacteroidales; family Prolixibacteraceae; genus Aquipluma. The sequence goes on from JANONW010000305.1 coordinate 2,187, forward strand.
GTTTTTGATAAAATGAAAAAATGGTTGTGTCAAGATGCCTAAGATCAATATGCTTAGTC
>JANONW010000306.1:0-34605 GCA_031421065.1 Prolixibacteraceae bacterium
GGTGTCTACCTTGGATGTCATATTTCTTACTTAGATATGTTGTAATTTCTTGTAAGATAATGATATTCAGGGTATTATCCAAATTTAAAAGAACTTATTTTGCTTATAATCAGATATTTATATTTTTGTCATGTACTAAGCCCCTGGACAGGAAATGAAAGAGAGAAGCCGACTAAATTTTCACGGGTGTACGACAATTTTATTTTAGCTGGTTTCGTTCTTTAAAAAAACCAATATTTTACCAAATCACAGCCCTGTCACTTTCTTTCAGGAACATGTAATCGCCTTCTTTAACCATTTTCCCCAGTTCAGCAATAAAATCGGGTTGACTAACAATGAATTCGCCGGGATTTTGAAGACCGTTACTTTGGAAATGTAATGCCCAGTCATATTCCGGAGAAATGATAACATTTCAGCTTTTTTAGAAGTTTCAAATGACGTAAATTCATGGAGTTACAGGTAGATTACCTCATAATCCTTTGAGAATGTAAAAAAATTAGAAAGAAACAGCCAAAATACGAACAAGTAGTGCATATTTTTAATGATCTTTTTTAGCTTTTAGCATATTTCATAATAAATTCATATACAAAACAAATTGTCATTGCTAAATTATTTTTTTAGTACAAATCGGATTAGCTTTAAAACATATCCCTAATTACAAAATTGTTTTACTAAATATTATAAAATCCTGATATAGTGATATATATATGATAGTGTTATTTTAATTTTATCTTTTAAATGTATTTTGTATAACATCTTCTTAAAAAATTATTAGCCAGTTGATTTTGCATTTCCCACAAATCCCTTTCATCACAATTAGTTAACATTAATCAAGCCCTCAAAAAGGAGTTTAATTAGTATTTTTGCATTGTTTTTAGAACATCAAACAGGATTGTTAAATAATACGATTTGAACTATTTTCTAATTCACTATATAAAAATACAATAATGAAAAAATACCTTATTAAAGTTAACGGAGAACAGTTTGAAGTCGAAGTTGTTAATAGTAATGGCTTTCCAACACAAACTACTGCAAAAGCAGCCCCACCAAGTCATAAATCGAAAGAAAGTGTATCTGAACAATCACATAAAACTGGTAGAATTTCGATTGATTCTCCAATGCCAGGAAATGTAATAAAAATTGTTGTAGAAAAAGGTGATGTGGTAAAAAAAGGGCAAACTGTTTTTTTTCTTGAAGCAATGAAAATGGAGAATGAAATTGCTGCTCCAGTTTCTGGCATAATAGCAGAGATTAAAGTAAATGCCGGCGACCCTGTTTCTGCCGGACAGACTATTATTATTATTGAATAATACCCAGGTACAAGATGGCAAAAATTAAAATTACAGAAACTGTTTTACGTGATGCCCACCAGTCGCTGATAGCAACACGCATGAAACTTGAAGAAATGCTGCCGATTGTCGAGAAACTTGACAATATAGGCTATCACTCACTTGAAGCATGGGGTGGGGCAACTTTCGATAGTTGTTTGCGTTTCCTGAACGAAGACCCATGGCACAGGCTAAGGGAGATTAAAAAACTTGCTAGAAAAACTCCTTTGCAGATGCTTCTTAGAGGGCAAAACCTATTGGGGTACAAGCATTATTCCGATGATGTTGTTGAATACTTTATTCAAAAATCTATTGCAAACGGGATGGATATAGTGCGGATTTTTGATGCGCTAAACGACCCCAGAAACGTTGAGACTTCGATAAGAGCATGTAAAAAAGAAGGAGGTCACGCTCAGGCAACTGTTTGTTACACAACCAGCCCTGTGCATACGCTAGAACTTTTTGTTAATGATGCAAAAAGACTCGAATCAATGGGTGCAGATTCAATTTGCATAAAAGATATGGCAGGTTTACTATTGCCATTTTCGGCATACGACTTAATTAAAGCCTTAAAGCAGAATATAAATATTCCGATTGCTTTGCATACTCATTATACAAGCGGCGTAGCTTCGATGACTCTCCTAAAAGGAATTGAAGCTGGAGTTGATATTATTGATTGTGCAATTTCCCCACTATCAATGGGAACTTCTCAGCCCCCAACCGAATCGATGGTAGCAACATTAAAAGGAACAATTTATGATTCAGGTTTAGAACTAAGCAAGCTGAGCGAAATAGCTGAATATTTCTGGCCAATCAGGGAAAATTATATTAAAAACGGCCTGCTCGATCAAAAAATGCTGGGTGTTGATGTTAATGCACTTATCTATCAGGTTCCGGGTGGCATGTTGTCAAATCTAATTTCACAACTGAAACAGTCGAATGCCGAAAGCAAATACGATGAAGTTTTAAGGGAAGTGCCTCGTGTGCGTGAAGATTTTGGATATCCTCCACTGGTAACACCAACTAGTCAGATAGTAGGTACCCAGGCTGTACTCAATGTACTAATGGGCGAACGGTACAAGATGGTTTCACGGGAATCTAAAGCCTTGGTGAAAGGTGAATACGGGAAAACGCCAGGTTTTATTTCTGATGAGATCATTCAAAAAATTCTTGGAAACGAAGAACGTATCACATGCCGTCCAGCAGATCTTCTGGCTCCTGAACTAAATTCAGCTATTGAATCAGCAAAAGAGTTTGCTGAACAAGACGAAGATGTGCTTTCATTCGCAATGCTTCCACAGGTTGCCGAAAAATTCTTTAAGGCCCGGAAAGCAGGTTCCCATGAGCCAACTTCGAAGGTAGCTCAATCAATGCCTGAACCAATAAAAACCGGCATTGACAAGAAAGTAGTTGCCGCAATTGCTGCAACCGTGGCTGCACTGGGCGATGAAGATGGCAAAACTTATGAGATTCAGGGGATTAAACAAAACAGCCCCTGGGCAATGTCGGCAAGATACCGCTATTAGTAATATAACCAAAGTGATATACTGAAAAATTAGCCCATAATTGATTCAATTTCGTCAGGCGTTACCGGGATCCTGTCGCCAATAATTTCACCGCCGCTTTCAGTAACCAAGATATCATCTTCAAGCCGTATTCCTCCAAAATCCAGATAGCTTTCCAACCGGTCAAAATTGATATAGTCAGCATTTATTTTTTCCGCTTTCCACTTTTCGATCAAAGCTGGAATAAAATAAATTCCGGGTTCATTGGTAATAACAAAGCCAGGCTGAAGTTTTCGTCCCATTCGTAAATAAGCTGTACCAAACTGATCAACAGGGCGGGTTTCATTGTCATAGCCTACGTAAATCTGGCCAAGATCTTCCATATCATGAACATCCAACCCGAGCATGTGTCCCAATCCATGTGGCATAAACAAAGCATGTGCGCCATTTGCAACCGCTTCTTTCACATCACCTTTCATCAATCCAAGTGCTTTCATTCCTGAAGCGATAACTTCTGCCGCAGCCAAATGCACCGACAGATAGGTAGATCCGGGTTTGGTCAATTCACGTCCGCGATTGTTTGCCGCCAGAACAATTTCATATATCTCGCGCTGTTTTTGCGAGAATTTGCCGCTGACCGGCATTGTCCTTGTAAAATCCGATGCGTAGTGCGATCCAACTTCAGCCCCAGCATCAACAAGCAATAGCCGACCGTTTTGCAGGTTTTTCGAATGATCGTGGTTGTGCAATGTTTCGCCATTTTGTGACAAGATCACCGGAAACGGAACCATTCCACCACCGGCATTGGCAATGCCTTCAATGGTTCCAACAATCGACTGTTCCCAAACGCCGGCTTTGGCCATTTTCATGGCTGTAACGTGCATTTGGTAACCCACAGCACACGCTTTCCTGATTTCGGCAATTTCCAGTTCTTCTTTTACCGAACGCAAATCAACTGCGGCTTTAATTAGTTCCAGAGAAGAATAGGCTTTGAGCTTTGAAACAGAAATGCCCAGTAACCCATTCAGCAGTAATTTATTTTCAGCACGGTATGGCGGTAAAAAATGAATTTTTCGGCCCGACAAAATCGCCTTTTCAATAATTATCAGAAGATTTTTATACGGCTCGGTTTTGGAAATGCCAACTTTTTCAGCTTTCTCTTTCAGGGCAATTTGAGGCCCCATCCAAATGATGTCTTCAATTTCAACATCATTGCCAAAAATAATTTCTTCACCCGTTTCGGTGTCAATAACTCCTGCAAGCTTCTGAAAATCCAATCCGAAGAAATATAAAAACGTACTGTCCTGTCTGAAATAATAGGTATTGTCGGCATAGTTCATGGGTGAGTCAACATTTCCCAGTAGTAAAATTATACCGTCCGATATTTTTTTCTTTAGTTGCTGGCGGCGTGCAATATAGGTGTCGCGATTAAACATTTTTGTATGGTTTTAAAATTTTGTGGTGTAAGATAAGCAAATTAGATCAAACAAATAGGTGCAATATAACCAATGGATGTGCTGTACACCATATAAAAAGGTTAAAATCATTCAGGAAAATGACTAACCGGAACCTAAATAATTCGTAAATTCAACCGATCAATAATCCATACTGCTATGAACAATACATTAATGGTTTACCTGAACAAAAGGCTGCACCAGAACGACCCCAAATATCCGGCAGCCAATACTCGCCCCGGACCTGTAATCTGCATTTCCAGAGAGGTTGGATGTGGGGGGCTTGCCATGGCTAAATTACTTGCTGCTGAACTCGATAAGCTAACATTTTGTAAAAAATGGAAAGTGGTGAGTAAAGAAATTCTGGAGGAAAGTGCCCGCGAGTTAAATATGGAAACATCGAAACTCCGCAATATCATGAAAGAAGCGGATCGTGGTGTGTTCGATGATATTCTGAGTGCTTTTAGTGAAAAAAGATATAAAAGCGACAGAAAGATCAATAGGACCATCATCGAACTAATTTCCAGTTTTGCAAATGACGGTCATTATATTATTGTGGGCCGCGCCGGACATATCATTGCCCGGGATATTGAGAAATCCCTTTTCATAAAGCTGACTGCTCCTCATGATTGGCGGATCAGGCAAATTATGGAGAAAAATGACCTCAATATGAGGGAAGCAATTGAATTTATTGATAAAACCGAAAAGGAACGACATGGCTTCATACAGCGAATTGCAAATCAAATCAATGTTGAAGTTGATTTTGACCTGACAATCAATTTATCGAAACTGAATACAAACGATGCGATTGATCTCATAAAGTATGTCGCCCGAACCAAAGGATTGGTAGAGCCAAATAAAAGCAAGGTCGAAGTTTTTTAAGTTGAGGATTATACTTTTTCCCTGAGTGCCTGTTCCATATCTTCAATTAAATCTTCAGCCCCTTCAATTCCAACAGAAAGGCGCATCATGGTTGGACGGATTCCCATCGCTTCACGTTCGGGTTCCGAAAATTCAACATAGATGGTTGAGTATGGATGGATGATCAGCGATTTATTGTCGTTAAGGTTGGTGGCCCGGCGGATAATTTTCAGCCGGTTCATAAAACGAAAACATTCAGCCTGGCTTTCCAGATCAAAGGTCATCACTGTTCCAGGAACGCCACAAAATTGGCTCATTGCCAAATCGTAATAAGGCGAATCTTTTAATCCGGGATAATCAATCCTCGTTACTTTCGGATTTTGCTGAAAGTATTCACCCAGTTTTATGCAATTCCGGTAACAGCGTTCAACACGCAATTCCAGGATATCGAGTCCTGCAATCATATAATTGGCCGAGTGCGCGGTCATTGGCATACCAAAATTCCGGTAATAATTTTTCCGGAGACGTGCGATAAAAGCATCTCTTCCAAATTTTTTAGCAAAAGCCTGACAGTTTGGATTTTGGTTCCATTTGTACAAACCATTGTCTATAATTACCCCACCAACCGCAGTAGCGCCACCTGAAATAAATTTTGTGGTTGACATCACTTCAATATGCACGCCCAGCGATTTTGAATTAAAAACCGAAGGTGGCGTGACAGTGCTATCGGCAATCAGCAGAATGTTGTGTTTGTTGGCAATTTCGGCCAAACGGCTGATATCGGCTACTTCCAATTGAGGATTTGTGACCGTCTCAAAATATATAGCGCGTGTATTTTCGTCAATCAGCGGTTCTATCAATTCGGGCTTGGTCGTATCAACAAAACGGGCTTCCAGTCCGTAAGCCGAAAGACTCTGCTCGAAAAGTGCCAACGTGTGCCCAAAAAGATTTTTTCCTGAAATAATGTTATCGCCCTGTTTGCAAATAGCCAGCATTGTAGCCGAAATTGCCGCCATCCCTGAAGATAGGGCCAGCACCTGATAGCCACCGGTCAATGTCCTGACTTTGGTTTCGAAATATTCAACGGTTGGGTTGCTGGTGCGCGAATAGGTATGTGCAGGCAATTCACCGCGGAAGTTGGCGGCAATATCTTCGGCTGTAGCAAAATCAAAAGCAACCGTTTCGTAAACGGGCATGGCCAGCGCATTGTGCGGATCTTTCTTCGGAAACGGTATATTCAGAGATCGGGTAGTAAAACTTTTCATTATCGAATATTTTGATATTAATTGTTGTGCACAAATTTAAAACACAAAGAAAACAAGTGTCGGATACTTTGGTTTGTCTTACACACAGTCAGAGCGACAAATTTGGCATTAATTTCAGATAAACTACGGATACTTTAAATAAGAATTGGGCAAAACGTTCAAACCATGCATTATTTTTATCTTTGTGCAAATCAAAAATGGAAACCGAACTTTAGATATTTCTGTTTTTTTTACTCTGGAATCGAAATGAAAAAACTTGGATTTATATTACTGATGATTCTACCTGCACTGGTTTTTTCTCAGACTACATCGGTTAAAATTGCGGTGTTGAAATACGATGGGGGCGGCGACTGGTATTCGAATCCCACAGCTTTGCCGAACCTGGTTGCCTTTTGCAACGACAATCTGAAAACCAGCATCGATCCGAATCCGGGAACTGTAGAGCCGGGGAGTGTCGATCTGTTCAATTACGCTTATGTGGATTTGACCGGTCACGGAAATGTATTTTTTTCGGATGCCGATGCCGCCAATTTGCGAACGTATCTCGAATCGGGAGGGTTTCTGCATATTAGTGACAATTATGGGCTTGATCCGTTTATCCGCCGCGAAATGAAGAAGGTTTTTCCTGAACTTGATTTCATTGAACTGCCTTTTAACCATTCTATCTATTCGCAAAAATACCGTTTCCCAGAAGGATTGCCCAAAATACACGAACACGAAGGCAAACCGGCACAGGGTTTCGGACTGATATACAAAGGACGGCTGGTCTGTTTTTACAGCTTCGAAAGCGATTTGGGCGATGGTTGGGAAGACCGATCGGTTCACAACGATCCGGAAGATGTCCGCCAGAAAGCATTACAGATGGGAGCGAATATTATTTCGTTTGTGTTTAATCAGTGATAATCATTCTGCCTCTTTCTTCTTGATCCCAAATTCAGGATTTACATTCGTAAAGAAAACCGGAATCATACCCGGAATCATGCAGATGACCACCCAGATAAAGAAGTTCTGGTAGCCGATTATTTCCTGTAGCCAGCCTGAGAACATGCCTGGAATCATCATCCCCAAAGCCATAAAACCAGTTGCAATGGCAAAATGGGCTGTTTTGTTTTCTCCTTCAGATATATAGATCATATAAAGCATGTAGGCAGTAAACCCAAAACCGTAGCAAAATTGCTCGATAGCCACGCATAAACTAATTATAAGGTAGTTGGTTGGTTGGGCAAAAGCCATGTAAACGTATGCCATATTTGGAAGGTTGACGGCAAGCACCATCCACCAAAGCCAATACCTGAAACCTTTTCTGGATGCGGCCAAACCTCCCAGGATGCCTCCTGCTGTCAGTGCCAGAATCCCAAATGTTCCGTATATCAGGCCAACATCACCGGTGGTTAATCCCAGCCCTCCCAGTTGTCGTGGATCGAGCATGAAAGGGGAGGCCAGCTTTAACAATTGTGCTTCGCCCAAACGGTAGAACATTAAAAAGGAAAGTATCACCCAAATTTCCTTTCTCCTGAAAAAGGAAGTGAAAGTTTTGAAAAAGGCCTTGAACAGGTTCTCATCGTCATGTGCACGTTTCCGGTCGGATGCAGGGTGGGGGAGTATAAACCTGTGGTAAAATGAAAATAGCACAAACATGCCTGCCAAAATCAAAAAGGTAATACTCCATGCAAGATGAATATTTCCGGAGGTTCCTTTGAACGAAGCCCCGGTTTCTTTGGTCAGTTTAGGATCGGCCTGAACAAGCAGATAGGCAGGTTGTTCCCAGTTTTGCAGGGTAAAAGCCAGTCGCTCGCCTTCGAGCAGTTGCAAACTTTTGTCCCCTCCCTGCCATTTCATGTTCAGGATCATTTCTTTGTCAGCTTCGGGCTTATCACTTAACCTAATGGCAACCACCGCAACATTTCCGACGGCAATATTACCTGCTTGTTTTATTTCTTTATTCTGAAAATATTTCTGTAAGAATTGCTTTAAAGGCGAAGAGATGAATTTTGCCCACAGGGAAGTTTTTTTTATATTTTCGGTTGAAGCCAATTGTTTTCCACTACTAACAAAACCAAGTGATTGATTGTGATTGGCCACCACCTGGCGGATTGAATCCAATTGTTGTTTCTGAATGTTTTGTGTTGGTACAATTACCTCATTGGGGAAGGATGCAAAATATGAGGCGCCAGAATGGGCAAGTGATGTTTGACCTGCCTCTGGAAGGGTGATTTGATTGGTAATATTTGGTATGGCTTTTACATTAACTTCAATGGGCGGCAGACCAGTAGCAGTTTCAAAGAAACCTGCCAGTATGATGAGCAGTCCTTGACCAGTGATCATTGCAAAGCGGTAAAATGTGCTGCGGATGCCAACAAAATAGGTTTGCTGGTGCTCATCTAGGCCCAGCATGTAAAACCCGTCAGCCGAAATATCGTGCGTAGCCGAGCTGAACGCCAGCAGCCACATAAATATCAGCGTGATTTTGAAGAAGCCGGGCAGAGGAATGGCAAGTGCAATACCTCCCAATCCGGCACCTATGATCAGTTGCATAACGACAATCCACCAACGCTTTGTTTTAAACAGATCAACAATGGGGCTCCACAGCGGTTTGATAACCCAGGGCAAATATAACCAGCCTGTGTAAAAGGCAATATCAGCATTGGAGATTCCCAGTCGTTTGAACATGATGACTGAAATGGCCATGGCCACCACGTAAGGGATTCCCTCGGCAAAATAGAGTGTTGGCACCCATGCCCATGGGTTGCGTTGTTTTGGAGCTGTGCAGTTTCCTGTCATAAACAGTTATGTTTAAGTTTGGTTATTGGTTATTCGAAATTGGATTTTGGCCATTTGTCATTTCTTGGTCATCCAAAGTCATTAAGTTGTAAATTCCGGTACATTAATGACCACCAATGACACTTTTCAATATTCTTTCGAAATGCTTGCTCCACGGAAATAATGCAACAGAATTTCATCGTATTTGTACCCTTTTGCTCCCATCATGGCTGCCCCAATCTGGCAAAGTCCAACGCCATGCCCCCAACCGGCACCTGTAAGCAAAAATACGCCGGGAATACCATCTGTAACATTCAGTTTGTCAACTATAAAAGCAGAACTGTATAAATGCGATTCGGACAAGGTTTTACGGATTTCCAACTCTTTACCAATTATTAGCGTAAGCTTTGTACCAACTATTTTCAGTTTCTTCAACCGGCCCGATTTTCCACGTTCGACCGGAACTAAATCGAGAATTGCCCCAAAATCTTTTCCTGATTTGCGGGCAATCAGTTCGGCCATATCTTCTTGCTGATAGGTCAAACTCCAACGGTAAAAATCTTTGGTTTCCTGATCGTAATCGTTCAGCACCTGCGAAAGAACCTCTTTTTCGCGTGTATTGCAGAAAGCGGACGGAGCATTGCGTATCCATTTTTCAGCAGCATCTTCGTTGGTCAGATCAGTATCAAAACCTTCAGGAAGTTTCGGATTATCATTAATGGCCTGCAGGTATGGATGAATTTCGGGCTCCCAAACATTTTCGAAAGTCTCGCTTATTCCGCCACAGCTTTTCGAGAAGCGGGCATCACATATATTTTCGCCATCCATAAGCAACATTCCCCGCGTTTCGGCAATGGCCTGCTCAACCAATTTGGTCGATTGACGGGTAATTCCTTGATACCGCTGGCAATGATCGTCGCCACAAACATCAAAATTCAGATGGTCTTCGCGGTCGTACCAACGAATGTATTCTTCCTGTGTTTCTGAAATGGGTTGGTAGGTTTTTCCTGAATGTTGCAGCTCTTTGCTTTTGGTAGTTTGTGCCATTAGCCATGAACGGGAAGTGATTGCGTGCGCTTTCAATAATTCGAGGCTGCTGGTTGCACTCATTTCCGACGAAATTACACTGACCAGATAATTTTCCAGAGGTAAAATATTTATCGCGGTCAGTTTTTCATTCTCAATGATGATTTTCAGGGATCCTTTGAAGATTTGATCTTCTTTTCGTTCCCAATGGAATTTTATGCCAATGGTTACATCATTCAATTCGAAGGATGCTTCGCGATACCTTACTGGCTCGAAAAGTAGTTCCTCTTCATCAGTCATTTCATCGTTGAGCCAGATTTTTCCATCACGATAATTCACTTTATGTAGTTTTTCAAACGGAACTCCGTTGGGAGCCAACAAATATCGTTCGTTCAGCCTGAAAATTATTTCCGGCTGATACATGATGCCAATGCTTAAGTGAGGTTCGTTCATATTTTAGTTCCAGATTAAGACTATTTACAATTATACTATTTACAATTTATCATTTTTTCAGTTGACTAATTTACAGGTATCAGTTGAAAGTCGCCAGCTTCAAATTTTACGAACACAGTTCCAAGACCGGATAAATCGGTTCGCTGAACCCAAATTTCCGGTACAGCTTTTCTCCGTCTTTCGATGTGTGCAATGATACCTTACTTACTCCACGCCTTAACGCTTCATTCAGAAGTTGTTGCAGGATCAATGCTGAAATGCCTTTCCGGCGGGCAAAAGGTATAGTGTACATATTCAGGATATCGCCTTCAAGATACGAAGTTTGGTTGAAATCGCCGGGTATTTTTTTGAGCACCATTGCCCCGAAGCTCAATTTTTCTCCATCCTGTTCGGCCAGAAATGCAAAGAAACGACCTTCCGTCAAAGCTTCAGAGAAATACCGGGTCAGCTCGGTTTTTGAGAATTTGAGAGGGGCGCCGTTTTGTTGCATTTGCGAATATAACAAAAATAGTTAATTTCACCGATGCAGGGATTTCCCTCCAAAAATATAGGGGTTTTCCTGTTGGCAGTATTTGGCCTGAAGACTATATTTGCAGCAAATGTTCTTTATCATTAAAGTGGTTTTAGAACAAATTAGATATGACACTACAGAAATAACTGAACATTTAAACATAAAAAAGATGACATCCAAAATTCTTGAATTGACAGAAAAAATTTATAACGAGGGCATTGAGAAAGTACACAAAGAAGCTGAAGGAATATTGGCGGCCGCAAAAGAAAAGGCAAAAAGGATTGAAGATGACGCAATTGTGAAATCGAGTAAATTGATTTCGGATGCCAAAAAGGAATCGGAAGCGATATTTGGTAGCTTTCAGGCTGAACTTCAATCAATAGCCAGCGAAACTTTAGAAGTAGCAAAACAAAAAATTGCCGCATGTATTGTTGCCGGCTACTCTAAACAAATGGCAACTGATTTGTTCGATGACCGGAGCTTCGTAAAATCTTTATTGCTCGAAACGGTTAAGAAATGGGATATGCAAAAGGGGTCGATGCCCGATTTGACCTTGGTTGTGCCCGAAAAGCAATTAAAAGAATTTGAGGTTTTAATCCAATCAGACGTTGCCCGTATTTTACAAAAATCACCCACATTGCAGATTGATCCTTCAGTAAAAAACGGTTTCAAAATAATTGCTGATAAAGAAGGTTATCAGGTTTCGTTTACCGATGAAGACCTGACCAACTTTCTGAGAACTTTTATGAAACCCAAAATCAGTGATTTCCTTTTTAACAACTCAAAATAATGACTGAGTATCATTGCTTAATATCGGGCTTGCCTGAACTGTATTTTGATTCTCTTGAGGGATCATACGGTTTGGTCCCATTTCTTGAAGACGTCCGGTCATCGCTTGATCCGATCCATCTGGACATGGTAAACAGCCTGATTTTGGCACAGGGGCACAAACCACTTTTGCGGTATTTAAATGGTGAAACTATTGCCGATATTCCCACTTTGCCATATTCTTTTGATTGGTCGTTTCCTGAAACCGATGGATTCATTTTGTTGCCGGCCTACATTCAGGAATTTGTTTTAAAGTTCAGGAAGGATAATGAAATTATGCCTTCGCATCAATGGGAAAAATTACTGTCGGAAAGATATTATCGTTTTCTGGCCGGAAAAGGCAACCAGTTCATTAATAGTTGGGCCAATTTCGACATGAATATCAGGAATTATACTACTTCAAAAATATTTAAGGAAGATATACCCCAAAAGAAGGTGCAGGTAATGCCAGGCAACAAATTTGCCCGCCTGCTTCTGGAGTTCAGCCCCGATCATAAAGAAGTTCAGGTTGATTGGCCGCTCGCTGCAACGCTTGATAAAATACTTGAAAATCCGGATTTGCTTGAACGCGAAAAAGCCATTGACCGTTTGACCTGGGAAGAAACCGACAGACTGAACCTCTTCAATTATTTTTCGATCGAGGTAGTTCTGGGTTACACGCTCAAACTTTTAATTCTTGAAAGGTGGAGGATTATATTAAAGCCTGACATACAGTTAGATGTTAGTCGCATTATTGATGACAAAGTTAAGGGGCATTTCACAGATAGCCCACTTTAGAAACTGAAAATAATCAAATATAGATATGGAGCAGGGTAAATACACATGCAAGGGTGAAATTACAGCCATTGTTTCGAACATGGTAATTGTAAAAGCTTTCGGTCCGTTGAGTCAAAATGAGATCTGCTATTTTGTACACGATGGCAAGCACATTATGGGCGAAGTGATCAGGATTAGTGGTGACAAAGCTTACACTCAGGTTTTTGAACCTACAAGAGGGTTTAAGGCCGGAATGGAAGTGCTTTTTACAGGGCAGATGCTGGAAGTTTACCTCGGCCCCGGAATGTTGACCAAAAATTTCGACGGACTACAGAACGACCTCAATAAAATGTCAGGTGTTTTTCTGGAACGTGGGGCAAGGACTTATCCGCTTGATGAAGACAAGGAGTGGGCATTCGAACCACTGGTAACTCCTGGCACCGAGGTTAAAGCCGGAACATGGCTGGGCGAAGTCGATGAATTTGGCACACCCCATAAAATCATGGTGCCTTTCAGGTTAAAAGGCTCCTACAAGGTTTTAAGCATAGTGCCTCAGGGTAATTATATTATCAGCGATACAGTTGCCATGCTTATGGCTCCAAATGGCGAAGAAGTGAAAGTTACCATGGTACAGACATGGCCGGTAAAAATTCCAATTACCTGCTACAAAGAAAAAATCCGTCCTTCTATACTTTTTGAAACCGGGATTAGGGCGATCGATACCATGAACCCGATTCTTGAAGGTGGCACAGGATTTATTCCGGGACCTTTCGGTAGCGGAAAAACAGTACTTCAACATGCATTGGGCAAACAAGCAGCCGCCGAAGTGGTGATTGTTGCCGCTTGTGGAGAAAGGGCCAATGAAGTAGTGGAACTGTTCACCGAATTTCCTGAACTTGACGACCCGCGCACTGGCAAAAAATTAATTGAAAGGACTGTGATCGTGGCCAATACTTCAAATATGCCGGTAGCTTCCCGCGAGGCATCGGTATATACCGCAATGACAATTGCAGAGTATTTTCGTGCCATGGGCTTACGCACACTGCTACTTGCCGATTCTACTTCACGATGGGCGCAGGCACTCAGGGAAATGTCGAACAGGCTTGAAGAACTTCCCGGCCCGGATGCTTATCCAATGGACCTTTCTGCCATTATTTCAAATTATTACGCCCGCTCTGGTTACACTCTGCTCGATAACAATGAAAAAGGTTCGGTTACTTTTATCGGAACTGTTTCGCCAGCCGGAGGGAACCTGCTGGAGCCGGTAACCGAATCCACTAAAAAAGTGGCACGTTGCTTCTTTGCACTCTCGCAGGAACGGGCCGACAGCAAAAGGTATCCGGCCATTGACCCCTTGGATAGCTATTCGAAATACCTCGAATACCCCGAATTTGACGCTTATGCGAAAAAGAACATTGCCGAAAACTGGCTCGAAGAAGTTGAATACATGAAAAATGCAATGGTCAGGGGTAGGGAAGTTTACGAACAGATCAATATTTTGGGCGATGATGGTGTTCCGGTAGATTACCATGTCATTTTTTGGAAATCGGAATTAATTGATTTTGTTGTGCTTCAACAGGATGCATTCGACCCAATTGACAGCAATACCTCTATACCCAGGCAGAAATACATGGTCGAAAAAGTAAATCAGATTTTAAGGTCCCAATTTTTGTTCGATAACTTCGAAGAAGCCAGGTTGTTCTTCAAAAGGGGTATATATATTCTTAAACAAATGAATTATTCTGAATTTGATAGTGAACAATTCCGTGATTTTGAGCGGGAATTAGCCGAGATTATTAACGAAAAAGTGATGGCCTGATGGAAACAAAGTCCTTTCAAAAAATTTATTGCAAACTAACAAATATAACCAAAGCGACCTGCGATTTAATGGCAGCCGGCGTGAGTTATGAAGAGATGGCGTATGTTCAGGGACGTGCAGCCCAGGTAGTAAAAATTAACGGCGACCTGGTCACCCTTCAGGTTTTCGCAGGCACGGAAGGTTTGTCAACCGATTCGGAAGTAGTCTTTACCGGATCGTCGCCAACGCTTGAAATCGGAGATCACATGGCCGGGCGTTTTTTTAATGCCTACGGAAAACCAATCGATGGCCTCCCGATCAGGGAAGCGAAACCTGTTGAAATTGGAGGCCCATCGGTGAACCCGGTGAGAAGGATTCAGCCCAACCAATTAATAACTACCGGTATTGCAGGTATCGACCTTAACAATACACTGGTTTCGGGACAGAAAATACCTTTCTTTGCCGACCCTGACCAGCCTTATAACGAGGTACTTGCCCTGATTGCCCTGCGTGCAAAAGTTGACAAAATCATACTTGGTGGCATGGGGCTCACCTGGGACGATTACCTGTTTTTTAAACATTCGTTTGAACAGGGCTACGGTCATTCAAAAATTATTGGTTTTATAAATACCACCGACGATTCGCCTGTGGAGCGCCTGCTGATTCCTGATATGGTGCTTTCAACGGCTGAATATTTTGCCTACGAAAAAAACGAAAAAGTACTGGTTTTACTTACTGATATGACACTCTATGCCAACGCATTGAGTATCGTTTCGAACAGGATGGACCAGATACCTTCGAAAGACAGTATGCCCGGTTCGTTATACAGTGACCTGGCGCGGATTTATGAAAAAGCGGTACAGTTTCCCGATGGCGGGAATATTACCATCCTGGCGGTTACAACCTTGTCGGGTGGCGACATTACACACTCTATTCCCGATAACACGGGGTATATTACTGAGGGTCAGTTGTTCCTTCGGAAAGCCACCGAAATTGGTAAAGTAATTATTGACCCTTTCAGGAGTTTATCGAGATTGAAACAGCTTGTAATTGGCAAATCGACCAGGGCTGACCATCCGCAAGTCATGAATGCAGCTATCCGCATTTATGCTGATGCTGCCAACTCTAAAACCAAAATGGAAAACGGTTTTGAACTTACCGACTACGATGAACGTGTACTGAAATTTGCCGATGATTATTCGAGGGAGATCCTGGCAATCGATGTAAACCTTGAAATTGACCAGATGCTAGATAAAACATGGGATCTGTTCATGACTTACCTTACAAAAGACGAAGTCGCGATCAAGAAGGAATATACTGACCTGTACTGGACGAATTGATCCGACATGAAACTGCATATCAAATATAATAAGACAGCATTACGTGAATTTCAGAAAAAACTGCAAATCAGGGAACGTGCGTTACCAACCCTGAAAAACAAGGAAGCTGCATTCAGGGCAATGGTAATTGAGGCAAAAAAGGATTTGGCAATATCCAAAGAGTTATATGCCAGTATTCTGGCTACTATCAGTCCATGGAAAGCTTTGTGGCAGGAGTTCGACCATAGTCTGGCTACCATAAAAAAAGTGCATTCTAAACAGATGAAAATTGCAGGGGTACATATTCCTGAATTTGAAAAAATTGACATTGAAGTGGCTGATTTTAACAATTTCAGCAATCCTTCTTGGTTTTATGAGGGCGTTAGGGTTACTGAAGAGCTGTTGGAAACTTCTGTAAGGCTAAAATTTATGGAGAATAAATTAAGGCTTCTGGAACATGCACGTAAAAAAGCCACACAGAAAGTTAACCTGTACGAAAAAGTGCAGATTCCGTCCCTGACCGAAGCGATTAAACAAATAAAACGGTACCTCGAAGACGAGGAAAACCTGGCAAAAGCCGGGCAAAAACTGTTAAAAGTTAAACTTGAAAAAGCCCAGCAGACATGATAAGCCCAATGGTTAATTTTACATTTTTGGTTTTCTACGCCCAGTACGAGAAATTTCTGGAGGATCTTCAGGGGATGGGTACTGTTCATGTGAAAGCACGGGCAGTGGAAAGCCTGCAAAAAGGACTTCCGGTATTGGAGGAGGATTATAAAGCCATTTCCGGAGCGTTAAATGAGTTGAACAAACGGGAAGTTAAAGTTCGCCCTTCAAAATTGCCACCCTCATGGGAAAATGTACTTGAAGGATGCAATACCTGTATAAGAAACATCGCTGAGTTCGACAGGGAGAAAAAAGAGCTTGCGATTACAGCAGTCCATGTTTCAGTCTGGGGCGAATTCTCTTTAAATTCAATCAAAAAGCTTGAAAAATCAGGTATTCCAATTGGGTTTTTTAGGGTTAAGGAAAATAAATTCGACAAAAGTTGGCTGGAAAAATACCCTATTGAAATTATAAACCATATTGGTTCAAGTATTTACTTCGTTTATTTTGGCGCTGATCAGGAACTTCTTCCTCATGTACATAAATTGGAACATCCAACGGCTGAAGGTGGTGAGATAAAGAAAAGAATGGCTGAATTGGAAAAGAAAATCGGTCAGAATGAAGAAAAGTTAAACACGCTGGCAGAAACTGGGATATCTGTATTTAATGAAAAATTACAAGAATTTGGAACTAAAATAGATTTTCTGAAAGTGCTGAACCACCATACCTTGTCGCATGGTGAAGGAAAAGTGAAAGTTTTGGAGGGTTGGGTTCCCGAATTGGAACAACAACGCCTGATAGAATATCTTGACGTAAACGGGATACTTTACACCAGTCAATACGCAACAGGAGAACCAGATACCCCTATACAATTGGTTAATAGTAAGTTCGGGACATTGTTTGAACCAATTGGCAAACTTTTTTCGTTGCCCAATTACATGGAGCTTGACCTGTCAATTTATTTTGCCCCGTTTTTTCTGTTGTTTTTCGGGTTCTGCCTTGGCGATGGTGGCTATGGGATTGTAATGTTTCTGGCGGCAACTATTTATAAACGGAAAGCTTCTCTGGATATGAAACCCTATTTGACTCTGGTTCAGTATTTTGGGCTGTCCACCTTGGTCATGGGAATTATCTTTGGTAATTTTTTCGGTGTAGAATTGGGTAAATTGGCATTTCTTTCATCGCTTAAACCCTATTTTCTCGACAGTAATAAAGTTTTCTATCTTTCACTGATTTTGGGGGGAATCCAGATATTGTTCGGACTTTGCCTGAAAATTGTAAATCAAATTAAAAAGGACGGATTTAAATATGGCCTGGGAACTATTGGCTGGCTTATCCTGATTTTTAACTTACTTGGGTTTTTTATTCTTGCGAAATTTTTGGGACCACTTTCACCTGCAATTGAATTGGTCAAGAAGGGAATAACAATAGCTGCATTTGTATTGATCCTCTTTTTTACCGACCCTGGTTTAAAAATCCACCTTCGTTTTTTTAGCGGGCTTTGGGGAATTTACAATACGGTGATGGGGATATTTGGCGATATGTTATCTTACATCCGCTTGTTTGCACTTGGCATTTCAAGCACAATCCTGGGCATGGTGGTCAATCAAATGGCTTTGTCGCTTGCCGAAATTAAATTTATCGGGCCAGTCATGTTTCTTTTGGTTGTAGTAGTCGGACATACGGCAAACCTTGCCATTTCGGCGCTTAGTTCGTTTGTCCATCCTTTGCGTTTAACCTTGGTAGAGTTTTACAAAAACGCGGGGTTTACTGGTGGGGGAAGGCAATATAATCCGTTTTCAAAATATAAATCAATCTAAATATTAAATTATTATGGAACTACCTATTTTATTAGCTTATCTGGGTTTGGCAATTATGGTCGTATTTTCCGGAGTCGGAAGTGCAATTGGTGTTACAAAAGGTGGGAATGCAACCATAGGCGCATTAAAAAAGAACGAAGAAGCATTCGGGAGCTATATGCTTTTAAGTGCTTTGCCCGGTACACAGGGACTTTATGGGTTCGCAGGTTTTTTTATCATGAACAACATGTTGGGCACTATTGAAACTGTTACTTTTTTGCATGGCGCCGCATTCTTTGCCGCCGGACTGTCGTTAGGGATTGTCGCCTACTTTTCAGCAGTGCAACAGGGGGCAATTACGGCAAACGGTATTGCTAGCATTGGTTCGGGGTACGATGTTTTCGGAAAGACCATGATTTTGGCTGTTTTCCCTGAATTGTATGCCATCATTGCTTTTGCAGTAACATTCTTAATCAGCACTTCTATTTAATTATTTTCTGTTCTCGACCTTGGGGCCGCATCAATTAAACTAAGCTGGAATGAGTTTGATTAAAGGTATTTTAATTAAGCGGAGAGAATTTGCAATACTTTTACTTCTTATCCTTTTGGTTTACGGATGCATTCTGTATTTATTTATAAGAAGCTCTAGCTGGGATAAAGAGCAGTCGCGCATTTTGGGAATTTGTAAAAATGCCGAGTCTGAAATCCTTCATTGCCAGTTAGATATTGATGAACTGATCGCTTCAGGGGATACACTTTACTTAAATATAGCTTTAAGTAGTCTCAATCAGGCCAGGCTGTTAATTCTTTCCATCAATACTGAAAATGCTAATTTGGGGTTGAGCTTTATTCCCGAAGCTCTTCCCAAATTATCTGGGATAATACAAGACATTTCTAAACTCGGGCCATTAATCAGGACTTCCGCCTTAACTGGGTCTAATTCTGGCTATGCAGACCTGAATCACCTGTTCTCGGAACTCCTGGTTGCTATGATTGAGTTTAATTCGGATATTCAGGAAGGTGTTACCCAATACCATATAAAATTTAAAAAAATCTTGTTCCTTCTGTTTGCCATTGGTTTTGTGGTAATGCTGTATTTTAGTTACATCATTGCCCGACTATTTAAAACTGTGATCTCAACCGACAGATATGTAGTTGGCAAAACTATAGAAATAGAGCAGCATGAACGGCTTCGTATAGCCATGGATCTACATGATGGATTGGGGGCATATTTGTCAAGCATTATCATGTATATAAAATTATTGGAAAAGGAAGCTGTCGATAAAAATTACGATAAGGGAAAGCTGGGACATATAAACATGCTTGCAAACCACGCACTGCGAAGCACCAAAGAGGTAATCAACAACCTGAACCCTTCTGCCCTCAATAAATATGGACTTATTGGTTTTCTTGAAATATTGTGCGATAAAATCAATCAGGCCAGAAATGTTCAATTTGAACTTGACACCGAAAATTTCCAAATTAAACTTTCGAAGAGTCTTGAAGTATTTGTTTACAGGATCAGTAATGAGTTAATAAACAATACATTAAAACATTCCGGGGCAACGAAAGCCACAATTACCATCTGGAATTTGAAAAACACGGTTTTTATCCGCTATATTGACAATGGTATTGGGTTCAACACTTCTTTTGATTATTCGGCTGGTGGCGAAAAAATGGGACTGCAAAACCTGACAAGCCGGGTTGAGTCAATTGGAGGTAAATGTAAAATTGAAAGTAGTGCCAATCAGGGAGTTAATATCTCGATACAATTTTCTGTCATATAATGATTTAATTCTTTAGAGCCATGATGCCTGTTTCTATAGTAATTGTTGATGATCATAGGATATTCAGGGATGGGTTTAAACTGCTTTTAGGGCAATTCCCTTTTGTAAAATTGATTGGCGAAGCTTCCAACGGACATGAATTTCTGGAACTGATTGAAAGCCTGAAGCCTGATATCGTATTTATGGATATAAATATGCCCCGGCTAAATGGTATTGAAGCGGCCAGGCTCGCCCTCGATATAAACCCTGAAATGAAAATTATTGCCTTAACGACATTCCCAGACGAAGAGTATGTAGAGCAAATGCTGATGGCCGGTGTGGAAGGTTATATGCTTAAGAATTCGGAAATTGAAGAGTTCGAAAAGGCAATAAAAAAAGTACACAAAGGCGGGAATTATTTTTCCGGGGAAATTCTTGCAATCTTATCGCGAAATATATCGCGATCACGGCAAAAGGCTGATTTTAAAGACAACTTGCCCGAATTTAGCACTAGGGAAAAGGAAATTCTTGAATTATTATGTCGCGGCAAAAATAACAAGCAAATCAGTGAAATTATCCATTTAAACTCAAAGACAATAGAGAAATATAAAAGCACCCTGTTCCGAAAAACCAATTGTATGAACACAGTCAACCTGGTAATATATGCGTTTAAAAACCAATTGGTCGATACAAATTGATCCTTCGTGTTATTGAGCTGGAACTACCGATTCTGATAGTTGCCCGCTGAGGCGCAATAATTCAATTTCGGCTGACTTGCACCTGAAAAGCGACTGCAAAAGACGGTTTTCAGCATCCATCAATTTTTGTTGTGTTTCACGGAGTTCAATATCATTCAATGCCCCCAGTCTGTATTTTTCCTGAGTGATGTTCCAGTTCAGCCGGGCAAATTTTATGTTTTCTTTTTCAAAACTGATTAGTTTCAGGTTGGTTTGAAAGTCGTTGTAAACTTGTTGCAGTTCTGCTTCAAGGCTAAGTTGTTGCAGTTCGGCATCCTGAACGGCAGATTCTTCCCTTATTTGTGCAATTTTTATTTTTTGATTGTTTGTGAATCCATTGAAAATATTGTAATTGAGTGTTAATCCTGCCGAAAAACCAACATTTCTGTTACTGGTAAAAATCCCGACATCCGATTTTGATTTGCTGTAATTGTACCCGGAATTAATGTTCAATCGCGGCAACCTGCTCGATTTTATCTCTTTTGTTGCCAGGTTTGCCAGGTTTATTGCACTTCTGGCTTCAAGTAATTCAGGACTTTCCTGTTGTAGTTGGTTCCACAATTCATCGTAACCCATTGTCATATTAACCGGGATATTCATTTCAGGCAAAACTTCTGTTTTTAAATCGCGGCAGAGAAGAAAGTTGAGGTTCGAAACCGCATTTATTATCACTGCCTGTTGTGTCATGTAATTTGCACTGTCAGCATTCATATCAACTGTTGCCTGAAGGAAAGTTAGTTCAGAACCGCCACCCAGATCGAGCCGGGCTTTGGCAAATACTTTTCGCTGTGTCGAAATTTGCAGCGATTCGTGGTATAAATCGAGTAACTTTTGCTGAACCACAATATTGTAATAAACACGGCTAACCTGTGCAACTGTATTTTCGACGACCCCCCGCAACTGGGTATTGCTTAACTGCTCCAATTCGTTAAGTTTGTCGCGCTGGACAAACATGTTGAAGCCATCAAATATCGTCCAGGCAAGCTGTATCCCTGCACTTTGGTTGTTCGTTTTTGCATTGGGCACATCACGGACCCTGCCATCAAAATATACAGCTTTTGAATTATTGAGCGCAAAGGACCGTGTACCGTTAATGTCAATTTTCGGTAACATTCCCGCATTCCCAACTGAATTGGCTATACCCGATATTTTCGCCGTATTTTCTGCAAGTGAAATGGAATAATTATTCTGAAGTGCCAATACAATGGCATCATTCAGTTTAAGGGTATCCTGAGCAACGGACAGGCATGCCTGGGCGATGAAGAAAACGATTATTGCGGTCTGTAGTTTCATTTTAAAATTAGTTTCAAGTTCCCTGCCTCATCGGCAGGCGGGCAAGCTGCCCAATGTCCCTTGGACTTATAAAATAGTTTATGCTTGTTGTTGCTTTCTTTCCTGATTTCAGTTTAGGTTGTTTCCCTGCACTTTTAGCAAACTTTCCAACTGCTTTGGCTGTCCAACTGTTTTGCTCTATTTTTTTAGTGTTCATGGGTACAAAAGTATCCATAAAAGAATCTTCGCCCAACATAGCAAAAATTAGCTCAAGGTCATTTATTTTCCCCTGCAAGTATAACTCTTCACAAAAAAAAACAACTCGTTTTTGTTTTTCAACCCACTCATCCGGATTGCTCAGTAGTTTCTTAAACTCCTCTGTCCGCTTTGTATAAGACGCAATATTTTTAATGCTTTTGGGCCTATCCAGATCCTCTTTGGCCAACCATTGCTTAAATGGTTTTGCCTTCGGCGACCGGATTGATCGAATTATTCTTAAAAGTCCTTTGGCGTTAGTGCAATTCATCTTTTGCGTTCCACCATTAGTCTGGGTATTAAGGGGGGTGACTATTTGGTACCAGACTTTAGCGAGTGTTTTATCGTATTTTTTTATTTTTTTTGTATAGTCAGGGTCACGGGCTTTAGTTAGTGCCTTAACTATATCAGAGATAACAAAGTAACATTTCCGATTACTTTTGTTCCAAACTATTCTTACTTGTTTGCTTTCAACAGGGACAATATTGTTCATGTGTCAAATTATTTTTAATTAGCATATTAGTCAACCATACCTATGTTTTCCCCCATTTTGGGGGAGTTAGAGTGGGCACTTTCCCCAGAGAAATAAGTATATAATGCCGGAATAACATACAAGGTTAGTACCAGTGCAAACAATAAACCACCAATAATTACGATCCCCAACGAAACGCGGCTTTTCGCCCCGGCCCCCAATGATAATGCAATTGGCAAAGCGCCTAAAACTGTTGCAAGGCTAGTCATAAGAATAGGTCGAAAACGTTGTGTCGAAGCTTCAATAGCTGCCTGAATTAAGCTGGCTCCAGCTTCCTTTTTCTGATTGGCAAATTCAACAATCAGGATACCATTTTTGGTTACTATCCCAATCAGCATGATCATTCCTATCTGGCTGAAAATATTGATGGTCTGGCCAAACACGATCAGCGAAATCAGAGCTCCTGCAACAGCCAACGGAACGGTAAACATGATGACCATCGGGTCGCGGAAACTTTCGAATTGGGCCGAAAGTATCAGGTAAATTAACACCAATGCAAGTCCAAAAGCAAACAGCAGTGTATTCGAACTTTCAGCAAAATCGCGCGAAGGGCCCGAAAGACTGGTTGAAAAAGTATCATCCAGCACTTCTGCCGAGATTTTATTCATCGCTTCGAGGCTTTGCCCAAGCGTGTGCCCATCAGCCGGGTTGGCCGAAATTGTTGCTGAAACGTATCGGTTGAACCTGTATAATTGGGGCAAACTTGAATTGTATTTTACCTGGATCAGGTTATCGAGCTGTACCAATTCCGATTGTCGATTTCTGACATACACTGTGCTCAAATCGAACGGATCGTCGCGGAAACTGCGGTCAGCTTGCCCGATTACCTCGTATTGTTTACCGTTGTATATGAAATAGCCCATTCGCTGTCCGGAGAAGAACAGTTGCAGCGTTTCAGCGATGTCGCGGATCGTGACTCCCAGTGTTCTGGCACGATCACGGTCGATCTGAATGGTCATTTCAGGCTTGTTAAACTTCAGGTTCAGGTCAACCACCTGAAAAGCAGGATCTGCCTGGGCTTTTTCCATAAATTCAGGCAATATTGACTTAAGTTTTTCCAAAGTAGGAGCCTGAATGATATATTGAACCGGCAATCCGCCTCCTCGTCCAACCTGTATGGTTTGTTCCTGACTAACAATGGTGCGTGCAAAAGTCATTTTTCGGGTAATACCACTGAGCATATTCGCAATTTCATCCTGAGACCGTTCACGTTCACCGGGTTGTGTTAGTGTGATGCGTACGAATCCTGAATTGGTTGAAGATCCGCCAAATCCGGGAGAGGTCAAGCTCATGAAGGAATATTTTTCAGGAATTGTATCGACGATAACAGTCAATGCTGTCATGTATTCGTCCATTTTTTCAAACGAAACCCCTTCAGGAGCAGTTACATTGACCATGATACGGCTTTTGTCCTGCATCGGGGCCAGTTCTGATGGAATCATTGGCCAAAGGATAACGATCAGGCCAATCGAAATGCCCATGACCACGAATGCCAACCACCGGTGTTTCAGGAATCGCTGCAACGAACGGTTATATGATGAATTCAATGCGACAAAAAACTTCTCGGTGCGTGAATAAAAGCCGCTGTGGTGATCGCTGTGACGAAGCCAGTGGGCACTCATCATGGGGGTTAGTGTCAGCGAAACGAATGCTGAAATAATTACAGCTCCGGCCATTACAATGGCAAACTCGCGGAATAATTTACCGGTAAAACCCTCCAGAAAGATGATGGGTAGAAAAACGGCAACCAAGGCAATAGTGGTTGAAAGGATGGCAAAGAATATTTCTTTTGAACCGATCAAAGCGGCTTCCAACGGGTCCATGCCTTTTTCGATTTTGCTGTAGATATTCTCGAGTACTACAATGGCATCGTCAACCACCAATCCGGTTGCAAGTACTATACTTAGAAGGGTTAAAATATTGATGGTGTAACCTGCCATGTACATCAGGAAGAAAGTTCCGATAAGTGAAATTGGAATGGCAAAAACCGGAATAAGGGTGGTCCTCCATTCGCGAAGAAAGAGGAAAATCACCATCACAACCAGAAGGAAAGAAATCAGGATTGTTTCCTGAACCTCAGTAATGGCATTTCGAATGGTAAGCGTCGTGTCGTTCATTATACCGAGGGTGATATCTTCGGGCAAATCTTTTTTGATTTGTTCAAGTCTGATTTTTAATTCATCAACAATCGCAATGTGGTTAGCTCCGGGTTGAGGCGAAATGGCCAATCCAACCATTTTAATGCCACCTTCACCGCGCATAACGGTTTTTTCATTTTGGGCGGTCAAAATTGCATTGCCAATATCTTTGAATTTAATCAGTGTTCCTGCTGATTCTTTGATAATCATGTTGTTAAAATCGTCAGCGGTGGTCATACGCCCAAGTGTGCGAACCGAAAGTTCTGTCCCGTAACCTTCAATCCGGCCTGTTGGCAATTCTACGTTTTCGCGGTTCAGGGCATCGCGCACATCCAAAGGTGTCAATTTATAGCCAGCTAATTTCAGCGGATCTATATATAATTTTATAGCGTACCTTTTTTCTCCGTAGATACGTATATCGCTTACTCCTGGAATGGTCTGGAGCCTTTCCTTCAGCACATTGTTGGCCAGTTCCGACAATTGCAGCAGGTTGCGTGTGTCGCTTTGTACCGTCATCACATAAACCGGATTTGAGTCGGCATCAGATTTTACCACTATTGGCGGATCAACATCAGGAGGAAGGCTTCTTTGTGCCCGCGATACACGGTCGCGTACATCGTTGGCTGCTGTTTCCATTTCAACTCCGATCTGAAATTCAACAGTAATGTTGCTGCTTCCATCTCGCGAAGAGGAAGTCAAGGTGCGGATTCCGGCGATACCATTGATGCTTTCTTCCAGCGGTTCGGTAATCTGGCTTTCAATAATATCGGCATTGGCCCCGGGGTACGAAGTGCTCACGGTTACCGTTGGCGGATCGACGCTCGGATATTCGCGCACCCCCAAAAAGCTGTACCCGATGATCCCGAACAGCACCACCAAAATGGAAAGTACCATTGCCAATACCGGTCGTTTTATAAATATTCCTGAAAAGTTCATAATTTGAATTGGCTGATTGTTTAGGCTTGTGTTGTCCTTATTTTTTCACTACTACTGAACCACCGTTTGTAACCTGTAAAAGTCCGGTTGTGATCAGACTATCGCCCGCGGTAATGCCTTTTGTAATCTGAATTTCGTTGTCTGTTCTGATCCCGGTGGTAACTGGCACTTCGATGGCTTTCCCATTTTTACAAATAAATACTGAATTGCCGTCTAAAACAGTTACAACAGCTTCCGAAGGAACTTTGAGCGCTTCGGGAAAACGTTCAAGAATAATGTTTACCCGTGCAAATTCTCCAGGTTTCAGCAAATTGGTAGGGTTTGGGCAAATAGCCCTGACTTTCAATGTTCGGGTGTCGGTACTTATTGACGATTCCACTGCATAAATTTTGGCCGAAAAAGTCGAATCTGATGCATCTGTGGTGAATTCAAGTCCCAATCCCGGTGTAATAAAACGGCTGTATTTCTCCGGAACATCGAACTCAATTTTAACCGGATCGAGTTGCTGAATGGTGGCTACCAATGTGTTACTTGCAATATAATTACCTACGCTTACAGTACGAAGTCCAACTTTTCCGTTAAAAGGGGCATAAATTTCGGTTTTGGCTATTTGTGCCTGAAGTAACTGTTTGTCAGCCTGATTGACCAGCATCAGACTTTTTGCCGCATCATATTCATCCTGACTGATGGCTTTAATTTCCAGTAATTTGCCCTTCTGAAACTCATCGTTTTTCAGTAACATTGCCTGGGCCTCGTTTCGTATTAGTTGAGCCTGCAAATCACTGTCGTTCATTTTAAGCAACAGCTTATTTTTTTGAACCATTGCGCCTTCCTCAAAAAGAATTTTTATAATCCTTCCTGAAATTTCAGGGCGGATTTCAGCTTTTTCGTTGGCAAGTATGGATCCGGTAGAGGAAACTGTATTAAGCAGTAACTCGGGCTGCACTATCTTAATTTCAACTTGCACCGGACCTGTTTTTTTCCCTTTCTGAACTTTGTTGTCCGAATTTTTATTACTGCAACCTGACATTCCAAACACTAACATTGAACAGACAATCAGAATGATTGTTGAAGAAGGAACAATTGATGAAAAGGGATGGTTCTTATTTGAAAACTTGTAGTTAAAATTTCTGTTGTAGAAATTAATAACTTGCATGTAAGCGTGTTGCATGTTTAAATTGGTTTATTTATAGCTGGATAAAGAAATAAAATTTATCATTATAACGGCAGTTTATTATTGAAAAACATATATTTCAATTTCTACTTTAGCAATACACCTTATTATTGCCCGTTAAATAATCTTTATATTAATCCATATTGACAATTATAAAGTCGTTTGGTTTAACTTGATTTGTTAAAAAGTTTAAATCAATTTTAACGCTTCAGGTGATAATTAAATAAAAAGTACGGTTCTTTGATTTGGTTAAGTTTGAACTTTAGCTGGTAATTATGGTTTATTGATTGTAAATTTCAAATTGCATTTATATGATTTCGTTTCTGTTATCTGTTCGTTCATTTTATCGTTTTATACTGGTTGTTATTTATTTAGGCTGCATTATGGCTTTGTCTTTGTTACCGCCACAAGATTTGCCCAAAATGGAGTTATTCAAGGGAGCCGATAAACTGGTGCATTTCATGATGTACCTTATTTTTTCTATCCTTAGTTGCTGGGCCATAAAAACTGAAATTTACCGATCACGGATTTTGTTTATTATACCAATTACAATAGGATGGGGGATGTTTATGGAGTTGATGCAGTTAGAAATGCGTGCAGGCCGCTTATTTTCATGGTACGACATGTTGGCTAACGGCATGGGTGTAGCCGTTGGTATTTTTATTTATTTTATTTATTTTATTGCTTCCCGTAATACCAATTGAACTATTTAAAAATGAGTTAGATGGATTTGAATTTATCATTTCTGTATATGCATCAATAATAGTTTCAATTCTTGATTCTGGGTTTAAAAAAAATCCCTCAACAAATTTTAATTGTTGAAGGATTTTTAAACTCTTTATTGTAAGATTACCTTTTGAACCACCATGTTGTTCAAATTGGTTTTTATCAAATATAATCCTGGTTTATTTCCCTTTAATTCAATCCATCCTTCCTTGTCCTGAATAAATTGTTTGAGAATTGTCTTTTCTGTTACATCGTTCACTGTCAGATAAGTACCGTTATAAAGAATCCGGTCAAAAACAACCTTGACTTTTCCTGAAGTCGGGTTCGGATATACTATAAATTTCTGATCGCTGATGATTGGATCAATTCCTGTAGGAATTTCACCCTTAACTTTTAATTCTGAATTGGCTTTTTTCTCGATTGGACCAGTAGTATCTAAATTTACATTTTCGTCTTGGTTGACTGATTGATCTGATCCGGCATTTAAACCCGCGGAACGATTAATAGGTGCAGAAACCGTCAACTTTACAAAAGCCGATCCACTCTCCGAATAAGTTGGCAACCCGGTAGAAGGATTAAAATATTCAGCAGCAATCCCGGAAATCTCAATATCTTTTTTCGAATCCCAAAATTTGTAAGTTATGGTATTTCCGATTGTGTAACCATTGGAGGGCCCGTCATCTTTCCGGGAGGCCTTAATGTCAATAAAAGTGTTATTGTTGTTTATGTTGATTGATTGCTTAAGTATAAACCTTGCCGCAACAAATCGTGCCGTCAAATGCTGCAATTTCATCACCAGCTTGAAGAGCTTCACCTCCAATAGAAGCGGTTACCAAAAAAATATTCATGTGATCTTGTCCGTTGCCGGTGAATGCAACTACAAAATGACCCTGTGCAAAGCTATTTACCGAACCATTGTATAAAAAAATGTTGGAAACAGAGGTATTGAAAAAAGTGCTTTGATAAGCAGTAAGAATTCCGTGGAAGAACTATAAATGACCGATTGGAAAGAGCAATTAAAAAATAGAACATGAATACCTAAAATCACCCGGGGCATTTAAATTCAGGGCCAATGACGGATGGGATATTAATTATGGTGGAAATCTTAGTGCTCTTTCAGCTGGGGGAGACAATATTGCTGTTACCGCCGCCGGAAATTATACCATTACCTTCGATCCCTGGAACCTTAAAGCTACTGTTACAAAGAACTAATTCTTATCTACTGAAGGCTTATCCGCTCAATCCGGGCGGATAAGCCTTTTTTTTAATTCTCATTATGATCCAACGAATCAACCTTATTTTCTGGCTGGTTGCCATTTATCAGTTTAGCCTAGCACAGATCACCACCAATCCTGTACTTCCGATCGACAGCAAGGCAGTCACCATCACGTTCGATTCGTCGAAAGATTCCAGGCTTGGCTATTTTACCGGAGATTTGTACACCCACACAGGGGTATCCATTGCGGGCAGCGGTGATTGGAAACATGTGATCGGAAACTGGGGAGACAATACCAAACAGCCCAAACTGACCAACAAAGGAAACGGTATTTATGAGCTGGTCATTACCCCGGATATAAATACTTTTTACTCTGTTTTGCCATCCGAATTAGTTACTAAAATGAATTTCGTGTTTCGTTCGGCAGACGGCACCAAACAAACCAAAGATCTTTTTACCGACGTATTTACAGAAGACTTGCATGTCAACATAACAGCGCCTTCCCGTATTAACGTATTCGAAAAAAACCAAACCTTCCAGTTTACTGCTTCATCAACAGCATCGGCTGATTTAAAACTTTTCCTGAACAATCAGCAAATAGCGGCTCAAACAGGCACCTCCATCACGCAAACCGTGTCGGCTCCCAATGCCGGAAATTACTGGCTGAAAGCGAAAGCAACACAAAACACAACGATAAAAATCGACTCGGTTTATGTTTGCATCCGCGAAACCACTGCAATCGAAAACAAACCTGCCGGATTACAAGCTGGCATCAATTATACCGATGACCAGTCGGCCACCCTGATTGTTTATGCCCCCGGAAAATCGAACCTGTTTGTTATTGGCGATTTTAACAACTGGATTCCGGACAATAAGTTCCAGATGAAAAAAGACGGTGACTATTTCTGGCTTAAAATCGGGAACCTCGTCCCTCAAAAAGAATACATTTTTCAGTACCTGATTGACGGTAAACTGAAAATTGCCGATCCATATACCGACAAGGTTTCTGATCCGTATGACGATAAATACATTTCATCGACCATATATCCCAATCTTCTACCTTACCCTGAAGGAAAAGCCGTTGACCGGGCTTCGATTCTGCAGACAGCCCAAACACCTTATTCCTGGAAAACTACTTCCTACAATGTACCGACAACTGCGAAACTCTCGATCTACGAATTGCTGATCCGCGATTTTACTACCGAAAAAACCTACAAAGCCGTTCAGTCCACGCTCGAATATCTGAAACGATTAGGTATAAACACCATAGAACTGATGCCCTTCAACGAATTTGAAGGCAACAACAGTTGGGGTTACAATCCTAATTTTCACTTTGCCCCCGACAAAGCTTATGGAACCAAAAATGACCTGAAAGACCTGATCGACGAATGCCACAAACAAGGCTTTATCGTTATTCAGGATATTGTTCTGAACCATGCCTACGGCTCCAGTCCCTTGGTAAAAATGTACTGGAACGATGTGCTGAACAGGCCGTCAGCAGATAATCCGTGGTTCAACCAAACATCGCCCAACACGGCATACAGCTGGGGCAACGATTTTAACCACGAAAGCCAGGCCACCAAAGATTTTGTTGACCGGGTAAACAAATACTGGCTGACCGAGTATAAAGTTGATGGTTTCCGGTTCGACTTTACCAAAGGTTTTACCAATACTCCGGGCGATGGAGGCGGATACGATGCCGCACGTATTGCAATCCTGAAACGGATGGCCGACAAAATATGGGAAGTGAATCCAAAGGCACTCGTTATTCTGGAACACTTTGCCGCTAATACGGAAGAAAGAGAACTGGCAGCTTACGGAAATGGTATGCTGATATGGGGAAATTCCAACTACAATTTTAGTGAAGCAGCTATGGGTTACCACGATTCGAATAAATCTGATTTCAGTTGGGCATCCTACCAGCAGAGAGGCTTTTCAAAACCAGGCTTGGTTGCCTACATGGAAAGCCACGACGAAGAACGGCAAATGTTTAAAACGCTGACTTACGGAAACTCGCTTGGCGCCTACAACACAAAAGATTTGAAAACAGCCCTGGAGCGCAGCCAACTGGCAACAGCATTCTTCCTTTCATTGGCCGGGCCTAAAATGATCTGGCAATTTGGTGAACTGGGTTACGATATTTCCATCGATCAGAACGGACGGGTAGGCGAAAAGCCTGTACTTTGGAATTACCTTGATGACCCCCGGCGGTTGAAACTGTTCGATGTGTATTCGGCCATGCTGCGGCTGCGTGATCAGTTCGATGTATTTACTTCAGGCCAGGAAACCCTTTCGGTGAATGGCATCACAAAAAAGATACAGCTCAAACTAAACGATCATAACATCAACCTGCTGGGCAATTTCGGGATGAGTGAATTTTCGGTGACCCCCAATTTCCAGCATACCGGAACCTGGTACGAATTCTTCAGTGGCAACGAACTTACCGTTTCTGACGTCAATACTTCAGTTCTGCTGAAACCCGGAGAATATCGCTTATACAGTGATAAAAAATTACCTGCTTTCAAAAATCTTGCAACAGCTATTCCCTTTGAAACAACAACTCAGGAGTTGCGAATTTTTCCGAACCCTGTTACCGAAATGCTATCCATCGGGGCCAAAGAAATAATTACAAATGTTGCATTGTTCTCGATTGACGGTAAGCTTATTCAAACCACAAAGACTGATACCAACTTCCTGAATTTATCGTTGAACCACCTTAGACCAGGCTTGTATTTCGTTCGGGTAAAAACCAACAGGCAACTTTTTACTGAAAAAGTGGTAAAGAAATGAACCCGGATAAACCTGTTTATTAAACATTTCATTCTCACTTATTTTTAATTAAATTTAGCCCACTTCATGGACTATAATAGTTGAAAATATGAAAGGATTTTTTTTAGTCCTGGTTCTGGTATTTATCGTCGGCTCTGTCTTTGCAGTTCAACCTGCCCGAAAGCCATTTATACAATTAACTGTTGATGGGAATCCAATTAAAAACGGCGAAGTTTTTACTGTTACTCCGGGACAAAAATTGATAGTTGGCGCTGAGTTGGAGGGTGGCAGAAGAGATTTTTGTAAATTTCCGGATATTTATGCCGATATCGCCGGAACTGCCCAGATTCTTTCCAGAGGAAAAGATGGACTTGTTTATCTCCAGAACGGAGCAAAAGCAGAATGGAAATTACTGAACGAAACCGTCCGGTTCGCTGGTGATGATTTTATAGAGGTAAAATCTGGTCCCCAAAAATCAACCGCTGAAATTACCTTATCCAATACATCGTTTTCACAATCATTTCTAAAGGTCAACATCAATGCAACATGGCAATTTAGCCAGAACAACCAAACAAGTCAGGAAGAAAACATCGCTGAAGCAACACTTTATTTTAAGGTTGCCTGAACCTCAGATGTGTGGTTTTCGACCCATGATGTTGAGGCAAGTGGTATGAAGAACGATCTGGTTCAGGAAAAACTCAAGGCCGTACAGGCTGAATGCGACAGCATTGAAAACTACTTTTACAAATTGAGATTTTCAGCAGTACAGCAATCAATCAAAAACCTGCAATCGGCCGTAAACAATTTGAAATTAACCATTGACGAAGTTAAAGCGGTCAAAAATTAGAATTTCATACTCAAAAATAAAATTATGAAACCACTTGTAAGCATCATTATGGGCAACACTTTACAGGTATTTAAGAATCTGGTAGGTATCAAATTTGAGATGTATAACAGTCTTTTTGCTTTTCTTCCATTTCATAGAGTAGAAAAGACAGGAGTTTTATTGTCTTTATTCCTTTTGCACTGTGAAGAAGGTTTTCGTAAAGAACAGAGTCCCGCTGATATTATCAATACTTTTTTTCATCAATATACTTCTTATCGGAATGAGCAGGAACAAACAGACCTGCTGTTTAGATTTATACAATATGCAGAACGGCAGGTGGTGCTGTTCGATGCCCTCGAAGATGCTGCCTTTAGTGACATCAATGATATGCATGGCATAGGTACATTAAAGCAATTGCAATCAGAAGTGCTGCAAACAAATTCACAGCCTCAGTTAGCAGAGAAGCTTAAAGATTTTTCCGTTCGGTTGGTACTAACTGCTCATCCTACTCAATTTTATCCAAGTGAAGTACTGGGTATTATTCATGACTTAGCCAAAGCGCTTATCAATGATGACACAGTCCTTGTAAATACTTACCTGGAACAGTTAGGGAAAACACCCTTTTTCAAAAAACAAAAACCGAGTCCTTACGATGAAGCAGTGAATTTAATCTGGTTCCTGGAAAATGTATTTTACAAAGCGGCAGGGCAAATTTTATCTAATCTAAAGAGTCAGTTTCCTGATGCTGTAGATGAAAAAAATCCTTTGATACGCATGGGTTTCTGGCCGGGCGGCGACAGGGATGGAAATCCTTTCGTTAAAGTTGACACTACAATAAAGGTGGCAGAGGCATTGCGGTTCAGTATAATAAGATGTTATTATCGAGATGTACGTCAATTGAAAAGACGACTTACGTTTCATGGTGTTGAAAACGTACTGGCAGCATTAGAGGAAAAATTGTACAACAATTTATTCATCCCTGAATATAAGGCTGACCTTTCTGAAGAAGAAATAAAGAGTACACTTCTTCAAATCAGGGAAACATTGATAGAACAACACAATGGTTTATTTCTGAATATGGTAGAGGATCTACTAAGTAAAGTAAACATCTTCGGTTTATATTTTGCTTCGCTGGATGTAAGGCAGGATAGTTCTATACATACACAAGTAATAGAAGTCATTGCTGAAAAAACTTCTGCATTGCCCAAAAATTATAAAGAACTTTCTGAAGAGCAAAAGATCGCAGCATTACTAAATATAAATGTAAGATTTGATTCATCACTTATTGAAAACGATTTAGATAAAGATACCCTTGAATCTATCGCAGCGATAAGAACTATTCAGAAAATAAATGGGACAAATGGCTGTCACCGTTATATAATCAGCCATAGCACCAGCGCTTTAAATATCATGGAAGTGTATGGATTATTTTTATTGAGCGGATGGAAGAAAGAAAAACTCAGCATGGATATTGTTCCCTTGTTTGAAACAATCAATGACCTTCGAAATGCGGGAGATGTGATGAAGTCTTTATATAAAAATGATACTTACCGTAAACATCTTAAGCAAAGAAATAATATTCAAACCATTATGCTGGGTTTTTCGGACGGCACAAAAGATGGCGGGTACCTGATGGCTAACTGGAGTATATATAAAGCCAAAGAAGAGCTGACATCTATTTCCAGAGAACACGATGTGGAAGTTATATTCTTTGATGGGAGAGGAGGGCCGCCTGCGAGAGGCGGGGGAAAGACACACCAGTTTTATGCTTCCATGGGACGTAATATTGCCAATAAAGAAATACAGCTCACCATACAGGGACAAACGATCAGCTCTAATTTCGGGACTATCGATGCCGCGCAATACAACATGGAACAACTGCTGCATGCAGGGATCAGCAACACATTATTTTCTTCCCGTGATATTACTTTAACTGACAAAGAAGAAGAATTACTGCAGGCTTTAGCCAATGAGAGCTACGAAGCATTC
>JANONW010000307.1:0-1828 GCA_031421065.1 Prolixibacteraceae bacterium
TCCTGCGACAGAGTTTCCAGACGGCCGACGAAATTTACGCTGTCGGGCTTTGGAAGCCAAGCGGTTTGGGGGCGAAAGAAACCATAGGTTTTTGCCGTCAAGGGTAAGTCAACACACAGGTCATCAACGCTTTTGTCCAAAGCCTTGGCGCGGGCTTCGCGATGCTTTTCTTGTTCAGCAGGAAGCGGTATCCCGCGGTCCATCATGCGGATATCTTGCTTGGCCTGCGCAATCAAAAAAACATATGCCGAGTAGCATCGTGAGTAGGGATTTCGGCTGAACGCAAAGCTAAAAAAGCCGTCATAAGCATCCTCCCCGATCGCAGTCCGAAGTCGGGGAACCGTGATATGCTTGTCAATGGCTGTTTCGGACGGAACACCGAACAGCGCACGGTTATCTGGGATCTTTGCCCTTGGCGAAAAGTGCATGTCACGAGCGGCGTCCAAATGGTGCAACAGCAGAGTCTCAATGGTCGTTCCACCGTTCTTCGGGATGTGAACGAAGATGTAATTATTTGTTTTGCTTACGATCATGTTCAATTCTTCGCTGTTCAATCGGTTCGGCAAACATGAGGCGAACCCGGAAACAAATTCACATCGGCGATTGGGCGCAACGGTGTTACTCCTATTCGGTGCCGCTCATCCCCGCACCGCCTTCACGATCTTCTTCGCCGCATCGCTCAGATTGTCCGCCGCGATCACGTTCAGGCCGGAATTGCGGATGATATCCTTGCCCAGTTCCACATTGGTGCCTTCCAGACGGACCACCAGCGGCACCTTCAGCCCCACCTCCTTGACTGCGGCAATCACACCCTCGGCAATGATGTCGCAGCGCATGATGCCGCCGAAGATGTTCACAAGGATGCCTTTGACGTTGGGATCCGAGGTGATGATCTTGAAGGCTTCAGTGACCTTTTCCTTGGTCGCCCCACCGCCCACGTCCAGAAAGTTGGCCGGTTCGGAGCCGTAAAGCTTGATGATGTCCATGGTGGCCATCGCCAGACCCGCGCCATTGACCATGCAGCCGATGTCCCCTTCCAGCGCGATATAATTCAGATCGAATTTCTGTGCCGCCAGCTCCTTGGGGTCTTCTTCCGTTTCATCCTTCAGCGCCAGAATATCGGGGTGGCGGTACATCGCGTTGTCGTCAAAGCCCATCTTGGCATCCAACAGCTTCATATTGCCATCCTTCAGCACCACCAAGGGGTTGATCTCAAGCATGTCCATGTCTTTTTCGACAAACAGCCGATAAAGACTTTTCACGATGGCGCAACATTGCTTGATCTGGCTACCGCTCAGCCCAAGGCCAAAGGCAACCCGGCGACCGTGGAAATCGGAATAGCCCGTGGCCGGGTCAACGGTGAACGACAGGATCTTTTCCGGCGTGTCATGGGCCACGCTCTCGATGCTCATGCCCCCTTCGGTCGAGCAGACAATCGAAATCCGGCTGGATTGCCGGTCGATCAGAATGGCGAGGTAAAATTCGCGCTCGATGTCCGAACCGTCTTCGATGTAGATGCGGTTGACGACCTTGCCGGCCGGGCCGGTTTGCGCGGTCACCAGGGTGCGGCCCAGCATCTGACGGGCAAATTCCGCCGCCTCGCCGACAGAGTGAGCCAGACGCACGCCGCCCTTTTCGCCGGCCTCTGGCTCTTTGAAGTGGCCCTTGCCGCGTCCGCCGGCATGGATCTGCGCCTTGACGACCCACAAAGGACCATCCATCTCTCCGGCAGCGGTTTTGGCATCTTCGGCCCTAAGGACGGCGCGACCATCCGACACCGGGATGCCGTAGCTGCGCAAAAGGGATTTGGCCTGGTATTCGTGGATAT
>JANONW010000308.1:0-1650 GCA_031421065.1 Prolixibacteraceae bacterium
CCAACAATAAAATCGATGTCAAAATCAGCATGGTTAGTAGTAATTACAACGCAATCTGCTTCATTAAGGGCTTCCTTGTTTAGGGGGTGTATGACAAATTTCACTACGCTGCAAATTTAATGAGATTAACTAATTCAGTCCAACGATTGCCTTTCTGGTAAGCTCTTAAGTTGACAATTTGTTGTGCCCCTTTTTCAGACCATCTTTGCCCTGATAGTTTTAATCGTTGCTGTACTACGTTTCGGTGAGCAGATTCAATAGGGCCGGAGCCGATTAGGAATCCTGCGTCCAGATATGTTTTGTATTGCATCCTTATTTTATTGTTTTGATAATAGCGCATAACATCGATTCGCAACTTTTCTGCCTCTTTATTCCGCCCTTTCAATTGTGTCAGTATTTCAATCACTTCATTTACGCCATTATCCAATAACCGTTCTTTTTGGTCAGACATCCATTTTTGCTTTATATCTTCATCGACAAACTGCTTTGAGGCAAAGTTTCCTAATTTCTCAAGAGCATGAAAAAAATCCAGTATTTGTATCATCTCCGGATAAGTAGCTGATGCCCATAACCATATCCACTTTGCCCCATCTGCGATGCACACTTTGTTTTTGTAGTCATCAGCATAATGCTCCAGTTTCTTCAAAAAACCATGAAGCCTGCCCAAATGGCAAACAAACAAATTCTTTTCGATTTCATTTCGGTTCTCCTGTATCTGGATATTATCGTTTTGCGAAAATATCCGTGCCACTTTTATTTCCTGCCACCCATTTTCACGTGTAAACAACATTGAACCATCAGGCATTATATACGTTATGTCTTTTTCGTTTCCTACTAATGACGCAGGGGCCCCTTCTTTTATGGATTTGGCTTCTGTTTCTTCTATCCGTTGACCGTAATACTCACTTACACGCTGTATTTGTTTCCCACAAACCAATATTCCCATCATTTCTGAAAATAATGCTTCACCATCTGCAAATACTTGGCTTTGGCCCATTAAACACATTAGTTCCTGCAACTTTTCACTTATACCAAAGATGCTGTTCGTTTGTGCAAGCTTATGATTTTTTGCTAATTCTATCTCCCCTAAACACGTATGGAGTTTTTTTTTATTACGGTTCCTTGGAATTTCCCCTACACTCTTTTGCAATATCATCCTATTTATGCTGCGGGCGAATTGCAAATACCGCTCTTCATAATCGTGCGCCCCTTCAATTTTATCGGTATCTTCGAGAAATTCATCTAACTCTCTTGAGAACGCTTGTAGGATGTCTGCTTTAATTTGTTCGTTTTTCATAAAGGTTTCTTCAAAAGAAGAAAAATATATCACCTGTCCAAACAAAAAACAAGTTGAGTTGTCAACAAGTAAGTGTGCATTTTGTCATGCACCCTGTTTAGGTTTATAGATTGATAAGTGCCATTTTCGGTTTTGATACTTGAAATATAAGGGTCGTGGTAAGTTACCAGTCCACCTTTTTTTGCAACTTCATCTATGATCTTTAGGGCAGGAGATTCACGTTCGTCATCAATATTTGGTTTGTAAGCTACACCTAAAAACAATATTTTGCTTCCATTTACGGCTTTTTGGTGTCGGTTAAGAGCTGTATTGATTTTAATGCTCATCCTGTGTGGCATCATCATATCGATATG
>JANONW010000309.1:0-2747 GCA_031421065.1 Prolixibacteraceae bacterium
TGGCTCACGCCCCATGCGGCGATGACATAATAACCGGTGATCAGTGTGCCAAAAACACTGCCGGCAGTGGATAGCGCATACAGCAACCCAACGGTGCGGCCCAACCGACTCCATTCCTGCGTAGCCAGGCGCACAATGAACGGGGATACGCAGCCCAGCAGAAATAATGGCGGGCCAAACAGAATCGTGGCACTGATTAAGGTGCCCCAACGCAAGCCCAGCGGCAGCGCGGCCTGAAAAACATAAATTTTGACCAGCGGAATTACCAGCACCAAAGCCCCGGCAGTGCCTATCAATCCAAACAACACTCCAGGCGAGCCGTTTTTACGGTCAGCCAGAATGCCGCCAAACAGATATCCGGCAGCCAGCGCCAACAACGTCACGGCAATCAGCGCGGTCCAGACAAAAAGGCTGACCCCAAAAAAAGGAGCGACGGCGCGCGCCCCCAGCACTTCGATGGCCATCACCAGTGCGCCCGTCAGGGCGGCGGTAACCAGCAAAAACACTTTAAACCCTTGGGAAGATTGTTCCATTAGCACTACTCCTGATTTTTCAGCTCAAAGATCAATATTAACATTATCCCCGACACTGTCGCGGTTATCCGCCCAAATAGGCGCGCTGCACCGCAGCGCTGCCCAGCAATTCGCTGGCCGCACCCGACAATGCGATTTTACCGCTTTCCAGCACATAGCCACGTTGCGCGATTTGCAGCGCGAGCCGGGCGTTTTGTTCGACCAGTAAAATGGAAACGCCTTGCGCAGAAATATCCCGGATGGTATCAAAAATTTTTGCCACCATCATTGGTGCCAGCCCCATGCTGGGTTCATCCAGCATCAGCAGTTTCGGGCGGCTCATCAATGCTCGCGCCATCGCCACCATTTGCTGTTCGCCGCCGGACAGGGTTCCGGCCAGTTGCTCTTTGCGCTCGCCTAAACGCGGGAATAATTCGAACATGCGTGCCAGGTCTTGCGAAATTTCGTGTTGACCAGTGCGGCTGTATGCGCCCATTTGCAAATTTTCATGTACGGTAAGGCGCGCAAAAATGCCGCGCCCTTCCGGCACCAGTGCCATGCCTTTGCACACGCGCTGGTGCGCGGCACAGTGTTGCAGCGATTCGCCCGCATATAATATTTTTCCTGCAGCGGGATGAAGAAGCCCGGCCAATGTTTTGAGCAGTGTAGTTTTGCCAGCGCCATTGCTGCCGATCAGGGCAACCAGCTCGCCCTGCGCTAGATGCATATCTATTCCCTTAAGCGCCTGAATGCCGCCGTAGCCGACTTGCAGGTTGTGGATTTCCAGCAGCGGCTTATATGTCGAATTTGCATTTTCTTTATTCACCATCGCCACCCAAATAAGCAGCGATCACGGCGGGATTGTTGCGCACTTCCTGCGGCACGCCTTCGGCAATTTTCTTGCCGTAATCCAGCACCGTGACGCGGTCGCACAAGCCCATCACCAGCTTAACGTCGTGCTCAATCAGCAACACGGTAATGCCGTCGGCGCGCAGGGTTTGCAATAACGATTTCAGGCTTTCGGTTTCGGTGGCATTCATGCCGGCGGCCGGCTCATCCAGCGCCAGCAATTTGGGATCAGTGGCCAACGCGCGCGCAATTTCCAGGCGGCGCTGTTCGCCATAGGATAAATTCTTCGCCAAAGTATGTGGCGCACACTGAATGCCAACATAGTCCAAAAGTTGGTGCGCACGCTCTTCGATTGCGCGTTCCTCGGTGCGGGCGGCGGTATTGCGCGTGAGCGCACCCCAGATGCCGCAATGGGTGCGCAGGTGGCGGCCCACCATGACATTCTCCAGTGCGCTCATGTTGGCGAATAACCGGATATTCTGGAACGTGCGCGCAATGCCCGAGTGGGCCAGCAGGTGCGGCGTGCTGCAGGTATAGGTGACGCCATCAAACGTGAAGCAGCCGTTGTCGAACGGATACAGGCCGGTGATGATGTTGAACAGCGTGGTTTTGCCGGCACCATTGGGGCCGATCAGCCCATAGATTTCCTTGCGCTGGATATGCAATGACACTTCCGACAGCGCGGCCAAGCCACCAAAGTTTTTGCCGATGGCAGAAATTTCGAGCAGGGTTTCACCCTGAAAAATTTTACTGGGCGGCATCATGCATCGTGTCCTGTTTTGCCATGCCCGCAATGATGGACGCCCTTGGGGACGTCATACACTACGCCCCGGCTCCTGCGGCACCACGTTTTCTTCCACTTCGAGCTCACGGCGGCGCTGACTGGATGGCCACAGCCCGGCCGGTCGTACCAGCATGACAATGATCAGCGCCAACCCGAACAACAGCATGCGCAAGCTTTCCGGATCCACCAGTGTTTTGCCAAATAACGCCTGCTGCATCGGCCCGGCGCCATGACGCAAGGCTTCCGGCAGCAGCACCAGCAGCACACTGCCCAATACCACGCCGGCGATGTTGCCCATGCCGCCTAACACAACCATGCATACGATCATGATGGATTCGGTCAGGCCGAAACTTTCCGGGCTGACGAAACCTTGAAACCCTGCAAATAGTCCGCCTGACAGCCCACCAAAAGTAGCGCCCATGGCAAAGGCTTGCAGTTTGAGGTTACGCGTGTTGATGCCCATCGCGGTCGCTGCCACTTCATCTTCGCGTACCGCCATCCACGCGCGGCCTATGCGCGAATTTTGCAAACGGTGGGAGGCGAACATGACCAACACAGTAAAGGCCAGAAATAAATAGTAATGCAGATGCACTGCGGGAAAG
>JANONW010000310.1:0-2220 GCA_031421065.1 Prolixibacteraceae bacterium
GACCATGCCCGACCCGGGCCGCTGCCAGCGCAGCAGGGCTTCCATGCCGGTGACCCGGCCACTGGCCAGGTCCACCTTGGGTTGGTAGTGCAACAGGAATTCCTGGCGCTGCAGCGCCTGGCGCAGACCCGATTCAAGCGACAAGCGCTGCACGGTGTGGGCGTTCATCCCGGCGGCGTAAAACTGCGCGTTGTTCTTGCCCCGGTCCTTGGCCCGGTACATCGCGATGTCGGCGTTCTTCAGCAAGGTTGCGCCGTCGCCGCCGTCGGCCGGATAGGTGCTGATGCCGATACTGGCCGAAACATGGTACTCACGCTCGTTCACCACGATGCTTTCGCCAAACGCGCGGACCAGCTTTTGCGCGATCACGCCAGCCTGACGCACGTCGGTGAGCTGTTCGATCAGGACCGCGAACTCATCGCCGCCCAGGCGCGCCACGGTGTCGATCTCGCGCATGTTGCCCATCAGGCGCGCCGCCACCGCGTTCAGCACGGCGTCACCCGCGGCGTGCCCCAGCGTGTCGTTGATGATCTTGAAGCGGTCCAGGTCGATGAACAGCACCGCCAGGCCCTTGTTGAAGCGCTGCGCATGGACCAGCGCGCGCTCGAGCCGCTGGCCAAACAGGAAACGGTTCGGCAGCGAAGTCAGCTGGTCGTAGTTGGCCAGGAACTTGAGTTGCTTCTGGTCGCGCTGGCGCGTCGTGATGTCACTCAGGATCACCGAGTACAGCGGCTGGCCGGCATGGGTCAGCTTGGCCACCGAGGCCTCCAGCGGAAACTCCTCGCCATCGGCGCGCAGTCCCAGCGCTTCTCGCGCCGCGCCGGGTGTTGGCGCAGCCAAGGCGCCCGCTGCGAGCTGCTCCACCTGGCCCGCCGGTACTTGCCGCAGGCGGCCCGGAATGAAGCGATCGATGCCGCTGCCCAGGGCGGCCTCTTCGCTGCAGCCGAACATGGTTTGCGCCGCAGGGTTGAACAGCACGATCTTGAGCTCATGATTCAGCGCGATGATGGCTTCGCTTGCCTGGTGCACGATCCCGTGCAGCCGCTCCTCGCTGTCGCGCCGCGCCTCTTCGGCCTCCTTGCGCCGGCAGAACTGGCCGATCTGGATGCCGACGTCGCGCAACACGGCAAGCAGCGCTTCGTCGGTGTCGCAGGGTTCACGGCTGAAGCACTGCAGCACCCCCATCGCCTTGCCATTGAATGTGATCGCAAATGCGTGGCTCGAGAGTACGCCGCCATGCCTGGCGGACTCTGGCAGCGGAAAACACACCGCATGGCCGGTCTCGAGCACCTGGTGCAGCATGTCCCGGTTCGGCCGGTCCAGTTCGCAGCGAAGCGTGTGCGCCAGCAAGGCCTGGGCGGCGGGGCTCTCGCGGCTCCAGCCCTCCTGGCAAGCCAACGCGCCGTGCCCGGCGTCCCAGCTCCAACGAACCCCGCAATCCCAGCCCATGATCAGGCAGGCCGCCTTGATGACGCGCGGCGTCAGGTCGGCCAGCGTATCGGCTTCGGCCAAGCGCCGCGCCACCTTGTGCTCCAGGCGGCGCCGCTGCCCGGAGCGCTGGCGTTCGGTAACGTCCATCACGGTGCCGCTCAGCAGGCACAGCTTGACCGACTCGTCAACCATGGCAAATCCAGCCAACTGAAGCCAGCGTGGCGGGCCATTGCCGTCCCCGGTGCGAATCTCGATCTCGAAGCCCCGGGCGCAGCGCGCGGCCGCCTTGAGCGCCAGCATGAACCGGCTTCGGTCGGCCCGATGCACCTGACGCAGGCAGGCCTTGATGCTCGCGTCCGGACTGGCCGGGTCGAGCCCGATCAGGTGACGGGCTTCCTCGGAGCAATCGACCCGCCCGGAATCGAAGTTGTAGCTCCAACTGCCCATTCTGGCCAGGCGCTGCGCCTCGGCCAAGCGGGCCTGGCTGTCACCCAAGCGCTGAACTATGTCCTCGGCCGCTGTCAACGAGCGGCGCAGCCCGCGTGACAGCATGGCCAGCAGCGCCGCTATCAGCGCACTGCCGAACAGCCCGGCCAACAGCACCGCCGCCGCAAGCCCCTCCAACTGCCCCGGCAGCCTCGGGACGGCCCACCACCAGGTCGCGCCGGCCGACAGCAGGGCCAGCGCCGCCCCGGCGGCAAGGGCCAGCCAGGCGAGCTTGCGATGCGAAAGAATCCGCCACAACATGGCATGCCGGGCCAGCTCGTCTTGAATCGGTGACGCTGCTTG
>JANONW010000311.1:0-1604 GCA_031421065.1 Prolixibacteraceae bacterium
TACAGTTCCTCACGGACTATTTTGATCACCATGCCGAGGCCGAACGCGCCCACTGGCGCATAGGCTGCGACCACCTGTTTCCGCCGGTAATCCTGAGCAAGAATGATGCCGGTTTCACCGTTCAGGGCATAGTTCGCC
Source organism: Prolixibacteraceae bacterium (assembly GCA_031421065.1). Lineage (GTDB taxonomy): Bacteria > Bacteroidota > Bacteroidia > Bacteroidales > Prolixibacteraceae > Aquipluma. The sequence continues at coordinate 139 of JANONW010000311.1, forward strand.
GGCAACGGTTCACCCTCGACCACCCGGGCAAGACGCCTGAAGTCTCTGCCGGAAGTTCTGCTCAGGAAGCAGTCCATGTTCTTCTCGCCATCTGCCAAAGGTGCGCACACGGCGAACTCGCCGGTTCTCCCGATCGACGCGATATCGACAAAGGACGCGGTCATCAGCAGCAGCTGGGCTTCCGTCTTGACCAGGCCAACGCGGCGTCCCTGTGGATCAAGGACATCCATACTGGCTTGCAGAATGAACTGTTCATCCCACAGCAGGACGGCATGGCTAGTCGACTTCAGGGGAACACGCAGATCATGCTTCTGCGAAAAACGCCCGGCACGCGCCACCTCATGACCACGAACATCGTGAATAGACAGGCCCGTGAAGCCGGTCAGCAGAAATGATTCAGCGGCCGATTGCAGCGCGTCCGGTCCAGTGGTATTGCCTGTTGATGATGCAAGCAGTTGCAGATTCTGAATCAGGTAGGGGCGGGTAGCCACTGTCCGTGTGTTGCTCAGTGCTCGATCAAGTCGGCTTTCAAACAAACGCAAGTTGCTCTGCAGCGATGCCTCCAGGCTTTTGCTGAGCAGGGACTCCGCTTGCCGCTGCATCACGACATAGACGGAAATACCCGCTGCCAGCGTCAATATCACCAGAATTAGTCCGCCGATGAGGCTGATCCTATGTTTCTCGAGATTTAGAAACACATGATTCTCCAAATGGGTCCCGTCCGCAGTGGCGGGTTGAACGAGGCGCGGAGGTTGCTCGTCCCGTCGGCGTTCGCATCGTCGTTTTCAAGTACGCGTCGCTCGACGCCGCAGTTGACTAGCTCCGGCGCGAGCGCGAGGAAGAGCCCCGGGTGCTGACTCGAAAGGGGCAAGGGAATCCAGAAGCGCTGGCGCTGTCGCGGCCGGTCGATTCTCGTTCACGTCGTCCCCCATCGCTGGATACGAAAGTCAATCAGGAGAAAGCATAGCACGGCGCTGCACGCCGCGCCACGAGCCCGCGTGCGGTTGTCCGCGGGCGGTCGCATGCCGCTGCAGCCACGCCGCGATGTCCGGCTCCGATCGCGCGTCGTGCGCCACATCGAGCATCAGCAGGAGCTTCTCGGCGTCGGGTGCCTGCACGTGCCAGCCATTCACGTACAGGAAGGTGATGCCGGCCATGTACGCGGTCCGCTTGTTCGCATCCTGATACCCGTGATTCCTGGCGAGTCCGAACAGGTACGCGGCTGCGCATTCGAATGGCGACGCCTGCTCGTACGCAAAGCGGTTCCGCGCACGAGCAATCGCCGATTCAATGCTCCCTTCGTTCAGGATGCCAACGTTCCCACCATGATCTTGCCGTTGCCCATTGTGGATCAGGTCGACGATCTGTCGGGTGAGCCAGCGCGGCTCCATGCGTTACCGCTTCGCCAGCGCGGCCATCGCGGCCCGGTTCTCCTTGGCCAAGACGGCGTACGCCGCCAAGGCCTC
>JANONW010000312.1:0-2069 GCA_031421065.1 Prolixibacteraceae bacterium
TCAAGGGCAGCTGATCCAGGGACTCAACAAGACCCGTCCAAATCAGGCCGGAGTCTACGTGGAGTTCAAAGGTCCTGCAGAACATCGTGCCGCAGGACTGGATATTTCGAAAGCCATTCTGGAAGTTCTGACACAATACAGATACGACTCGGCGGATGATCGCATTTATCTGCAGTGTTTCGACGAAGCAGAAGTCCGACGACTGCGAAAGGAACTCAAGACACCGTTACTCATCATCCAGTTGCTCAGCCAACCGGCGGATGCTGCGAAATTGAAAACAATCGCCGAGGTGGCTGAAGGCATTGGCGTACCGCTGAGCCACGTGGTCACGGGTAAAAACCAGGACGGAACTCCGCAACTCACGGAACTTGTCCGGAACGCACACGCTAACGCATTGCAGGTCCATGTCTGGACCTTTCGCACAGATGCATTGCCGGGGTTTGCGGGTTCTGCGGCGGAATATCTGGAATGGCTGGTAGCAACTGCAGGCGTTGACGGCATATTTGCGGATCAGCCGGATGTCGTCGTAGACTGGCGAACTGCTCGCCGACACCAGGTGAATGGTGGCAACTCATTTCGATTGCTGAATGAACGCGGTGAGGAAAAATCGTCATCAGGGAAGTAGCGGCAAATCGCAAGACGAGGCAAACAGAAATTATGAGGCCCGGAGGGCCGACACACCAGGTCGGGCCGCTACGCATTGCAGGATTTGAACATCCTACGAAAGTGCGACACACGATTGACGCGACTCTCAATTCCCGGCACACTCCTGCTGCGCGTCTAATCCGTCAATCTTTTCCCGCGAGACAGACAATGAAGACAGTCGTTTTTTGCATCACATTTATCGGCGCCATGATCCTGACGTTGAGTGATTCCTGTTTTGCTCAAAGGTCAGACTCTGGTCCGGGCAAGCAGGTCGAGCAGAGTTTTGCGACGAGTGACGGGGGAACGATCTCCTATTTGCTTTACCTGCCGAAAAATTACGACTCGGCAAAAAAGTCGCAGTTGATCCTGTTCCTGCACGGGCGCGGCGAAAGCTACGGACCTCTGAGCCTGGTCGCGAAGTGGGGACCTCCGCAATTTGCTGCGCGAGGGGATGAATTGCCGTATGTTCTGGTTTCACCGCAATGCCCGGGGGATGATTCATGGGCTAAGCCGACACAACAGAAGCGACTCATCGAATTGCTGGATCATATCGTGCAAACGCACAGTATCGATGAAGACAGCATGTGTTTGACTGGATTAAGCATGGGGGGGTACGGTTCATGGCGAATGGCGGCAGATCACCCCGGACGGTTTGCGTCGGTCGTGCCTGTTTGTGGTGGCGGCGATCCTGGTGACGCCGAAAAACTGAAAGGTCTGCCAATCTGGGTCTTCCATGGTGATCAGGACAGCGCGGTCCCATTTCAGCATTCTGTCGATATGGTGAATGCGATCAAGAAAGCCGGAGGCACCAAAATACGCTTCACGTCACTTGAACATATCGGACACAACTGCTGGTCCGCGACCTACGCCACGCCCGAATTGTTCCAATGGGTCAGTGCACAAAAAATCATCCGCTGAGTCCCAGTATTTGGTGATTGATCTGTTGACGGGCAGCGGAAAACATACATAATCCGCCGCCTGTTGGGCGAACCAGAGAACTGAACAGTTGTCTGTTTCCCTGTGGCAAGGCCGTGTTTTGCATGTCGTCAGGCTTCTCGAAACCGCTATTTTTGAGCGAACAGTTTTGGTGAGCGGCTTAAACAGACGACAAATTCGTTACAATTTGACCGTGTTCCCGCCGGGAACATTTGCATTGCGGGTGTAGCTCAGTTGGTAGAGCACGACGTTGCCAACGTCGTTGTCGAGGGTTCGAGTCCCTTCACCCGCTTTTTTCGTTGGCTCCTAAAGCCAACGGTGGGCTTCTCTGAAGCAAGCCACAGCAAATTGAGGCACATTCTGTGCAGGTCTGGCAGTTTGAAAGATCTTGAAAAGGTTCCAGAATGAGTTCTGACGAAGCAGGTCAAGCAGTAGCTGACAGCGAAGAGACCGACTCTCGCATGGCATTGAAAGTGGAAATCAAGGAA
>JANONW010000313.1:0-3358 GCA_031421065.1 Prolixibacteraceae bacterium
CAACAATTTACGGTATTACAAAAGTGAGTTTGTTGGCCGGGAACCCAGCCTAAAAAACAAACGTGAATTGACCCGTTTGGCTACTGAGCTGCTTTGCATCAAAGAAGATTGCTACGAAGAAAATTGTCTGAATCAGGATGGAGAAGGATTAAAGGATTGGCAGGATGAAGGGGTTGGCTTGGAAAGGATAAAAAAAGCCCTGAAACATGATATTCGTTTGTTTTCAGAAAACGGAAAAAATATGCTGGTGGTTTACAACGACGAAATGATTGAAGATGCTGTGGCATTGATTAAACATCTGATAAATAAATCATTGAAATCTTTTAATCTGGTAAATCAGGGTTCAGACAATTTAATCAAGGTATATGTTTTTAGTCCCGGTCAATATCCGTTTACCGAAGAATTTGAAGAGGTCTTGCCCTACATTACCCTTTGCGCCCTTCCCGATGCCATTTACAAAGCATTCCTGAACATATTGCCCAAAAAGAAACGTGAATCTATACCCGAATTGGAAGAAGATGTCGTTAACAGTCAACCCGATTTATTTGAATAGTTAAGAGCGAACCATGATTATACTCAAAAAATATCAGGAAGAAGCAGTTGACGATCTGCTTAAAAATACCTACAAACTTTTAAACCGTGCAGGTGTCCGTCATCCATTAATTTTTAAAGCCCCGACAGGCGCCGGAAAAACGATAATGATGGCCGCATTTCTGAACAAATTGTGTGAGGAAATACCCGAAAGGCTGGAGCTTGAAAAACGGAAAGTCGCTTATGTGTGGATTGCCCCCAATAAACTATACATCCAAAGTTATAAGTCGTTAAAGAGTTATTTCTCCGAATTACGATCCATCCGGCCCATCTTTTTCGAAGATATTTCAGGAAATGGTATCGAGCCAAACGAAGTATTGTTTGTGAATTGGGAAAGTATCAACAAAGAAAAAAACCTGATGGTTCGTGAAAACGAACAGGGTAAAACCTTGTATGCTTACATCAATCATGCCCGTTTGAACGACACTGAAATCATTGTTATCATTGACGAAGAACACATGTTTGCAAGCCCCAGAACCGCTAAACGTGCGACCGAGGTTTTACAGAAAATTCAGGCCAAACTCGAAATCAGGGTTTCAGCTACTCCGGTTACCAATAGCGATTATAAAACCATTGTTGAACGAGCAGATGCGATAAAAGAAGAAATGATTAAGGAAGGTATTATCCTGAATCCGGCCTTGGACGAGTATCAGCAGGAAGGGCGAACATTGAATCAGATATTAATGGATGTTGCCCTCGAAAAACGGGATCAACTGATCAGATCATATCAAAAATTGGGTGTTAACGTCAATCCATTGTTATTGATCCAATTACCCAACGACGAAAAAGAAACCCTGAGTGTTGAAGATGAAAAATACATTGAACAGGTAATTCAGTATTTGGATGTTTATAAAGGCATTACCGCAAACAATCACCGATTGGCCATTTGGTTATCGAACCGGAAAGAAAATCTGGACGACATTGAGAAGCCCGATAACATGACTGAAGTCCTGCTTTTCAAACAGGCCATAGCCTTAGGCTGGGACTGTCCACGGGCGGCGGTACTTTTAATATTCAGGGAATTACACAGCCAAACCTTTTCAATTCAAACGGTAGGGCGTATTCTTCGAATGCCTGAACAAAAACATTATCCTGATGCGACTTTAAATCAGGGGTATGTTTACACAAATGTCAGCCGGAACCAGATCGAGATTATTAAGGACGACATGAACTACATTACCATGAATCGAGCCTTACGTCTTGAAAATTACAAAACAGTCAATCTGCAATCAACCTACATCAATACCAGGATTCTTCGAAACCGATTGGGTTCCACCTTTCGGAAAACACTTTACGAAGTTGCTGAAAAACATTGGGGATTATCGAGAGACATTGAGGAAGAAGGCGTTTCAGCAAGAAACTGTCAGCAATTACGGTCGAGAATGATCAACTTAGACATATTAACTATTGAAATTGTAATTCCTGAAAACGTTCATTTGACAGGCGGTATAGAAATTAAACGGGTTGACGAAACCGCACGTTTCGCTAAGACACCCGATGAATTAAATCTTCTGTTTCGTCAGTTCTGTAAAGCGAATATTGGAAGTTACGCTGCGGTTGATTCTACCCCGGTATTGGAGATGTCACTCAAAATGTTGTTTGAAGAATATCTTGAATACAGTGAATTCGAGTCGGTAAAAATCATGCTGTATTCAAATAATCAGCCTCAATTTATCGAACTAATCAGTAAAGCACTGGAAGAATACGACATTTTATTACAGAAAAAGGCAAAAGTAGCTACAAAGGATATTCAAAGTTATACTTGGGAAGTACCGCCGGAACGCATTTACAATGAGAATTATACACCTATGGATTTGGAGGCTCATGCCTTGATTCCATTCTTTGAAAGTAACCGGGTCTCAAAACCGGAAGAGGCATTTCGTGATTATTTGGAAAAAAACAAAGAACATTTAGAATGGTGGTATAAAAACGGAGACAAAGCAAAGGAACATTTTGCAGTACCGTATATGAATTACCTTGATCAGCAAAGTCTGTTTTATGTCGATTTTGTCATACTGGCCAAAAATAACACTACTTATTTGTTCGATACCAAAACTGAAGGAAGCGACCCCGCAAACGCACCTCTCAAACACAACGCCTTACTTGATTACATGGAGGAACGAAATAAAAAAGGGATGATAACAACCGGAGGAATCATTATTGGCAGAAGGAACGGAGAAGTTACAACATGGCGTTATTGTTCGAATAGAATTGAAAATACCGTAGAACTCAAGGGCTGGGATTATTTTAATCCTGCCAATATTTAAGTAAATTGCCCAAAAGTTTAACCCATCAGACAATTATGAACGATTTCGTGAATTTAATTCAGCTTATTCAAACCACACGCAACCGGGCTTTGAGCGCGGTAAACAGCGAGTTGGTAAATCTATACTGGCAAGTGGGGCAATATGTTTCGATGCGTTTGGAGAAAGCCAACTGGGGAGATGGTACGGTGGTCGAATTGGCGCAGTATATCCAAAAACATCATCCTGAAATGAAAGGATTCGACAAAAATAATATTTATCGGATGTGCCGGTTTTATGAATCGTACAAGGATGCGCTAATTGTAGCACCAGTGGTGCTAAAAATTCAACAATCTGATAATGAACCGAAAACAATTGTCGCACCACTGGTGCCACAATTACAGGATACATCTTTGGATTTGTGACGTCGCCGGCCCTGATCGCCGGGACCGGCGCGGTGTCGGTCACTTTCGATCACTCGTTCGACTTCGAGTTCTCCGACCGCGTGTTCCGCTATGACAACG
>JANONW010000314.1:0-1870 GCA_031421065.1 Prolixibacteraceae bacterium
GAACAGGAAGACGTCGCGATCTGAGGCGTAGAGCGTAGTCGTGTCGCGGCTGATCTCGACATCGGGGTTGTAGACCCCGGTCGACCAGTCGAGCACGCCCGGCACCTTCCAGCGCGTGTCGCCAGTGCCATTGCCCGCGATGCGCTGCACCGCCTCGACCAGTTCATGGTCGTGGATACGGCCGTAGTCGGGGCCGGTCACCGCGCGCAGTTCCGTGCGACCATCTTCTGTCTCGAAGGTTTTCACCTGCTCTGCGCGGTGGTTGGTCAGACCGTATTGCAGGTTGATCCCCGCCAGCGGTGCGGGCAGCTGCCGCAGGTATGACGCAGGAGCGCCGACGATGCTCGCAAGCTGACCGAAAGCCCAGTGCGTAGGCGCGACAGATTCCTGCGCCTTCGGCAGGACCAGATGCAGCCGCTCGGCGCTGTCGCGCGCGGCCTCGACCCGGATGTCGGCCGTCTGCACCACCCGGCTGCGGCTGCGCTCGGACCGGCCCTTCACCGATGCCCAGAGATCGTCGAGCGACAGATACCGCTCGTCATCGGGCCGATTGAACCATTCGGACGACACCCGTCCGTTCCGCTCACCCCGGCTTACATCCACCTTCCAGCCACCAACTTTCGTCGGCCGCACCGGATCCAGAACTTCCACAACACCCATCGGCATCCCTCCGTGACAGGCACCGGGAGCCACTCTCCCGAACCCTGACCTGTCACCGGAAACCAACAAACCTCGGACTCTATGTCCTGTATTTGGGAGACCAAACCAATTTAAGCCTCGACGTGCTGTACTCGGGTAGGAAGCCATTCTGGTCGATCGCCAACAGTAACGAGTGTTGCCAATTTCGACACCTCAGCAATCTGCCATTGATTTGCCCGTCCAATCTTGTCCGATGTCGCAAGAACAACTGTCTCTGCCGCATGTTTCAGCATCACACGCTTAAGCGCACCCTCCGCACTATCGCCTGTCGTCAATCCAAGTTCGGGATGGACGCCTGTCACGCCAAGAAAGCATAGATCAGCTTTGATCTGGCCAAATTGGACGGCTGTCTCAGGTCCATTGGCTACCATCGAGTGCCGAAAGATAGTGCCTCCGATCAGGATGATTTCGATGCGTTGATGAAACTCGAAACTCATCGCAATTGCAGGACTGTGCGTCACGATGGTGCATCGAAAATCGCGCGGCAGGGCCGCTGCCAGTTCGACATGTGTTGTCCCGCCGTCCACAAAGACGACAGACCACTCCGGAATCAATTTTGCTGCTTTGGCTGCAAGGCGAGACTTGGCATCAGAAAGCACGGGCCTACGCTGATCCAACGGCAGATGGGTCGGCGAAGCGGGGACTGCTCCACCATGAACGCGCACCAGCTTTCGTTCTGAAGCTAGGTCTCGCAGGTCACGGCGTACGGTATCTTCGGATACTTGAAGTTCGTCGGCCAAGTGCGCAACCGTCAACTGCCCGTCTCGGGCAAGGCGCTCCAATAAGAATGTTTTTCTTGAAGTTGTGAGCATGAGAGCTTGCACCATATTGCACGTTATTACACACTACTGCACGAATCGGCAAATCGCAAGGAGAAGCGAGAACATGGCAAAGAGCATGATGATCCTCATCGCCGGCCCTTATCGATCGGGAACCAACGATGACCCCCAGAAGATGGCCGCCAACCTTCAGCGGCTGGAAGACGCCGCGTATCCCATTTTTCGCAAGGGCCATGTGCCTATGATCGGAGAATGGGCAGCACTTCCCACCCTGCGCGGCGCGGGTGGTGGAGCCGCTGGTAGTGCAATCTATGATCAGGTGATGCATCCAACCGCGCACAGATTGTTGGCGCGCTGCGATGGTGTGCTTCGGCTGCCCGGCCCATCAACAG
>JANONW010000315.1:0-8335 GCA_031421065.1 Prolixibacteraceae bacterium
GTGGTTTGTTCGATTGTCGGATTCGACTTTATAGAATTGCAAGAACAACTAATCAAAGATGATCAGACAATGGCAATTTTTATAAAAATGTTGCCCGAAAGAGTACTCAATAAGGCAGCGTAATCCACTAAAAACAGAAAATTGATTGCAAATAATTGTATTACAGCAATATATGTCAATTTCAAATATCCATAATCGGAATTTGGCACTCTGAAAACCCATGTGAATCAAGAAAAAATCTCCTCCGAAATGTTAGACATTAATACTCCACATTTTTTTATTCATTGTATTATCTCTTCAAAGTTTTACAAGCTTCTGATGTGAAGAATCACTTTTAAAGTGATCATATATGATAACCATAAAACAAATATAAAATAAAACATTCGTTGTCATATATGATAGCGAATAATTTTTCTGAATTTTTCAAAAAAATAGGACTGAAGATCAAATTGCTAAGAATTGAGAGAACGATTTCTCAACAGGATTTGGCTGCTGCGTGTAATTTTGAGAAGTCAAACTTAGCCCGGATTGAAGCTGGAAGAACCAACCCAACTGTCGCTACATTATTAAAAATCTGTCAGGTGCTTGAAGTGCCGATAGCCCAACTGTTTGACTTTGAAGATGTAGAAAACCCCAAATCATGTGGGTGAATTCGATGGATTCCATTATTCGGGTGTTATGATTTGAGCTAAGGTAATCACAAATCAATATTACGCCTAATAAAAAGGGTTTGAAAAGGAGTAGGGAATAGACACCAATCTTCTTTAAGATTGACTAAAAAACTCCAAAACCTAGCAAGATTCCCTCCAAAACCTAGCAACAACAAAAAACCACCTACGAAACAAATCGTAACTGATTGATTTTAAGTTGTCCTGTCAGGTCTCGAACCTGAACTCTTCTGATCCAGAATCAGACGTGTTGCCAATTACACCACAGGACAATATTCAAAGATTTAAACCGATATTATCTGCCTAAAAATAACAAAATCAATTGGTTAAATTTGTTGACCCACTAAGGCTCGAACTTAGACTCTACTGAACCAAAATCAGTTGTGTTGCCAATTACACCATGGGTCAATCCTTAGATGTCTTTTCTTTAAAGACGGTGCAAAATTATAAAAATTATTTTTTTAGCGCCTTTTTAGCGGGTAAATTTTCACTTTACCTTTAAAACAATATATATGTGCTTCATATTCAATAGATAATTCATCCTTGATTTTAGTATATGAGCTGAAATCGGTCTTCTTTTGGTGCAGTATAAATTGAATGTTAAGATTACTACCAATACATTCGATGAAATTAACCGATGTTGGTATTTGCGACGTAAATTTGCATGACTAAAAGCAAGGCTAACTTATAGAATTAGATTTGATATGATAGGATTTTTTCAGGAAAATAAAAAGATTGCAAAGATTATTAATGAAGTTGCCGGTTTGGCAAATTACCTTTGGCAAAAAGGTTGGGCCGAGCGAAATGCCGGTAATATTTCGGTGAACCTCTCAGAAATGATGAGCGAAATAGATATTGAACTCGATCATTATCCGATGTTTCAACTGGAACGCAGTTACGATGCGTTGGCAAACCTTTATTTTTTTGTGACCGGTACCGGAAAACGCATGCGCGACCTGGCCATTAGTCCGATGAAAAATGCCTGCATCATAAAGATGAACAAAAAAGGGAATGCCTACCACATCATTGCCATGAAAAAGCGGAACTTATACAATTTCAGGCCAACTTCAGAATTGCCAACACATTTGGCAGTTCATATTTGCTGGTAAGCACCGGTTCACCAAACAAAGCGGTTGTACATACCCACCCGGACGAACTGGTTGCCATGACCCAAATTCCGAAATTTCAAACAGCAGAAATGCTGAATAAAACACTGTGGGGGATGCATCCTGAAGCTTTTGTATTTGTTCCCCGCGGGGTATATATGGTTCCGTATATTTTGCCCGGAAGCCACAAAATTGCCGATGCGACCATCGAAGGTTTTAAGAAAGGCCATGAAGTGGTGATTTGGGAAAAACACGGCGTTTTTGCCATCGGAGAAACAGTTTCTGATGCTTTCGATATGATTGATATTCTTTCAAAATCGGCACAAATATGGTTTATGGCCATGCAAACAGGCAACGAACCGGAAGGCCTGAACGATGAACAATTGGCAGCTTCTTAAAGAAGCTTTCCTTAAAAAGTAACAATCTACCCGTAGTTTCTGGATTATTGTTTATTTTTAGCACATTCATGCAAGTTACCGGATCGATTGGGTGATTGCTGTAATCATGTTTCGGAACTGAAATCGCTTTATTCAGCAGACCGATCCGATGACGGAATCCATAGTCAACCAACAATAAAAATACATATGACCATGCAAAACATTTTTGTCAAATCACACGGACTCGGGAACGACTATTTTGTGCTCGATCAGGCAGGAATAACCTTCGAGCTAAATGAGAAAAATATACAGTTGCTTTGCGATGTCCATTACGGAATTGGTTCGGATGGAATTCTCCTGAAAGTTCCATCTTCGATTGCTGAATTTGGTTTGAAAATTTATAATCCGGATGGTTCGGAAGCCGAAAAAAGTGGCAACGGACTGCGCATCTTTGCCAAATATCTCTACGATTACGGCCACACTTCAGGAAAAATATTTACCATTGAAACGCTTGGCGGGATTGTTACTGCTGAAGTTTCCGTGGAAACCAACAGAAAAGCCAACCGGATAAAAGTGGACATGGGAAAAGCTATTTTCAATTCGCATAAGGTTCCGGTAATGTGTGACGAATCCGAATGTCTGGATCATCCGCTGAGCATTGTTGACGAAACTTACCTGATCAATTGCGTGTCAGTTGGAAATCCGCATTGCGTAATTTTAAGGGATCGCCTAATTAAAGCTGAAATTCTGAAATATGGTTCGGAAATTGAAAATCATCCCTTGTTTCCAAACCGCATTAACGTGCAGTTCGCCAAAGTATTATCGCGCAATGAAGTCGAAATCCTGATATGGGAGCGTGGTGCCGGTTATACGCTTGCCTCCGGAAGTTCATCGTGTGCTGTGGCTGCTGTAATGGTAAAAAAAGGGCTGACCGACCGGAAACTGACCGTAAAAATGGCTGGTGGGATTTTGCAGCTTGAGATTGATGAATCCTGGAACATCCGGATGGAAGGTGAAGTCAAAGAAATTGCCTCAGGCTATTTAAGCGATGAACTGATTGCTGATGTGCTTTGTTTATAAAAAACTGTAAATTTACAGCCCAAAATTTTAATAAATTATAATGACGAAACAAATTCCATTTTCGAAAAAACAGATCGAGAAAATCATAGAACAAACACCTACACCATTCCATATATACGATGAAAAAGGTATTCGCGAATATGCCCGGAAATTCATCAAGGCTTTTTCATGGAATCCGGGGTTCAAAGAATTTTATGCCATAAAATCGGCACCAAATCCTTACCTGATGAAAATCATGCGGGAAGAAGGTTTTGGTATTGACTGCAGTTCATATGCAGAACTTATGATTGCTGAGATACTGGGGATTTCGGGTGACGATATCATGTTCACATCCAACGACACACCGGTTTATGAATACCAGAAAGCCCTTGATTTGGGTGCAACCATCAATCTCGACGATATTTCGCACATTGAATATCTTGAAAAAAATGTCGGACTGCCCAAATTGGTTTGCTTTCGATACAATCCTGGCTCACTGAAAGAAGGAAATACGATTATTGGTCATCCGGAAGAAGCCAAATACGGTTTTACGCGCGAGCAGTTGTTCGAAGGGTACAAGATGCTGCAAGACAAAGGCGTAAAACGGTTCGGACTTCATACCATGGTTGCTTCAAACGAATTGGATGCAGCATATTTTGTTGAAACTGCAGAACTTTTGTTTGATCTGATTGTAGAACTCGATCAAAGACTGGGAATTAAAATTGAATTCGCCAACCTTGGTGGAGGTATCGGAATTCCTTACCGGCCAACCGACCTGCCGGTTGACCTTGATTTTATGAGCCACGGGATTGAAAAATTATACCAGGATAAAATTGTTGCCAACGGATTGGATCCGCTCCGCATTTATTTTGAATCGGGCCGTGCAATGACCGGTCCATTTGGATTTCTTGTATCGACAGTTTTGCACATCAAAAAAACATACAAGCAATACGCCGGGCTCGATTCGAGCATGGCAAACCTGATGCGCCCTGCTCTTTACGGTTCATATCATCATATTACAGTGATGGGAAAAGAATATGAACCGCTGGATCAGGTTTACGATGTTACAGGTTCATTGTGCGAGAACAACGACAAGTTTGCCATTAACCGCAAATTACCTGTAATGGAACCCGGGGATATTGTGGTGATTCACGATACCGGAGCTCATGGTCATTCCATGGGATTCAACTACAACGGAAAACTGCGCTCTGCTGAGTTGTTGCTCCGCGAAAACGGAGAAGTAGTTCAAATCCGACGTGCAGAAACACTTGAAGATCATTTTGCCACATTGGATTTTGAGGGATTAAAGGATTTTAAGTAATACTCTATTTATCAGAAAAGAAGCCGGTAAAAGCCGGCTTTTTTGTTGGTTGAAATAAAAGATTAGGTAAATCTGTCTCAAAAAAACGTTAGTAAATAAAGACTATATTTGAGAAAAAAAACAAAATGCCAAATCTTTATATCATATCAGGTTGCAATGGCGCAGGAAAAACAACTGCATCCTACTCCATTTTACCTGAAATGCTAAAATGTAAAGAGTTTGTCAATGCTGATGAAATTGCCAAAGGGCTTTCTCCGTTTCAACCGGAAAAAGTATCAATTATTGCAGGAAGAATTATGTTGGATCGAATTAAAACGTTGATTAGTCTCAAGGTTGATTTTGCTTTTGAAACGACTCTGGCTGCAAAATTGTATGCTAATTTTATTCGTGAAGCTCAGTCCAATGGGTATTTTATTACATTGATTTACTTTTGGCTGAACTCTCCTGAACTTGCTGTTGAACGCGTAAAAAGCAGGGTGCTTTCTGGCGGACATGATATATCGGAATCAGTTATTTATCGCAGATACAAATCTGGTATGGATAATCTGTCAAAACTATACTTGCCAAATTGCGATTATTGGTTAATTATCGACAATTCAGAACCTCCGTTTCAAATAATAGCTGAAGGCTTAAAATCGGAAATGATAAAAATAAATGATCAGGTTAAATACAATCAAATTGTGAAAAGATGACAACGGAAAATGTAAAAGATTTGAGGACAAAAATTCTTCAGGGAATTAAAATGTCCTACAATAAATTGTTGGCGGCCAAACAAAAAGAAGATGGTGATTTGGTAATTTCCAGAGAAGGAAAAATTATAAAAATAAAAGCAAATAAATTGATTCAAAAATAATTACTGATTTTTCTTTTTTATTGTCTTTTATGATCATCGGATTTGATGCAAAACGCGCCTTTAACAATGCTGCCGGACTGGGAAACTTCAGCCGGGGTACAATTACTGCGCTTGCAAGTCAATATCCTGAAGACCGATTTTACCTGTTTCATCCGGGAAATACGAAGCCTCTTTTTACTGCCCCTAAAAATTCCACGGAAATAAAACCTAAGAATCTTGCCTGGAAAGTTTTAAAAAATGTCTGGCGCAGTTTTCAGATTTCAAAACTTGCCAAAGAACATAATTTAAACATCTATCATGGATTAAGCCACGAATTACCTGCGGGTATTGAAAAAACCGGTATCAAATCGGTGGTTACCATTCACGACCTGATTTATATTCGTTATCCCAACTATTTTCTGAAGATTGACCGTAATATTTATGATCTGAAATTCAGGCATGCCTGTCGGGTAGCCGATCGGGTTCATGCGATTTCGGAACAAACGAAACGTGATCTGATTCAGTTTTACTCGGTTCCGGAGAAAAAAATTGAGGTAATTTATCAGGCTGTCAATCCTTTGTTTTTTGAAGTTTGTACCGAAGAACAAAAGCTTGCCATCCGATCGAAATACCGACTTCCGGAGGAATTTATTTTAACTGTTGGAACCATTGGGCCACGCAAAAACCTAATGAATTTACTCAAAGGAATGGTTTCAGAAAAAACAAATATTCCGCTTGTTGTGGTCGGAAAATCAACTGGTTATCAGCAAAGGGCCCGGTCTTTTATTGAGGAAAATCGGGTACAGGTAATTTTTTTACACGGAATTAAGGATGCTGAACTGGCAGTTTTATACCAATCGGCCACAGCAATGATCTATCCGTCTTTATTCGAAGGATTTGGGCTTCCGGTAGCAGAGGCGCAAGCATCGGGCTGCCCGGTGATTACTTCGAATACCAGCAGTTTGCCCGAAGCCGGCGGGGATGCTGCGATTTACTTTAATCCTGAAAAACCTGAAGAAATCGGCAAGGCAATTAAATCCATACTTGCCGGTCAAAATTACAGGGAGACAATCATCGCCAAAGGCAGGATCAACGCACAACGGTTTACTCAGGATAAATATGCCAATCAATTGAGAAAATTATATAAATCCATTGTTCATGCATGACGATATTAAAGCAGCGCTCGAAGTGCTGCAAAATGGCGGGTTAATTTTATATCCGACCGACACTATTTGGGGAATTGGCTGCGATGCCTGCAACGAAGAAGCAGTGAAACGGATTTATGCAATCAAGGACCGCATAGACACGAAAAGCATGATTGTTTTATTGGAGAATGCTGCATTACTTGACCGTTATGTTGATGAGGTTCCTGAAATCGCTTTCGACCTGATTGAAGTAACCGAAAAACCACTCATCATCATTTACGATGGGGCAAAAAATCTGGCGAAGAACCTGATTGCCGATGATGGAAGAATTGGAATCCGAATCACAACCGAAACTTTCTGCAGCGAGCTGATCCGCCGGTTTAAACGTCCGATTGTTTCAACCTCGGCGAATGTAAGTGAAAATCCTTCGCCAGCCTGCTTTGACGAAATCGATCAGCAAATCGTTGATTCGGTTGACTATGTCGTAAAATATCGTCAGGACGATACACAAAAAGCTGTTCCGCCGGGCATCATAAAACTCGGGCGAGGCGGCGAAATTATAATAATACGACCTTGATGAAAAGTGGTCAGTAGGCAGTTTCAATTTGCAGGTACTGAGTTAACTTTTAACTTTTAACTAAAAAACAATAAACGCTCACATGTTCCAACCAAATAGAAAATCAACTTTTCAGGCAGCGAATTTAAAGGAAATAGCCTTGAAGGTCACCGGCCCTTCTGAATTATTGCAATTCCTGATAGAAAAATTTCCGGAGAAAAGCCGGACAGCCATCAAATCGCTTTTGGCACACAAGCAGATAACGGTTGACGATATGGTTACGACCAAATTCGACCATCCTCTTAAACGAGGGCAAAAGGTATTCCTCAACAAAAAAAGGTCGGATGAAAAACCCCGCTTCAGAGGCTTGCGCATTGTACACGAGGATGCCGATATTATTGTAATTGACAAAGTAAGCGGATTGCTTTCAATGGCATCGGAAACGGAGAAACAGAAAACGGCTTACAGCATGTTGAGTGAATATGTCAAGAAAACGAATCCCAAGAACCTGATTTTCATTGTTCACCGACTCGACCGCGATACTTCTGGACTTATGATGTTCGCGAAAAGCAAACGCGTTCAGGAAGTATTACAGCAGGATTGGAACAATGCCATTATTGAACGTTCATATATCGCTGTGGTCGAAGGTTGTGTCGAAACTACCGAAGGAACTGTCACCTCGTGGTTAAAGGAAAACAAGGCGATGGTGATGTATTCGAGCCAGGCTCCGGATGACGGTCAGAAAGCGGTTACCCATTACAAAGTCCTGAAATCGAACAAACTTTTCTCAATGCTCGATGTGAAGCTTGAAACCGGACGCAAAAATCAGATCAGGGTTCACATGAAAGACATTGGGTTTCCGGTTACCGGCGACAAAAAATACGGGGGCAAATTGAACCCGATTGGCCAGATGGGCCTTCATGCGCGGGTTTTGGCATTTAAGCATCCGGTTACCGGCAAAGCGTTTCGGTTCGGCACCCCCATCCCCGGCAAGTTTTTAAAATTATTCAAGCTGTCGTAATAAAAATTCCGGCTTAGTCGGAGTGCGACTCAAAGTCGCGCCCCGACTGGAAACACAGCCTCTTTTTTTATGCAAAATTTCTTTTGCCTGGATGATCTGGTAATGCGATTTTTAGTCGCATTTTCTGAATCAACAAATCAAACCGGAAGTTAAAAACTTCCGCACCCAAACGAAGAAAGCACCTCAGTTTCCTGAAGTGCTTTTTTTGAGCGAGAAACGAGACTCCCCGCCTGCCAAGCCACCAATACTG
>JANONW010000316.1:0-26658 GCA_031421065.1 Prolixibacteraceae bacterium
TTTATAGAACTTAGTGAAACTTAGAGTCTTTGTGGCTTAGTGGCCTCGTTTTTCAACTCTTAGTTCGCATAAATAAGGAATAAAAAATATGAGAGCGTATAAATACATATTTGCAATGGTACTTCTGATCGCTGCTTTACAAGTAGCCGGGCAGCCGTATGTGATTGATAAAGTATGTGTAGGCTCCATCAGGCAATACCGGATTGAAGGAGATGCCGGCTCTGTATATGAATGGCTATTGACTGACGCATCAAAACTCAGTATCCCGATTCCCAATCCTTCAGGAACACCTTTTACAAAAACAAAAGGGAAGACCATTTATGGAAATGAAATCACTATTGAATGGAAACAAACCGGCACGTTCAACCTGTCAACTGTCCAGACTTCATTGCTCGGATGCGACACTCTGGAACAGGGACTGGTGGAAGTATATGATATACCCACAGTAATGGCAGGAACCCCCTTAACAGTCTGTATTGACATGAAGGTGGGCCTGGCCACTGCTTTTGCGGCGAATCACAGCAGCTTACTTTGGACCTCGTCGGGAGACGGAACTTTTGACGATCCGCTGGCTTTAAATACTAGCTACAACATTGGCCCGAACGATCTGGTTGCCGGAAGCGTTAATCTAACGCTCACCGCACAGGGTTTGGGAAATTCGCCAAACTGTACGTCCTCATCAACCTTATTGGCGACCTTCAAAATAATTCCGAAACTGATTATCAACGATCCGCCGGAAGTTTGCCTTCCTGTAACGATTGACCTTAGAACGGTCGTAGCCGCAGGTAGCGACCCAGATTTGAGCTTCGAATACTTTACTGATCCTTTGGCTACCATCACACTGGCTAATTACATGAATGTAAACAAAAGTGGTACTTATTACATCAGGGCAACCAGTAGCTCAACCGGATGTGCAGTTTTTAAACCGGTAAAAGTTAAATTCACCAAACAGATTGTTCCTTCGTTTGCACATATTCCTGAAGATGCCGATGCCGATGGAATCCTGAATGTGGATGAAGTTCTCTCTGGTCAGGATTGGAAAACAACCGATACCGATGGCGATGGCCACCCGAACTGGCTGGATATTGACGCAGACAACGATGGGCTGGTTGATAATTATGAAGGGCAGAGCACGGCAGGGTATATTGCTCCTTTGAACCTGGATACCGATCATGACGGAGTAGATAATGCCTATGATACCGATCATGGAGGCACCCGCGTTATTCCGGTTGATACTGATTCCGCATTATCGGATGGAGATGGGATCCCTGATTTTCTGGATGCTGATTCGGATAATGATTGGGTGCCCGATTATATTGAAGGTCATGATTTAAATGCCGATGGGAAACCCGACTTTGTTCTGAGGGGCAAAGATGTTGATGCCGATGGTTTGGATGATGGATTTGATACCGTAAACAGGTACGCCTCCCAAAGCACCAATATGACAGGAAGTAATGCCGCCATGCAGGATTTTGAAGGCGATGGACAAAATGACTGGCGCGATGAGAACGACGACGACGACCTATACCTGACCCGGTTTGAAGACTTGAATGTGGATGGGAATTACAGCAACGATGATACGGATTTTGACGGACATCCTGAATATCTGGATTATGGAAGGGATTGCGATTTGTTTGTTCCTGAAGCATTCTCACCAAACGATGATAATATTCACGATTACTTCCAGATCTATTGTATTAATCATTTCCCGAATGCCAAAATGTATATATTCGACCAGTTGGGCAATAAACTGTTCGAAAAGGCCCGTTACGGAAACCTTGATTTCTGGTTATCTCATGATCGTGCATGGTGGAACGGGAAACCGGAATTTGGTCCGTCAAAGGTCCGAAATGAAATAGTGCCTCCCGGAACGTATTATTACGTGCTCGATTTAGGAAACGGAGAGGTGAAGAAGAGTTTTGTATTTGTATCGTATTAACGAAAGAACAATTGATTTGATGATTCTCAGATTAACATACAGGCTGATAGTATTACTGATCTTTTTCTCTGTTTCCGACCAGCAGGTAAAAGCCCAGGAGTATCCGTGGTCGTTGCAATACGTAACGAACATGCATACCATAAATCCGGCTTATGTTGGTATCTGGGACAAAGCCGGACTGATGCTTTCGACCAAGACAAACTGGGTCGGGTTCCACGGTGCCCCACTAACACAATACCTCGGTTATTTTACACCTATCAAAGACCAGCGAAGCGGAGTTGGCCTGAGCATTAAGCGATTGAACGTGGGTAGGGAAAAACGGCTTTTCCTGACAGGCGATTATTCGTTTCAGGTCCGCACCGATTTGACACATTATTTGCGCTTCGGGCTAAGGGGCGGGATTGTAAATTTCGACAATAACCTAAGTGATTACCAACTTTATCCTGATCATATCCCTGATCCTGAATTCACCTCCGATATCCGCATGTATTACATGACCACTTTCGGGATCGGAACTGTTTTCTTCTCTGAGGATTATTACATAGGCTTTTCGGTGCCGCAGATTATTAATAATTCGTTCAGTGTGGTCCGTACCAATTATTCATCGTTGTACGATTTCAAAACAGCATTTTTTTCCGCTGGTTATGTTTTCGGTTTCAACAGAACTGTCTTTTTACGCCCAAACCTGCTTATAGCAGCAACCATCGGCAAACCGGTCTATGCCGATGCATCAGCAATCGTATATTTGCCCAACGACCTTCAGTTTGGATTGAATTTAAGAACAGACGGCTCAGCCTCTTTTTCAGGACAGTATTCCTTCAGAAACAACATTCGGATTGGTTTTGCCGCCGACTACGCGGTAATTTCCGACATCCGCAAATACCAGTATGGAACCTATGAAGTTCTGATTGGTTACGATTTCAATATCTACAAAAGAAAATACACGAAACCAAATTATTTCTGATTCGAAAGTTAATTTCCCATTTCCGACAAAAACCGGATGCGCATCAGGCGGATATCCTCTTCGGTATATTCGTTTTCTCCAAGTTCTTTGAGTGCAGCCTCTATGTCATCGTCTTCCGCTTCCTTGAAATATTCGAATATTTCTTCCTGACGGTCTTCGTCCATTATATCATCGATGTAATAATCAAGGTTGATTTTGGTTCCGGAATTAACGATCACTTCAATTTCGGAAATCAGTTCTTTGAAATCAATTCCTATTGAATCAGCAATATCCTCAAGAGAAATTTTTCGGTCGATGCTTTGAATAATCCCAACCTTTATTTTTGATTTATTGGCAACACTTTTCACTACAAAGTCCTGCGACCTGTCAATTTCGTTCTCTTCAACATACAGTTTAATCAGATCAACGAACTCTTTGCCATATCTTTTTGCTTTTCCTTCGCCAACTCCCTGTATAAATTTCAACTCGCTGATGGTAGTTGGGTACTGAAGGGCCATATCAGAAAGTGAAGGATCCTGGAAAATCACAAAAGGCGGCAGGTTCAGTTTTTTCGAAATCTTTCTCCGCAGGTCTTTCAGCATGGCGAATAATTCGGGATCGCCTGCACCACTTGCCTGGGCCGCGGCAGCATTGGCTTCCTCCTCAATGGCATCGTAGTCGTGGTTGCGAACCAGCAAAAAGTCATAGGGTTTTTCCAGAAAGTCATACCCCTTTTTTGTCATTTTCAGCAAACCGTAGTTTTCAATGTCTTTGGTAATGAATCCGGCAATCATACTTTGCCTGAAAACTGCATTCCAGAATTTTTCTCCATGATCGTTTCCTGATCCGAACGCTTCTAGTTCGAAATGGCGGAACGACTTTACAGCAGCCGTCTTTTTACCTGTTAGTATATCCGAAAGGTGTTCGGCCTTATAGTTTTCTTTTACTTCAATAATGGCCTGAAGCGCTCTGCATATTTCGTCTTTTGCTTCGATCTGTTCTTTTGGGTTCACGCAGTTGTCGCAGTTTCCGCATGGTTCTTCCAGCTTTTCGCCAAAATAATTCAGCAGGATAATGCGCCGGCAAATGGCCGATTCGGCATAAGAAGCGGTATCGAGCAGCAATTGGCGCCCAATTTCCTGTTCGGCAACCGGTTTGCCCTGCATAAATTTCTCGAGCTTTTGAATGTCTTTGGCAGAATAAAGCGTGATACATTTCCCTTCGCCGCCGTCCCGCCCGGCACGGCCTGTCTCCTGATAATAACCTTCCAGACTTTTAGGAATATCGTAATGAATGACAAAGCGAACATCGGGTTTGTCGATCCCCATTCCGAAAGCTATGGTTGCAACAATCACATCAGCATCTTCCATCAGAAATTTATCCTGATTGCCCGATCGGGTAGCCGAATCCATTCCGGCATGATAAGGCAATGCTTTAATATTATTTACCACCAGTGTTTCGGTGAGCTCTTCAACCCTCTTCCTGCTCAAACAGTAAATAATCCCTGATTTTCCTTCGTTCTCCTTGATGAACTTGATGATCTGTGATTCGGGTTTTGATTTTGGCTTTACTTCGTAATACAGGTTTGGACGATTGAAAGACGCCTTATAAACATCGGCATTGAGCATTCCGAGTGTTTTCTGTATGTCGTGCTGAACCTTGGCAGTTGCTGTTGCTGTAAGGGCCATCAAAGGAGCTGCCCCGATTTCGGAAACGATGGGTTTGATCCGCCTGTACTCAGGCCTGAAATCATGGCCCCATTCCGAAATACAATGAGCTTCGTCAATGGCATAAAATGAAATTTTTATGTTTTTTAAGAATTCGATATTGTCTTCTTTTGTCAAACTTTCGGGTGCTACATATAATAACTTTGTTTTCCCGCTAGTTACATCATCGCGTACTTTTTGGGCAGCAGCCTTGTTAAGCGATGAATTTAAAAAATGTGCAATGCCATCTTCGGTTCCAAAACTTCTGATTGAATCAACCTGATTCTTCATTAAAGCAATCAATGGAGAAATTATGATTGCAGTACCGTCCATAATAAGTGCCGGTAATTGGTAGCACAATGATTTTCCACCTCCGGTGGGCATTAATACAAACGTATCGTGGCCTTTCAATACACTTTTGATCACATCCTCCTGCTGGCCTTTAAAACGATCGAACCCAAAATATTTTTGGAGATGTTCTGATAATGTTAACTCTATTCCCATATAAAAAAAGACCCCTTTTCAGGTCAATATATTAATTCGTAATTTTTTAAGTTTCCCGAAGGTATATAAAATATCATTCAAAACACAACGATCATGATCGAAAATAAATACTTTTGGCTCGCTTTTAAGTAAAATTAAGAGATGGGAAACAATTGAAACAGGAATATAAGCTATATTTGTGCAAATTTTTTCATAACCAATCAGACCAAATTATCGCCCGAAATATGTCAGAACAACCCCGCATCGAAGAGCAATCAACTAAGAAAAAGAAGCAGAAAGAGCCAAAAGCAGAGATGTCGTTCCTCGACCATCTGGAAACCCTGAGGTGGCATATTATTAAATCTGTAATTGCCATTTTCACATTTTCCATAGTCGCATTCATTTATATTAAATTTATCTTTGAGGAAATCATATTGGCCCCAAATAATCCTGAATTCTGGAGTAACCGGATGATGGCAAAGCTAGCCGATTATGTGGGTGTAGAAGCGTTAAAGATCAATACGCATGGACTGGAACTGATCAATATCAACATGTCAGGTCAGTTCATGGTGTCGATCTGGACCGCGATCATCGTTGGATTTATTGTTGCCGCTCCCTTTGTGATCTACCAGTTCTGGAGTTTTATAAAGCCTGCACTTTACGAGAATGAACGCAAACATGCTTCCGGCGCTGTATTTACGATGTCTGTTTTGTTTATACTGGGCATTATGTTCGGCTATTACCTGATCGTGCCCATGTCAGTTGACTTTTTAGGCAGATACAGTATCAGTGATACGATTACCAATCAAATCAATATACTTTCCTATATAAGCACAGTAACTTCCATCGTTATTTCCGGAGGGGTCATTTTCGAATTACCGGTCATTGCATTTTTCCTTAGTAAAGTTGGAATTCTGACACCGGGTTATATGACAACATACAGGAAACATTCGTATGTTGTTTTGTTAATTATTTCCGCAATCATCACTCCGCCTGATGTATTCAGCCAGATCATGGTTTGTATTCCATTGGTAGTACTGTATGAAGTAAGTATCGTAATATCCAGAAGAGTGCAGAAGGCAAATCAGCGAAAGATTGACGAAATTTAATAACCCAAGGTTAATACTTCAGGAATGAAACTCAGGGCAGAAAATATTGTAAAAAAATATCGCAAACGTACTGTCGTTAAAGGCGTTTCATTTGAAGTAAACCAAGGTGAAATTGTTGGTTTGCTTGGCCCGAATGGTGCAGGAAAAACAACTTCATTTTACATGATTGTTGGTTTGATAAAACCATTGATGGGAAAAATATTCCTTGACGACGAAGAAATCACCAATTTGCCTGTTTACAAAAGGGCTCAAAAAGGCATCGGCTACCTGTCGCAGGAAGCATCTGTTTTCAGGCAAATGAGTGTTGAAGACAATATTCTGTCGGTGCTCGAAATGACCAAACTGCCAAAAGATTATCAACATCAAAAGGTGGAAACTTTGCTCACCGAATTTGGATTGCAGCATATTCGCACTAGTAAAGGGTTTCAGCTTTCAGGTGGCGAACGGCGGCGTACCGAAATTGCCAGGGCACTGGCCATCGATCCGAAATTCATTTTGCTCGACGAACCGTTTGCCGGCGTTGACCCGATAGCTGTTGAAGACATAATGCACATCGTAAAAACGCTCAAAGAGAAAAATATTGGCGTTCTGATCACCGATCACAATGTTCACGAAACCCTCACCATCACCGATCGATCATACCTTTTATTCGAAGGTTCGATCATGAAAGCAGGTACAGCCGAAGAACTGGCTTCCGACGAGGAAGTTCGACGTGTATATCTGGGGCAGAATTTTGAACTTAGATAATCGGTTCATTCAATTCAAAAAGAATCAAAAAGAATTGCCGGTGCTGTTGCGGGAATAAAATAATTGACCTACATTTGCACCGCATTTAGCGGGCGTGGCGGAATTGGTAGACGTGCCAGACTTAGGATCTGGTGCCTTACGGCGTGGGGGTTCGAGTCCCTTCGCCCGCACAACAAAAATAACCGCCTTGCTTTACCTTGTAAAAAGGATAAGCAAGCGGTTTTTATTAATTTAAAGCAACAGGTTTTGGATCGGGAGCTTTTAAAAAGTTCTTCTTCCTTGCTGATTCCCAATAACTTTAAGAGATTGTTATGAATATTACCAGAGAAAATATCGACGAACTGAATGCAGTACTCACCATTTTGGTTGAGAAAAGCGATTATGAAACTACAGTTAACGACATTCTGAAGAACTATCGCAAAAAAGCCAATATGCCTGGATTTCGTCCAGGAATGGTTCCTGCCGGTTTAATCAAAAAAATGTATGGAAAAGCGGCGCTTGCCGAAGAAGTAAATAAAATTATTTCGAAAAGCCTGACTGATTATATTTATGCTGAAAAACTGAATGTTCTGGGAGAACCTCTTCCAAACGAGGAAAAACAAACAGTGACCGACTGGGACAACCAATCTGATTTCAGCTTTGTTTTTGACATTGCAACAGCTCCCGAAATAGAGGTAGTACTCGATAACAATACAACTTTACCTTATTACAGCATTATTGCCGGCGAAGAACTGGTCAACAAACAGGTTGAGGCTTATGCCGGCCGTCTGGGCGAAAACAAAGTTGTTGATAGCGTTGAGGAAAAAGATACCATTCGCGGAACTTTCGTACAGCTTGATGAAGAAGGCAACGAACTGGAAGGCGGAATCCAGGCCGATAAGGTTGTTATTGCCATCGACGTGATGAAAGACGAAGAAATTAAAGCATCGTTCATTGGTAAAAAAGCCGGTGATGTCGTTGTTTTTGATCCGGTGAAAGCATACGATAACAAACACGAAGTTGGCCACATGCTGAATATTTCGCATGAAGAGGCTGAGAATATTAAAAGCAATTTCAACTTTGCCATCGAAGAAGTACTTCGGTTCGAAAAAGCTGAACTTACACCTGATTTGTTCACTAAAATTTACGGTGAAGAATCAGGGATCACCACTGAAGAAGAATTCAAGGCCAAAGTGAAAGCTGAAATCGAAGAAAACTTTGTTTATTCAAGCGAATATAAATTTGCCATCGACAGCCGCGATACACTGATTAAGAAAATCCAGTTCGATTTGCCCGAAGCTTTCCTGAAACGCTGGATCAAAGTTACCAACGAGAAAATGACCGCAGAGCAGATTGATGCTGATTTTGATCATTTTATGCTCGACCTGAAATGGCAGCTAATAAAAGATAAAATTGTAAAAAACAATGAGTTGAAGGTTACCGAAGAAGACGTTCACGCATTGGCCAAAGAAATGGCTGCCATACAATTCCGTCAATACGGATTGGGCAATGTTGCCGGTGAGCATCTTGAAAATTACGCTGTTCAAATGATGAAGAACGAAGAAGAACGTCGTAAAGTCGTTTCAAAAGCGCAGGAAGATGTCATTGTTACAACCATCAAAACCAAAGTCACACTCGACATTAAAGAAATAAGCAATGACGAGTTTAACAAAATGCTTGAAAATTAATTGACTGGCGGTATAGCCAAAAGTATATTTTCTTAACTTTGTGAGAATTAGTTTAACCCTTTTTTACGAAAAGTTTAAAATTAATTCTCACATTTTTTTTAAACCAGTATAAACAACATTATGAACGACGGAAAAGAATTTAACAAATATGCGAGGAAACATTTGGGCATCAGTAGCCTGAATTTAAATCGTTTCGATTCTATTTTTACCAACAGCATGACTCCTTACATCATTGAGGAACGCCAGTTAAACGTTGCTTCCATGGACGTGTTCTCAAGGCTGATGATGGACAGGATCATCTTTTTGGGCACCCCGATCGATGATTACATCGCCAATATAGTTCAGGCACAATTGCTTTTTCTTGAATCGTCTGATCCGAAAAAAGATATTCAAATCTATTTCAATACTCCTGGAGGATCAGTTCATGCCGGATTGGGAATTTATGATACCATGCAGTACATTTCTTCGGATGTTGCCACCATTTGTACAGGCATGGCTGCTTCAATGGGCGCAGTATTGCTTACTGCCGGGACCAAAGGGAAACGGTCGGCATTGAAGCATTCCCGGGTAATGATCCACCAACCCATGGGTGGTGTGTCCGGTCAGGCTTCCGACATCGAAATTACTGCCCGTGAAATCATGAAACTGAAAAAGGAATTGTACGATATTATAGCTTTACACAGCGGAAAATCGTATAAACAGGTTGAAAAAGATGGTGATCGCGATTACTGGATGACTTCAACTGAAGCCAAAGAATACGGCATGATAGATGATGTGCTGACCAGAAATAATAAATAGCAATTATAATTGCAAAAAACATTATATTTTGAAAATGAAAATGGATAAATGTTCGTTTTGCGGGCGTGAAAAAAAAGAGGTGAACCTGCTGATTGCCGGCATTGAAGGTCATATTTGCGACAATTGTGTTGAGCAGGCCCATGCCATTGTTGAGGAAGAATTTAAGAAGGACGTTAAGGTCGATACCAAAATGATCAAACTGATGAAGCCAAGAGAAATCAAGAGCTTTCTGGATCAGTATGTAATCGGACAGGACCAGGCCAAGAAAATTTTATCGGTGGCTGTTTACAACCACTACAAAAGGCTTAATCAACCCGTATCGGCCGATGAAACTGAAATCGAAAAATCAAATATTATTCTGGTTGGCGAAACCGGGACCGGAAAAACATTGCTGGCCCGCACCATTGCAAAAATGTTGCATGTGCCTTTTACAATCGTTGATGCCACAGTTTTAACCGAAGCAGGTTATGTAGGCGAAGACATAGAAAGTTTGCTTACGCGCTTGCTTCAGGTGGCCGATTATAACGTGGAAGCCGCCGAACGAGGCATCGTTTTCATTGACGAAATCGACAAAATTGCCCGCAAAGGCGATAACCCGTCGATTACCCGCGATGTTTCGGGCGAAGGTGTTCAGCAGGGACTTTTAAAATTACTCGAAGGAGCCATCGTGAACGTTCCACCGCAAGGCGGACGCAAACATCCGGAGCAGAAAATGATTGCAGTAAATACCAAAAACATCCTATTTGTTTGTGGCGGAGCATTTGATGGAATTGAGAGAAAAATTGCACAACGGTTGAATACAAAAATCGTTGGTTACGGCGCTCAAAAGTCTGCCGATCATCTCGACCGCGACAATATGCTTCAGTATATTTCGCCCCAGGATTTAAAATCGTTTGGGTTAATCCCTGAAATTATTGGCCGCATCCCGGTTCTTACTTATCTGGAACCACTCGACAGAAAGGCTTTGCGCAGTATTTTGACCGAACCGCGCAATTCGCTGATCAAGCAATATGTCAAATTATTTAAACTTGACGACATTGAACTGAGTTTTGAAGAGGAAGCACTGGAATTTATTGTCGATAAAGCAATCGAGTTTAAACTTGGAGCCCGCGGCCTTCGCGCCATTTGCGAGAATATCATGAACGATGCCATGTTTGATAGCCCTTCTACAAATGTTAAAAACATGAAAATCGGCCTCGATTATGCTCAGGAGAAAATTGACGGGACAATTGCTGTTCGATTAAAGGCAAGCTAATTTGAGTATATGGAAGAACAATTTTTAGAGAAAGGCGATTTTGTTCGTATTGACGGGATTAATGCCGTAGTAGTTGGAACAGATGAGGACGAAAATATCCCAGAGGATCACATTGCTGTGTTTTTTGGCTCCGAGATAGTCAAACGTGAGTCTGAAGGCGGAGAAGGAAACGATCGGCCTTTGGTTTGGATTGTCCCCATCGATTTGTGCGAAGATGGTTTGGAACCGGAATACCGCGAAGAATAGTTATTCACTGATTAATTCCTGAGGCATTTCTTTGGTAGTTTTAGCTCCCAGTTTTCGGATATTTTCGGCCCGTTTAACCAGATTCCCTGTGCCCGAATATAACTTGTTCGAGGCTTGATCGTATGTTTTTCGGGTGCTTTCAAGGCTTTTTCCGATCGACTCCATATCTTCAATAAACCCAACAAATTTATCATACAGGGCGCCGCTTTGCCGGGCAATTTCGAGGGCATTCCGGGTTTGGTTTTCCTGCTGCCAGATGGATGCAATGGTTCTTAAGGTTGCCAGCAAAGTGGATGGGCTGACGATGACCACTTTACTGTCCCAGGCATACGAAAACAAATCCTGGTCTTCCTGAACCGCGATGCTGAACGACGATTCGATGGGGATAAACAGCAGCACAAAATCGGGACTATTGAAGCCCTGAGAATGCTGATAATGCTTTTCGCTCAGGATTTTAATGTGGCTTCTGACACTTTGCAAATGCTCTTTGACAAAGCTAAGCCGGTCTTTTTCGCTGTCGGAATTGACCAGCCGTTCGTAGGCAACTAGCGAAACTTTCGAGTCAACCACAATGTGTTTCTGATCGGGTAAATGAATGACCACATCAGGCTGAAAACGCTGGCCATTTTCGGAAAGGACATTTTCCTGTTTCAGGTACTCGCGGCCTTCTGTCAAGCCCGAGCGTTCCAGTATGCGTTCCAAAATCATTTCGCCCCAGTTGCCTTGTTTTTTGACATCGCCTTTCAGGGCACGGGTCAGGTTATTGGCTTCATCGCTGATTTTCAGGTTCAGGTCGTGCAGTTTTTTGAGTTCTGCTTTCAGATCGGTCTGATCCTTCAAGCCTTTTTCATAAGTATCTTCCACTTTTTTCTCGAAAACCTGAATCTTTTCCTTTAAGGGAGAAAGCAATTCGGTGATACTTTTCTGATTGGCTGCCGAAAATTCAACCGTATTTTGTTTCAGGATTTTGGCGGCAATACTTTCGAACTCAGCAGTGAATTTTTGCTGAAGGTTTTCCATTTCCTTCTTTTGGGTATCCAGTTTTTCCTGAAGGTTGCCGAAATCGGCCTCTGCCCGCGCTAACTGCTGACTTTGAATACCATTTTCAGTTCTGAGCAATTGAATTTGCTGATTCAATTCTTCCTTTTCTTTCATTAAAGACTGATTGCGATCCTCAAACAAGGATTTTTCTTTATCCAATTCAAATTTTTGCTGAAGGAAAAGTTGTTCTCCGGAACGTTTTTCCAGCTCGAAATCAGAACGTTGTTTTTGTAGTTTCCCTTTCAGGAAAAGAAAGCCAAGAAGAATACCGAGGGCGAGGCCTGCAGAAAGAAACAGAATTTCCATGATTGTAATTTTAAGTAAAAGTACAAAAATGGAAATGCAAAATTACTCATAAATGTAATTGCCAAAAAGCGATTATCAGTAATTGAATAGTGATTTCAATATTTGTTTTTGAAATATATTTGCTTTAAATTTGTCAAAAATAACCAAGTTTATTTTAACAAGGCAGATATGGAAAGATTTGGCGAATATATTAGAAAATTGAGAGTTGAAAAAGGTTTTAATCAAACTCAGCTTGCTGCTAAGATTGGACTTGACAGTGGCGGACTTAGCAAGATTGAAACAGGCAAAAAGGACTTAAAAGAAGATAAATTAACGTTATTGGCCGAAGTTTTTGAGGTAAGTATTGAAGAAATAAAAACCCAATATTTCAGTGAGAAGTTTGCACAAGATTGTT
Organism: Prolixibacteraceae bacterium; assembly: GCA_031421065.1. Taxonomy (GTDB): domain Bacteria; phylum Bacteroidota; class Bacteroidia; order Bacteroidales; family Prolixibacteraceae; genus Aquipluma. The sequence continues at coordinate 12,635 of JANONW010000316.1, forward strand.
TCAAATATAAATGTCCGGAAACAGTGTTTCAACTGGCAGAGCAAAAAGTGAAATACATCAAAAACATAAATACCAAACAGGCTCAAATCAAATTTTAAGATTCTGAATCATGGCAAACGAGCGAATTACAGAAGATATTGTAAGAGATCATTTTAAATGTGACCCCTTGTTCAGTACTATAAAATTTGAAGAACAAAAGTCATTTAGTAAAAGAGTGATTGAATTATTGCAAAGTGCTTCGAAAAGCGGAAAAGGAATTGGCAAACCCGAATTTATTCTCTCTTTCCCTTCGGGCAATATGGATTATTTAATAGTGGTTGAATGTAAGGCTTCCTGCTTTGGACATAGAAGCCCTGATTTAAATAGTCCGAAAGATTTCGCGGTAGATGGCGTATTGCATTATGCCAAACGATTATCGGAACAATTTGATGTTGTTGCAATTGCAGTTAGCGGACAAACTCAACAAGAACTGCTCGTTTCTCATTTTGTTTGGAGAAAAGGTGCTGTTGGTTACACAGAACTTGACGATGACAAAAAGCTACTTCCTATCAACAATTACATCAAATTATTTAACAATGAGCAATTTGCCGATAATCTAAGAAATGTAGATATTATCCAAAAGGCTATTGAGTTAAATGACGAATATCAGGCATATTCAATAACAGAAATGACCCGCTGTACCATTGTAAGTGCCATATTATTATCGTTGCTCCATGAGCCATTCCGGATCAGTTATAAAACATACAGTTCTTCAATAAGCTTGGGAAAAGCATTGTTATCTGCCATTGAAAGCGTACTCGCTGGCAACGATGTTCGGAACAAAAATGAAATGATTGGGGAATACACTAAAATTCTGAATGAACCTATTTTTAAACAAGCCGAAGTTAAGCATAAGAGCAAAAAAGAACGTGAGCAGTCGGTTGACGTTGCTAAACAAATGGTGGAATACCTGCACCGGAATGTATATCCGCTAATTGATATGGAGCAAAGCGGATTTGATGTTTTGGGCAGGTTTTACACTGAATTTATACGCTATGCAGGTAGTGGGCAAAGTCAGGGATTGGTGCTAACGCCATTTCATATAACTGATTTATTCTGTGATTTAGCCAAAATAAATTCAAATTCAGTTTTATACGACCCGGTAAGTGGAACCGGGGGGTTCTTAATCGCGGGAATGAAACGAATGCTTGCCCAGGCAGGAAATGATGAAAGTAAGAAAAACGATATTAAAGCCAATCAACTAATTGGGGTTGAGCTTCGCCCTTCGATGTTTACCTACGCTTGCTCAAACATGTTGTTGCGTGGCGATGGAAAATCGAATATTTATTGTGGCGATTGTTTCCAATTGGAAGAACTTGTAAAAGCGAACCACAAACCCAATGTGGCATTTTTAAATCCTCCATACGATGTTGGTACTGATGGGCAAATGCTTTTTATTGAACATGCCTTGAATATGGTAGCTCCACAAAACGGCACAGTGGTGGCCATTGTACAAATGAGTTGCGGAATCAAAAACGAAAAAGAATTGATCGCGGTCAAAAACCGGATACTCCAACATCACCGTTTACATGCAGTGCTTTCAATGCCCGATGATTTGTTTTATCCGGTTGGCGTGGTAACAATGATCATGGTTTTTAAGGCAAACGAGAAAAATGAAGGGCGTAAAACATGGTTTGGGTATTTCAAAAACGATGGTTTTGAAAAACGAAAACATAAAGGAAGAATTGACGCGAGGAGTAAATGGGAATCAATAAAAAGCAAGTGGATTTCGGCTTATTATAATTTAGACGAAATCCCCGGCCTATCAGTAAAACAAGAAGTGTGTGGTGCTGATGAATGGTGCGCTGAAGCCTATATGGAAACTGATTATTCAACTCTTTGTAATACTGATTTTGAGAAAAAAATGAATGAATATATTGCATTTAAATTCTTGAAGAAAGTACAATGAAGAAACTGAACGAAATATTTGATATTTGGTATGGTGTTAATCTGGAATTGATGCGTTGTGAGGAACATATAGATGGTATTCCATTTGTTTCTCGTACTTCGGCCAACAATGGAATAGTAGATGTAGATTATTACTTTCCCCAAAAACCTATTTTAGAAAAAGTCTTTTTTTTGAATACAAATAATTGGGGCTGGTTTTTACTAAATGATATTTTTAAGATTTATACAAGTAATGACAAAAATATTGAATCAAGTGACGACGGGATTACTCCATATATTTCAGCTTCACAACTAAATAATGGAATTAGTAATTATGTGGCAAATGAAGCATCGCAGAAAGAGAACACTCTTACTGTAGCCAGAAATGGTTCAATTGGAGCTACATTTTATCACCCATACAATTACTGTGTTTCACCAGATGATGTTAGAATTTTTGAACCTAAATTCAGTTTTAACAAATACATAGCGATTTTTATTTCTGTATTAATTGAGAAAGAAAAGTATCGCTATGCTTATGGTCGAAAATTTGGAACTAAACGTATGATGCAAACAAGAATTAAACTTCCAATAAATACAAGTGGTCAACCCGATTGGCAATTTATGGAAGATTATATTAAATCATTGCCATACTCAAGTTCATTGTAGTTATTCTACATTCAAGGTTAACGATTTTAATATTTGATTTGCTATGGACGTTCGTATCGAAGAAAGCTGGAAAACACAACTTCATGCTGAATTTGAAAAACCGTATTTTAACCTGTTAACAGAATTTGTTCGCTCAGAATATGCCAGCCAAACCATTTATCCGCCTGCAAAATTGATTTTTAACGCTTTCGAACAATGCCCGTTCGATCAGGTGAAAGTGGTGATTTTGGGGCAAGATCCGTATCATGGTCCGGGTCAGGCGCACGGGCTGTGCTTTTCGGTGAACGACGGGGTTGACTTCCCGCCCAGCTTGCGAAATATTTTCAAGGAAATTCAGGCCGACACCGGTGCGCCAATTCCCAAAAGCGGAAACCTTGAACGATGGGCAAAACAGGGAGTACTGTTGCTAAATGCAACCCTGACCGTTCGCGCCCAAACAGCCGGTTCGCACCAGAAAAAAGGATGGGAGCCGTTCACTGATGCAGTTATTCATCTGGTTGCCGACAAACTTGAAAATGTGGTTTTTATCCTTTGGGGAAATTACGCCATCAGCAAAGGCGAATTTATTGATTCCCTGAAACATCTGGTTTTGAAATCAGTCCATCCTTCACCCTTGTCGGCCAGTCGGGGATTCTTCGGGAATCACCAGTTTTCAATCACCAATAAGTATTTGATCGAGCACGGAAAAACGCCGGTACAATGGTAAGAGTTCTGCTTATTCAGCCAAATCGCCAACCACTGCCCCGGTTATTTTATCAGATCTTCAGGATTAATTTTGAGCTGCAGGCCGCACTGTCCGGCGCTTACATAGTATTTTTTCCCTCCAGCCCAATAATAGCCGATGTTTCGAACGAATTGCCAGGTGCCAGTTGAACAGGAAAATCGAATGCATTGGTGGCTTCAACACACACAAAAGTTTCCCAGGCATCGTTGGGCAGATCACCGATTTTGGCGCAGGTTTCTTCTCCCGGGTTCCAAACTGTGGTGACTTTACTTCCTGATTTATCAACTTTTATCCGGCGGTTGAAAGCACTGTCTTCAATTACAACCGGAGTTTCGGTACCTAAATAATGGCGGGCCAATGGATCCTGAATATGCAGGAAATATTCTTTCTGGACACCATTTTCACCGGTAAGCTGATTGAAATAACTTACACCTTCCAGCCCCTCTATTGACAGGTTTTCAATGGCCGAAAGACTAAAATATGAATGAAGCGCGCAGGTGTATTCAAACGGAACTTCCGAAGTATTGGTCACTTTCAGTGTTGCCTTCAGTGTTGTGCCAATAACAATGTTCATTTCGGCACAAAAATCATAGTCCCAATATGTTTTTGTTTCCTCCGACGAGCAAAGCTGAAGTCTCACCAGTGTTTCGCCTGATGGCAGTGTTGCAGTTTCGAGCACGTCCCAGTAAATGAGCCGTGCAAAGCCGTGCTGTGGTTTTTCCGGTTCAGTCTTGTGCGGTCCGAACCAGGGAAAACAAACCGGGATTCCTCCCCGAATGGGTGTCCCCTCTTCAAAACTACTATCGGGGCTCATCCACAATATCTCCATCGATTTGTACGGTTTAAAACTCGTTACATGTGCGCCGTACAGGCAAATATCGGCATCGGCATATTTGTTCGAAACCGTTATAAAAACCAAATCTTCTTCCAATTCAGCAAATCCAAGTTCGCCTTCAATACTGAACTTTTCGTCCAGTTCATCAATATCAATCATGGTTAAACTATTTTAAGGGTAATTCTATATTTGTTCCCAGCCATCGCGATAATTGTGCCTTATCCATTCTTCGGCAGAAGCAAGTGCAGGAATCGTGTCGTATTTGGTGTCAAATTTCGGGTCGCCGTTCACAACTTCAAATTTATTGGAGGTGATTACCCTAATTTTTTCAGCGTAACCGATATTGGTAAATTGCATGTTTTTGCCGTCCCACAACAATCGCTTTTTTAAATCCTGAAGTCGGACGGCCAAAACGCCCATAACCACCATTTCGTTGAGCGGCCCGGAATAGCTGAAATTTGAACTGGCCTCGACCCTATTGTCTTTGTTTTCTTTGGCAGCACGGATCCAATCCTGCTCGTGCCCGTTGGTATCGGCATTTTGTATGCGGCGGATTATTTTTTCAGGTTCAGCAAAACTTTCCATTTTACTTATTGGAAGCAGCATTGGGTTCGAAGCATAACAACCGCAAATAATTTTTCCGCGTGTGCCATTAAAGATGGCACCACCATTCCAGTCGCCCATCGGTTCGCCATCGTTCAGTTCCACCGGACGTTCAGGCAACATTCCGCCATCGTGCCAGGTTATTTTTACTTCGGGCATACCCACTTTCGGCAAATTATCACGTTGGGGGAACCAATACGTTACTTTCTCTGCATTGGGAGCCGATTCGTTATTTATCTGGGTGGAGCTGCCTTCCACTGCTGATGGATATTGCAGCATCAGGGCTTTAAAAACCGGATCGAGAATATGGCAAGCCATGTCGCCAAGCGCTCCGGTTCCGAAATCCCACCAACCGCGCCAGTTCCAGGGTGTATAAACTTCATTATAAGGGCGAAATTTAGCAGGACCGATAAACAAATCCCAGTTCAGGGTTGACGGAACACGCATTTTATCGGTTGGCCGTTCTAGGCCCTGAGGCCATATTGGCCGGTTGGTCCAGGCATCCACTGAAGTAATTTCGCCAATGGTTCCTGCCCAAATCCATTCACAAATCTGCCTGATTCCTTCTCCTGAATTTCCCTGGTTGCCCATTTGCGTGGCAACTCCATATCGCAATGCGGTTTCGGTAAGTATGCGCGATTCGAAAACTGAATGGGTGAGTGGTTTTTGAAGGTAAACATGCTTCCCAGATTTCATGGCCATCAGTGCAGGCAAAGCATGTGAATGGTCTGGCGTAGCAATCATAACAGCATCAATGTCCTTTTGCTTGTCGAACATCTCGCGGTAATCCTGATATTTGGCTGCAAGCGGCCATTTTCTGAATGCATTTCTCCCAGCATATTTCCAATCAACATCGCACATGGCAACAATATTTTCGGTATCCATGTTGGTAAGGTTGTTAAAACCCATTCCGCCAACACCTATTCCGGCAATATTAAGTTTATCGCTCGGAGGCTTGTGCCCCAGTCCTGCAATTACGTTTGAAGGAAGTATGGTGACAGCAGTTGCTGCGAGTAAAGTATTACCCAGAAAGTTCCTGCGGCTGATGTTCAAACGATTGTTTCCCATGATATTTTGATTCCGAATGTTGTTTGTTTCTAATTTTGGTGAAAATAGGCATTCTGATTTTAAATCAGAAATGAAACGATAAATCTAATCGTGAAATCTTTTTTTGATTGACAGCAATGTTTCGAGAAAAATTTAAAAGAAAGCACACTTGAAGAAAAAAAGGTTTATATTTATAAATTTAAACCCAAATTCTGAAAAATTATGAAAAAACTTATTCTTGTTGTTGTTTTATTTGCAACCTTTTTGTCTGCAAAACAGGCAAATGCATCGTCTTATTCGGTAAATGAACGGGCCATTGATCAGCTTTTTGAAAATGCAATTGAAACAAGTATGATTTCAATTAATGCGACTGAAATTAGTTCTGCTGCTTCTTCTATTTCTTCACCCGTAATGGCTCAAGAGAAAGATGCAATAGTTGCAATAGCACTCGATTTCTTCCTTGGTGGTTTGGGTATTCACCGTTTTTATCTGGGAACTGAGACACTTACCGGCCTTGCTTATATATTTACCTGTGGTGGTATTTTTGGTATTGTTCCGCTGGTTGACCTCATTGTGCTGATAATCGATAATAAAGATATCAGCCCTTACATCAATAATCCTAAATTTTTCATGTGGAATTAGTATTAATAGGATAATATAAACAAGGTGTCTGTTTATTAAAGAAAAACAGACACCTTTTTTTTAGTAATTTATGAACGCACCATTCCAAGGAATCTATTTATTTTGGGGCTTTTTACTACTAAGTATTTCGTTATATGCACAACCTGGAAGTTATATTTCATTGAAACAGCATACAGAAATTCTTGAAAATAAAAAGAAGATTACCAATGAAGTTGATCTGTTTTTTGACAACAATAAACTGATTCTCACCAAATATTATCATTCATCCCCGAAGTTTGTTATGATTACAAACTCTCTCGGCGAAATAAAAACATATTATCCGGCCAGCAAAGAAGTAGGATATAAACAAATCTCTGAATTGTCTTCAAAAAGAAATCTCATCTACTATTTCGCGAACAACCTGACCGACCATCTGGGACTAGCAGATGAGGGATTTAACCTAACATCAAATACCTATGAAACCCAGTTTTATGTGACCTTATGGACGGCTCCGTCCATATTGAAGGGCATCGAAACGGTCAAAATGGTTTTCGAGAATGGGCTTCCGATCTATTCGGAATATCAGGCGAACAAGAAAAAAATATTGAAGAAAATCTATTACACCAATTATAAGGATTTCACCCAGTTTAGACTTCCCCTAAAAATTATTGAGATTAGTTATACGCCTTCGGGTGACTCAATCATAAACAGAACCCTTTTCTCGGATGTCAAGGTTTCCTCATCGGCTGATGACAAGTATTTTAATTTCAAAATTCCTGACAATGCAAAGCCTGTTGGTAGCAATAAAGGCCAGTAGTTTTGGACTACTTCTTTTTTTCTTTGTGTTAACGGGTTTTGCACAAAAAATTGATTTGTCGTCTGATTTGGTGCTCGCCGATTCTGTATCGAAACAACATGTTCACAACCACGGAAAACGGATTTACATTTTTAAAAATCAACCGAAAACATTTAAAAACAGCAACCCTGTTAGCTTAGTTTATGGTGGCTCATTATATGTGTATCAGAATTTTGTTTCACAACATTTTTCAGCCGACTGCCTTTACAATCCAAGTTGTTCTGATTTCAGTAAGCAAGCCGTAAAAAAATATGGACTGTTTAAAGGTGGCCTGCTTTCGTTTGACCGATTAAATCGATGTAACAGAATAGCTGCAACCGACCTCGATCCTATTATGTTAAATAAAAAAACACATAGGTTTAGAGACTCAATAAAACGGTATAAATGAAGTACATCTATCTTGTAGTTTTCATTTTAACGGTTAGCATGGGATTTTCACAGGACAAAAGTGAACTTCCATTTATTGAACATTTGATCAGCAAAGGATATTACAATGAGGTTATCCATTTGATTGATAGCGATTCTCTGGATTACGGGCAGGGTCATCAGGATTCGTTAAACTATTACAAGGGTTGGGCTCATTACTTGCTTAAAAATTTGGAGCTATCGACCATATCGCTTTTAAATGTGGGAGAAGAGTCTTCATTCTATTTGAAAACCAGATTTTTCGCAGGGTACAACCAAATTTTTCTTGAAAATTATGATGAAGCCAGAAGAATTATCGCTCAGGTGAATACCCAGGACGAAACCAACTTATCTCTTGTGAATTTTGAATTGAGCGGAATTGACATGTTGCAAGGAAGCTGGTCAAAAGCAAAAGAACAACTACAAATGATAAATCCAAATATTGCAACAATAAACCAGCAAGTTGCAGCATTAGGTCAAATCAACAAGGAACAGGAAACTCATCGTTCAAAGTCGCCTCTGCTGGCTGGAGTGATGTCGAGCATAATCCCTGGTTCAGGAAAAATTTATGCCGGGAAAACAGGAGAGGGAATTGCATCAATAATTGCCACCACCGGATTTGGGCTGATAACTTGGGAAAACTACCGAAAACTTGGGATTGATCATGTAAAAACGATTTTCTTTGGAAGTATTTTTGCTGCCAGTTATGTTTCAAATATTTATGGATCAGTTATTTCTGTGAGAATTATTGAAAACGATTATAAGGATGCCCAACACAATCAAATTCTTTTTCAGCTTCATATTCCTTTGCGGAATATCTTTGAGTAGTCGGGCCATAGGCTTGAAAGGCGATAGTTTGTATGCTTCGGGTCAATACTTTGAAGCATCTATCGAATATGAACGCATGATTTTCAACGCTGAAAGTCAAGCCTTTTTATATTACAATAAATACAAAAAGTCTTTGTGCTATAAACAGTTGAAAAATTTTGACCGGGCATTAGCTGAACTTCAGCCGATGTATTTTTCTAATTCTGACGATTCGTTATATCAGTACGTTTGTTACGAGCAATCGCTTTGTTTTTATTTGAACGGAGAACCGATGAAAGCGTTGTGGAAAATTGATGAGTATTTTCACCGAAGTGCCGATACGGCTACTTACCGGCTTTTTATGCCCGTGAGGATATTGTGCCTCAACGAAACCTTGCAATGGAACGAGGCGCAGGAATGCTTTTTACTTTATATACAAATGCAAAATTTCACCTCTGAAAAAGAGGCTGAAATGCAGCAAATTGTGAATAATCTTTATAAAAAGAAAAATCTGCCACACATCATGTCAATTAAAAAGGCTGAAAATTGGTCACGTTTCATACCTGGTTCCGGGCAGATATATGCAGGCAAGACAGGCGAAGGCATCGTTAATTTCTTAATCAATGCATCTGTACTTGCATTTAGTGCGCATCAGGCGTACAACGGATTCTTTATCACCGGGTATCTTGCTGGACTGGGATTCTTCAATAAGACCTATCATGGAGGGATTAAACGCTCAGGAATTTTGGCCTCTCAAAAAAATACGGAACTGATTGTAGATTTCAATAGCGGAATCAATGCAATAATACGTTCCAATTTTGAACTAAAATGAACCAACTAGCCATAAATGACAGGGGAATTAACCCAAAATAGATTAGTCGGGCGCAACTCAAAGTAATTACTGGCCCTAAGAAAACTACCCATTTTTTCGATGGCTGCACATAATTATTTATGATAGGCTGACTTTTTTGGTTACCATCAATAAATTTTAATCCTATTGATCAGTTGACGTGATTTTCACTACCTAAAATTGAGTTTTCGTTGTCGTTTTTCAATTTTCGGGCATAATTCTCCCTTTAATGTTTAAATTTATGTTTTCGGTTCAGATTATATTAAGCAGCTATCTTGGCCGGCTTGGCGCCCACTTCAAGTGCCCCTCGCCCCAACTTAGATAAAAGTTCGTCTAAGGCATTCTTGCTTTTGGGATCAATATAGGCCGCTCCGATAGGCAATTGCCCTAACCCCAATTGTTGTCCGAATCTTTTTCTCATGGCCGAATCTTTTTTGGCCACATTGTCAAAATATGCTATCCTGAATTAACAATACCATGAATATCTCCATTTTAATCAAGTAAGCAAAACAATAACCCCAAAAGGTTCAAAATAGTTATTAACAGCAATTAGTTGATAGTCAATCAATAATGGGTTTTCTTAGAGACACTAGATACATCGAAAACCCGCATCAAACTCCTGCTCAAATTCTTCCTGAACAGTCAGACGAAAAGTTACCTGAGAAGTTTGGAAACCGAATTTGGGGAATCCTCCAATTCGATAAGGGTAAGAACTGAACAAGCTCGAGAATGCGGGCTTGCTCGACACCTCGACTGAAGGGAAAAAAAAATGTTTTATGCAAACATTGAACATCCATTGTTTAATGACCTAAGTACATGACAAAAATTTGAATACATCGATAACAGGTTGAAAACTTGAGTTTGGCAAAACTGTCGCAATATATGTTAACCCGTATTTAAAGATACTCTTGCCCTTATTTCCATGCTTCTTGATCTGAATCGGGTTAACGTAACGGTATAAATAATCACCAACCCCGTACGCCCCGGTAAAAGCGACTGTAACCAATGCAAATAGTTTTTCAATTCTTTCAATATCGGTCAAATGAGTATCTTCAATATTGAACCCACTTGTTTTTAACCCATAAAAAGCGGTTTCAATCTGCCATCGTTCTTTGTATATTTCCAGTGCATCCTGTGGATTATTGAACGAGATAACGATCTGCAATTCAGGCTTGCCCACCTTGTTCTTAACTTTAGAGCCGGATAGGTAACACAATTGGTTGTTCACATAAACGATCCGGTCATTAACCCGACAACTGTTTAATGGCAAATTGGAAAATAACCAGGAGGCTTTTACCCGTTTGCCATTGTGGGGTTGCAACACCCAGAAATTTTCGCGGATACGGATATAGTACCGAATGTTTTGATCATTGAGGTACTTGATCCACTTTTCGCCAACAAACTCACGATCGGCAGTCAAACAACCCAAAGCCTGAGTTCCGAAAAGGCGGATAAACCGTTCGATCAGCTCTATACGTTCATTAGTGTTCGAATTGCCAGCTTATCAAAACCGACAATTTGAACATTGATCCCGATTATGATGGTAGCAGCCAATGGCCAGACTCACGTTGTTTCTCCATGCAAAGCAATCCCGGAGAAGAAACTATTCGTATAACTTATGCAGTAAAAGGCAAATTCACCCGGCAAATAGAAGAACAATTAAATGCCATGCTGTGGGATATAGCAGAAAGCCGCAGAGCGGATATAACCCAAAGAATACTGGATAACCCGGTTGAAACTTTCAGGAACGACGACCAACTCTTTATTAAAGCACTTGGTAGTCTTAAATGGTATGATTTAACCAGATTGGTAGGCAAACAAAATCTGCTAGCTTTGCTCACCGACTCAAACATACAAAAACTTTATCCGCCTCAACGACGCATATATTATAACAATGCACGACGATTATTATCAGAATATATTGTATCCGCTTCAGGACAAAGTGCTTAAAATTGTTGCCAAACTTCCTGTTGGATTCTATCTTACGGGAGGGACAGCTTTTAAGTCGGGCTTATCTGAATCATCGTTACTCTGATGACCTCGATTTCTTTGTAAATAATGCTGCCGACTTTAAAGCTCAGGTTAACAAAGTAATTAAAGCAATTACAGAATCATGCCTTTCGTTCAATACAACTGTTGCCGACGAAGGTTATGCCCGTATATTTGTTTTTGAAGGTGAACACGCTTTAAAGCTCGACTTTGTGAACGATGTGCCCTTTCGCTGTGGAACACCTGAGGTCACAAAACTCTTTGAAAGAACCGATAATTTAAACAATATCCTTTCTAATAAGGTAACAGCCTTAGGGAGATATTCTCCAAAAGACGTGGTGGATATCGTGAAATTCGTTTTAATCAGTGTAATCAGTAATTTAATACAATTCGCTCTCCCCCAATGATCAAATCTTTCAAAAAAACACTGATCGCCAAAGGAGTTCCGGCAACGAATGTGTTAACCGACGACTGGGAATAATTAGTGGATAATACAATTCTCGCACAACAACAATTTTCTATACCTTTACTTCAAAATAAATAGATAAGACATGTTGGAATCAAATGAAATAATTCAGTTTCTTAAAAAGAACAAATCCTATCTCTGGGAACATTTTCATTGCTCTGAAATTGGACTGTTCGGTTCATTTGCCCGAAACGAACAGACTGACCAAAGTGACATTGATATTCTGGTCGTATTTGAGTCCACAACTCCGAACCTATATAATGTTGAACTCGAATTAAAAGAATATCTTCAAACGAGTTTCAAAAGAGAAGTTGATATTTGCTCGAAAAAATGGATTAAACCTATTTTTAAACCACTAGTATTAAAAGAAGCAATCTATGCTTAATAAGGATTATTATATACTTCTCTCTATGCTCGAAACCATTGAGAAGATTATTAGATATACTTCCAATTATCATTCGGCTGAAGAACTCTATCAGAATGATCGGGATTTTGATGCTGCCATGATGAACTTTATTGTTATTGGAGAAGAGGTTGGTAAATTAACCAATGAGATAAAGTCAAAAAATGAACAGATTGACTGGCAAAAGATTTATTCCTTTTAGTACATTTGTAAATCAAAAATTTAAAAGATGCGATATGAATTTGATTGATGTAAATAAGGATAAGTTAATAGAGGATAGTGTATCTGATGAAAATATTTGGGGCATTCTGTTTAATCATATCTTACCATACCTATTTATTTTAAAGAATAATCCAATCCGCGTAATCCGCATTTTAATGTAATCCGTCTTAATTCGTGAAATTCGCTCTTTACCACGATCAAAGCGTTCAAACAAACATTGTTATCTTTGCTTACAAATATCAATAAAAATGCAAATCACTCAATTTCCAAAACACATTTTCTGGCAATATAAACCCAATGCAGATTTACCCGACATGGTGGTTTTAGAAAATTTGCTGTTGTATGGCGATTTAGACGATTTACTAAAGATTCCGCATCTTTTCTCTGAAGGGCAAATTGCTGAAGTTAAAGAAAAAATTGATGCTGGTAGAAAATGGAAAAAGCGGGCATTTTTTATTCAAAAAATACTTTTGGCAAAATGAACATTGATCTAAACGATATTCCTAAAGGAACCGCGGAGTTATTCGTCAAGTTTGCCGACCTGTCATTCATTCAAAAATTTACCTTGGTTGGTGGCACAGCCTTATCGCTACAAATAGGTCACCGCCAAAGCGAAGATTTAGATTTTATATACGATGGCGAGAAAATACCAACGACTACCATAAAACGGGAGATATCAAAAAAATTCCAAAATTACAAGCTCATCAGGGAGGAAAAAGATTACCAGCTCGACTTTTTAATCGAACAGGTAAAAGTTACATTTTTCTCTACAGGAGCTGTTTTGATACCATTTCGTGTAATGGATTTCTCCGAAAAATACAAAAAAATAAATATCGCGAATATCAACATCATTGCTGTGCTAAAAATGGCGACCCTGGCACAACGAAATACCATTCGCGATTATTACGATTTGTACTTCATATCAAAACATATATTGCCTTTGACAGAAATTATTGAACAAAGCAAAATTATGCTTCCCAATATATCGGCAATAACCTATACCGAAACCATTATATACACCTCCGACTTACCCGAAAATTCAATAGAAAACTACCTGAACCCCAAAGAACTGGTGACAAAAGATGAAATATCAACCTTTTTTATTGAAGAACTGAAAAAATTACGAACCTGAACTCAATCCACTTAATTGACTTCGTCGAACTTTGTTTCGTGTAATATGTATTCGTTTTTTACACATATCCAATGCGCATTGCAACGATAGGTTTTTTATTTACCTTTGAACAAACAGAAATAATATACAGTCGAAGTAAGCGCTCAGTCCAACGCGCGAAGCAGTGTCGCACAGAGCTCGCCGAAGTGTCAAAGGGTGGTCCCTGAGCCTGTCGAACCAATTGATTTACAGTGTAATAAATTGGGGAATATCAACCTGATATTAGGTCCATGAATCAGCTTATTCGATTTTGCCTAATCGCTCAAATTTCTCGGAAGCCGCCATTCCATTTGGGTTGGGCGCAGGCAAAAAGCCCGGCAAGGAGTATGGGAAGTATGGATAGTTTTAATCTACTCACGATCATGGCTTATTCCCGATTAAGAAACCGTTCAATCCCTGAAATAAATTCTTTCATTTCGTCGAACATTTCAAG
>JANONW010000317.1:0-1727 GCA_031421065.1 Prolixibacteraceae bacterium
CTCCATCCGGCGGCTCCAGGAAATAAACCTGGTGTCCTGAATCCGCCGCCGCACGGGCGTAATGATGCTTGGAGACTTGAATGAAATCCCAAGGCTGCGGGGAAATGACAAGAATGTTTTTCAATTCACAGGCAAGGCTGACTGCTCATCCTTCAAACGCTCAGGCCCCCGGGAATGATGAGATAGATTCCACTACATAGTCGAGTTCCTCATCCCGCATGAACGGGAAAATCGGCAACGACAGGATGCGCGACTGATGATGGTAAGCCGTCTGAAAATCGGCCGGAGTGTGGTTCAGATACGAATACGCTGCGTAAAACGGCAGCGCTTTAGGGTAATTAAGAACCGTGGCGACTCCGAGTTTCTGCAGATGTGATTTCAAAGCATCGCGTTGTTCATGCTGAATCACATAAAGGTGATAGACGTGTTCGCAGTCGGGGCGTTCCGTCGGAAGTGTGACGCCGGGGATACTTGATAGCGCGGTGGTATATTGGTTGGCAAGACCACGCCGGATGGCTGTCCACTCCTTTATGTAGGGGATCTTGACATTGAGAATCGCAGCTTGCAGCCCATCCATGCGACTGTTGATTCCCTCCATGACATGCTCACCTTTCCCGCCATGGCGGGCATACGTAGCGCCACGGTCCGCAAGATCAGCATCGGCAGTTACGAAACAACCGGCATCACCCATGGCCCCCAGATTCTTACCCGGATAGAACGAGAATGTGGCCGCGTCCCCCATGGTGCCGACCATGCGACCGCGATACATCGCGAGGTGGGCTTGGGCGCAATCCTCAATCACCTTGAGTCCATGTTTGCGGGCAATTTCAAGAATTGGATCCATATCTGCCGGATGACCGTAAAGATGCACCGGTATGATCGCCTTGGTCCGCGGCGTGATGAGCGCTTCCAGTTTAGCAGGATCTATGCAAAACGTTTCCGGCTCCGTATCGCAGAAGACGACCCGGGCTCCCGTTTGAGTGATCGTTTCACTTGTGGAAATCCACGTGTGGGCCGTGGTGATGACTTCGTCCCCGGTCCCGATGCCCATCATTTTTAGAATGATATAGATGGCATCCGTGCCGTTCGCACATGAAATGCAATAGGGCGCACCTACCAGTTTTGCGAATTTTTCTTCAAACGCCTCTACATGCTCGCCACGGATGAATGACGAATGGCGGATCACATCAGCGATGGATGCATCAATTTCGCCCTGAAGGGCAGTGTATTGGCGATAGAGGTCAACAAATGGTATTTGCATAGGAATTTAAAGCTAATCGTTGGAATGAGACGTTTTTGGGCGCACAAGGCGTGCGGGATTACCCAGGTAGGTTCCCGGCTTGTCGATGTTTCGCGTCACGACCGAGCCAGCACCGATGACGACATGAGAACAGATCTTCACCGGCAGCACCGTGGCATTGGTTCCTATACTGACGTGATCGCCGATTTCAGTGGCCTTCCAGCATTCGCGTTTGCCGCCAGCAGGTCCACCATTTTCAAACAGGTCATTGATAAACATGACACCGTGGGAAATAAAGCAATCGTCACCAATACTGACCAGGTCGCAAATGAAAGCATGCGATTGGATTTTACAGCGTTTGCCGATCTTGGCGCCCGCCTGCACCTCGACGAAAGGTCCGACGAAAGTATCATCGCCGATCTGGCAGCCGTAGAGATTCACCGGCTCCACGATTTTCACCCGTTCGCCGAACGTCACGTCCCGCACG
>JANONW010000318.1:0-1623 GCA_031421065.1 Prolixibacteraceae bacterium
GATGATGAACGTGGCGAGTCGGTGAAAACGAAACCGGTCGGGACTTTGTGAGTCGCGTTCCCCCTCACCCTGGCCCTCTCCCTCGGGGAGAGGGGAATGTGGACGGCGGCGCTGGAAGGGTCCGCGAGCGCCCGGAATGTCGTGCGGCGACCGATGGTTCTCCCTCTCCTCAAGGGAGAGGGTTGGGGTGAGGGGGAAAGGCGCATGATCCGCCAAACCGGACCGCAACTCCGTTGGAGTTGTGAAGGACGACGCTTCCCAGGGAAGGCGCGGGTGCGCCAACCTTGGGCTGGAGGACGGAACGCCGTTGGCGTTCGCCCGAGCCGCAAACGGCGCTGCGCTGGTTTGCGGGAAGTGACGGCGGACCGGCAGGTCCTCCCTACCAATGGTGGGTAGGGCGGTGCTGCTGCGCCGCCGTGACCAATTGCATTCAGGAACCATAATCATCGCTGGGTTGCTGGAGGTTGCTGGAGAAAAACAAATGTTCTAAATCACGGCTGATTTCAGACTACTTGTGCGTGGTAGTTGGCAGCCGTGCCAACCAACCCCTCGAAGCCGGCGGAATTCTGGAAAGCGCGCGAAGGGATAATGATTGCCGCCAACGCGTTGAGGTAAACAAACGCGTATTCCTTGTTCGTGACCACGCGTTCAACCGCATGCCAGGCTGTGAACGCCTGACCGTGTTCGCCTGACTCGCTGATGCCTTCCGGTGAAATCATAATTTGGCGACGCCCCAGCAATCCTCGATTCTTCCCCTCACCAATCATCCCGGTAATAATCTGACTCACCTTGCGGCGATACCACCATGGGAAGAAAACCAAGTAGATCGGAATTCCACTGAACAACGGGAGCAGGGCAAGAAAGGTCTGCAATGGTGTGCCGCGCTCCCGGTCAGCAAGGTACCAAATGCCCGTGCAGATCACGAACATGATGAGCGCTGGAGCAAACCATGAGCGCAGATACTGGCGGCGCGCAGTCGGAGAGTGAAAATGATGATAGAGGTTGAAGGCATTCAAGTCGCCTTCAGTGAGTTCGTATTCGACCGTCATGGTCCTTGATCTTGAAATGAACGGTCGTACGTGTTCCTCACTTCGGCCACGTCACACCCGGCCAGTCATCCGTGCGGAAGGGCGAGGCGGGCAGGCCGGCGCTGTTGTAGAAGTTCACGACCGGGTAATCCGACCAGCCGTAACGCACGGACGCCGGCTTCGGCACGTTCGGGCTGCTCACCACGACGGTCTTGCCGCGGATCACCGCGTCCGCCCAATGGAATTTCTTGTCCTCACCCGCGATCTGGAAGCCGGTCAGCTTCGAGTCGCGGCCCATGACAATCTCGACATCGCCGCCGTAGCTGGTGGTCTTCTCGACCGTCGGCGTCACCGGGCTGGTGACCGCGCCGCCTTCGGCTCCGGGCAAGGTGGTCGAGGATGGCAGGCCGGCCGCGAGTCCCTTGGCGGTGTGCTCGAAGCTGATGGTGGCCTGACCGTCCTTGAGCTTCACGCTCTTGTACGCTGGTCCGGAGTATTCAACTTTCTTGCCGTACGTGATCGCCTGTGCCGCCAGCGCCAGCCGCTGGCCGACGGGTTTCTTCTTCGCCGGATGGATGTCATCCTTGTCGCCCAC
>JANONW010000319.1:0-56087 GCA_031421065.1 Prolixibacteraceae bacterium
TAAACCGATTCAGATCAAAAAGCATGGCAATAAGGCCAAGAGTATTTTCAAATATGGATTAACATACATTGCAACAGTTCTGCTAAACTCTAGTTTTCAACCTGATATAGATGTATTCAAATTTTTGTCATGTACTTAGCAATTTTCTATTTACTATTTGTTGGAATGAACGAGATAAATAGTAAATAGTAAATAACCAAATTGTAAATAAATATAATGGGCGAATTAAGATTAATGAAGGGAAATGAGGTAATTGCCGAAGCTGCCATTCGCTGTGGTTGCGACGGTTATTTCGGATATCCCATTACTCCCCAGTCGGAAGTGATGGAAACCCTGATGTACCGCGAACCCTGGAATGAAACCGGAATGGTGGTGCTTCAGGCAGAAAGTGAAATTGCTTCCATACACATGGTTTACGGAGCTGCTGCCACCGGGAAAAAAGTACTGACATCTTCTTCCAGCCCCGGAATCAGTTTGATGGCCGAAGGAATATCCTATATAGCAGGTTCCGAATTGCCCTGTCTGATCGTCAATGTACAGCGTGGAGGCCCAGGACTTGGAACCATCCAGCCATCTCAGGCCGATTATTTTCAATCGACCAAAGGTGGAGGCCACGGCGATTACCGGTTGATTGTGCTGGCTCCGGCTTCGGTTCAGGAAATGAACGACTTTGTTGAATTGGGATTTAAACTGGCATTCAAATACCGCAATCCGGCAATGATTCTGTCAGATGGCGCCATTGGTCAGATGATGGAAAAAGTAGTGCTGGCCGATTACATTCCAAGACTGACGACTGACGAAATTGAAGAAAAATACGGATCGTGGGCAACCAATGGCCGTAAGCCAAACCGCAAGCCAAATATTATTACTTCTCTTGAAATGGATTCATTAAAAATGGAAGCCCATAACAAACGCTTGCAGGAAAAATATGCCAGAATGGAAGCAGAAGAAGTTCTCTTCGAAGAAATTCAATGCGGCGATGCCGAATATATACTGGTAGCTTTTGGCTCATCATCGCGTGTTTGCCAGAAATCAGTTGATATTGCCCGCGAAAAAGGAATCAAACTGGGGCTGCTTCGTCCGATTACCTTGTTCCCGTTTCCGAAGAAACCAATTGCAGCTTTGGCCAAACAGGCAAAAGGCTTTCTTGTGGTCGAAATGAATGCCGGACAAATGATTGAAGATGTTCAACTTGCCGTTGGATGCGCGGTGCCTGTTGTGCATTTTGGACGGATGGGCGGAATTATTCCAAGTCCGTCGGAAGTGGTTGAGGCTCTGGAACAAAAACTGATAGGAGGATAATTTATGGAACTTGTAGATATTATTGACCCGAAAAACCTGGTTTACGAAAAACCGAAATTACTTGCCAGCACTACGATGCATTACTGCCCTGGTTGCAGTCATGGCGTGGTCCACAAACTGTTGGCCGAAGTGATTGAAGATTTGGGGATTCAGGATAAAACAATTGGCGTTTCACCCGTAGGATGTGCCGTATTTGCTTACAATTATATCGACATCGATTGGCAGGAAGCCGCCCACGGTAGGGCTCCGGCAGTGGCGACCGGTATCGCACGGACCAACCCCGACAAAGTAGTATTTACCTATCAGGGCGACGGCGATTTGGCCTCCATCGGAGCAGCCGAAATTTTGCATGCCTGTAACCGTGGTGAAGACATGGTAGTTATTTTTGTTAACAATGGTATTTATGGTATGACCGGCGGACAAATGGCACCCACCACCCTATTGGGACAGATCACCTCAACAACACCCCATGGCCGCGATGCCGGCCGCCACGGATATCCTTTAAAGATTACCGAACTAATTGCCCAATTGCCCGGAACATCGTATGTAACACGTCAGTCGGTACAAACACCTGCTGCGATTCGTAAATGCAGAAAGGCCATATCGAAAGCCTTTCAGGCTGCCCTCGATAAAAAGGGAACCTCTTTCGTAGAAGTTGTTTCGACCTGCAACATGAACTGGAAGATGACACCTGTAAAAGCCAACGAATGGATGGTCGAAAATATGTTCCCGTTCTATCCGCCGGGCGATCTGAAAGACAGTTCGAAAAACAATCCTGAAAGCTATACGCCACTTAAAAACTGAAGACAATGACCGAAGAAATTATTATAGCCGGATTTGGCGGACAAGGTGTTCTTTCGATGGGAAAAATTCTTGCTTATTCAGGAGTAATGGCCGAACAGGAAGTTACATGGTTTCCGTCATACGGTCCCGAAATGCGTGGGGGAACGGCCAACGTAACCGTTATTTTAAGCGATAACCGTATCAGCTCCCCAATTATCAACGAATTCGATACCGCCATACTCCTGAACCAGCAATCGATGGACAAATTTGAACCGATGGTAAAACCCGGCGGGATACTGATTTACGACCCGAACGGAATCATCTATCCTCCCAAACGCACCAATATCAACATTTATAAAATTGAAGGAACCCTAATTGCTGCAGAGCTTGGCAACGTAAAAACCTTTAACATGGTGGTTTTGGGCGCATACCTGAAAGCAAAGCCATTCGTTAAAATGGAAAGTGTTGAAAAAGGTCTGGAGAAATCGCTTCCTGCAAGGCATCATTATATGATTCCGATGAACCTCGAAGCTGTTCAAAAAGGCTACGAAAGTTTGGAGTTGGTTCAGAAAGTTTAAATCCTGAATACGATAAAGAACAAAGCACTAAAGATTTAACTTCAGTGCTTTGTTCTTTATGCTTCGAGCATCGCCTGATATTGTTCGGCGCTTAACAGCTCATCAAGTTCTGCCGGATCGTCAATAGATATTTTTATCAACCAGCCTTCACCATAAGCATCTTTGTTTACAAGTTCAGGAAAAGCTTCAAGGGCCGGATTTAACTCCAAAACTTTGCCGCTTACAGGCATAAACAAATCAGAAACTGTTTTTACTGCTTCGATGGTCCCGAAAGTTTCGCCTTTCGCGAGCGTTTCACCTTCAGTTTCAATTTCAACAAAAACAATGTCGCCTAATTCGCCCTGAGCAAAAGCAGTAATTCCAACTACAGCAAGGTCACCTTCCACTCTTACCCATTCGTGTTCGTTGGTGTACTTTAAATTTTGTGGCAGCTTCATATTTTATTTATTATTCGGTTTATCGCGAACCAAAAGTAATACAATTTTTTTATTCAAACCTTTAACAAAAGTCACTGTTATCCATATTCAACGAAGTTTTATTAATTTGCACAACTTAAACAGAAACAGATGTTCCAGACTGAAATTAAAGATATATCTGCACTTCAGGATTCAGCAAAACAATTGTTGAACCATTTTCCTGAATACCGGATATTTGCCTTATACGGCGGGATGGGCGCAGGGAAAACGACATTTATAAAAGCCATCTGTCACGAACTTGGTTCAACTGATTATGTAACAAGCCCTACTTTTGCGCTTATCAACGAATACTCAACCGTTGATGGCGCTCTAATCTATCATTTTGATTTCTATCGGATTAAAAAACTGGAAGAAGCTTTCGATTTGGGTTATGAAGATTATATTTACAGTGGAAATTACTGTTTTATCGAATGGCCTGAAATGATCGAACCGCTGTTGCCTGATGGGATTATTCAGGTTAAGATCAGTGAAACCGAGAGCGGAAGCCGGATTATAGTAGCAATGAAAGTGTAAACCCTCAAGCATCCAAACATGACTGAAAAAGACAAATTATCCGAACAATCTTCATCTGGGCCAACGTTTATGTTGCCGAAAGAAGAAATGCTTGAAATACGCAGAAAAGGGAAAAAAATCAGGATAGGAATTCCTTCGGACGAGAAAAAAGTGGAGTACCGCGTTCCGCTGACCCCGCAGGCTGTTGAGCTTTTGGTTTCATATGGCCATGAAATACTGATTGAAAAAGAAGCTGGTAAAGCCGCCAGTTATGCCGATGAGGAATACCGCAATGCAGGGGCACTGATAATGGACGACCGGAAAGAAATTTTTGAGTGCGATATCATTTTACGTGTCGCTCCTTTTGACGAGGCTGAAATTGACCAGCTCAAAGGTCATCAGGCGCTGATTTCAAATTTACAGATCAATGCCCATTGTCCGGCATCAATTGCAAAACTGATGCAGAAAAAGGTTATCAATGTTGCTTATGAATACCTTGAAGATGAGGACGGGAACAAGCCTGTGATGCAGTTGATGAGCCAGATTTCGGGCAGTACTTCCATCATCCTGGCCAACGAGTATATGAGCAAGTCGCGCGATGGGAAAGGTGTTTTGCTCGGAAGTGTGACCGGCATTTCTCCTGCCGAACTGGTTATTCTGGGGTCGGGCACGGCTGCCGAATATGCTGCCCGTGCCGCGCTGGGGCTGGGAGCCATTGTAAAGGTTTTCGACGACAATATCAGTTCGTTGCGAAAGTTGGAAGAAAAACTTCCGCAGCGGATTTTTACATCGGTTTTTTATCCGAAGGTGGTGAAAAAGGCGCTCAAATCGGCCGATGCAGTACTTGGTGCAATGCCAGTCGGGATGCCTCCATCGTTCCGCATTTCAGAAGATATGGTAAAGAAAATGAAACCGGGATCGGTAATAATTGACTTAAACGTGAGCCAGGGAGGTTGCTTCGAAACCTCGCGATGCACCGACCTGAACAACCCTGCCTTTGTAGAACATGGAGTGATTCATTATTGTGTGCCAAATGTACCGGCCATTGTTGCCCGTACCGCTTCCATCGCTCTGAGCAACATTTTGATTCCGATTATAATTGCGATCGGTGAGATTGGCGGAATTGACAATTACATTAAAAATTCAAAAAGCTTCCGAAAAGGGGTTTACATCTACAACGGTCTTCTGACAAATTCAGCTTTGGCCGAAAAATTCAATCTGCCGTATAAAGATCTTGATCTATTGCTGACAGTGTATTAGAGGATAGTTAATCCTCAACCAATATCATCATCGAAATGCCTGAAATTTCGATTTCTTTTCCCTCCGGATAAATAGTACTCCCTTCATCGATGGTGGTGTTACTGGCCACAAGTCTCCATTTAATATGTTTCTTTATAGGGAATTTTATGCTTTGGGTGTTTCCGTTAAAGACGATCAGAATGGTGCGCCATTCATCGCCGTTGGCATGGTTTACCAAAACGTAAGATGCAACTCCGGGCATGTAACCGTCTGAAAAAATGAGGTGTTCCCTGATTTGATGCGAACTTTTCATCCTGAATGCCGGATGGTTTTTTCTCAGCTGGATCAGGTTTCGGTAATATTTATAAACTTCCGAAAACGTATGCTTTCTGTTCCAGTCGATCTGATTGATATTATCGGGCGATTTGTACGAATTGTGGTCGCCAAGTTTGGTGCGGGCCATCTCAGCACCGGCATGAAGGAACGGGATTCCCTGCGAAGTGATGACCAATGCGCCAGCCATCATCACCATCCGGTTAATTTCTTCGTAGCTGGCAACAGTACTGCCCATTACCAACATGTCGTACAAAGTAAAATTATCGTGGCACGAGGCATAATTGACACATTGCCAGGGTTCTTTTGCCCAGGGAGATTTTGAACGGTCAACATATCCGTACACTATCTGCGGATGAAAACAGGCTGCGGTAATACCAAATTTAATGGTTTCCTCCTGAACAGTCTGCCCGCTTACAAAACCTTTGCTACGTGGATTAAAGTTATTGCCCTTTATCCCGTCGCGAAAATCATCGTTAAAAACAGCAATCCTGTCAAGTTTGGGAACATTGGTTTTAACGGCACGGTAGCTTTCGTTCAAAGGACTTGAGTCGGCCGCCCATCCTTCACCATACATAATAATTTCAGGAGAAATGGTATCCATTTTTGCCCTGATTTGGTTCATCGTTTCCAGGTCGTAAATACCCATCAGGTCGAACCGGATACCATCGATATGAAATTCGGTAGCCCAGTAGTAAAGCGAATCGATTATGTATTTGCGCACCATTGCCCGCTCGGTGGCAATTTCGTTCCCGCAGCCGCTTGCATTCGAGAAAGTCCCATCGGGCTTTTGACGGTAATAATAGCCCGGAACCGTTTGATTAAAGCATGAGCGGCGGGTAAGTGCAGTGTGATTGTAAACCACATCGAGCACAACACCAATCCCGGCCTTATGAAGCGAATGTACCAGCATTTTTAATTCAGTAATGCGCGAAGTGGTTCTGGGATCGGTTGAATAACTTCCCTCGGGAGCGTTGAAATTTTGCGGGTCGTAGCCCCAGTTGTAGGAAACATCAGGCGCATTCTCATCGACAGTCGAAAAATCGCTCACAGGGAGCAGGTGCACATGGGTTATTCCGAGTTCCTTTAAATGGTCGATGCCGGTTTTTAATCCTTGCGGCGAAAGTGTCCCCTGTTCGGTAAATGCCAGGTATTTGCCTTTGTTTTGTATCCCTGAAGAAGTTGCAATAGAAAAATCGCGGACATGCAACTCGTAAATAATGGCATCTACTGGATTCAAACATTCAATGCGCTTATCTTCCAGCCATCCTTCCGGATTGGTTTCCTCCGGATCAAAAATCAATCCCCGGTGTCCGTTGGCCCCGACAGCACGGGCATCCACTCCGGGAGTTTCGTTCAGCCATTCGCCGTCGTTTACACGGATTGTATAGTATAATCCATTTAAATCGCCATTCAGGGCAAAGATCCATGTTCCGTTTTCGAACTTGGCAAACTGATCGATGCGGATGGCTTCCCCGTCGGTACTATGTTGGTAAATACGCAGTTCTACCTCTTTTGCCGTAGGAGCCCAAACACGTATATTCGTTTTTTCTTTTGTATAGGAAACTCCCAAATCGACTCCGCCATAATAAGGAAAATTCGAAAAATCAACGCCATTAAACTTCCAATCTCTCATCCAGGTTCTGCTTTTTATTTTTTACTCTTCGGAAAGTTAATTAATTTATTGTGCGGATTACCTATGTAACAAGGCTTTTCCTGAGTTTTACCTTATTCGATTTCCAACTGCGGCCATCAATATCCGAAACATAAATTCGCGCCCAGTAAAAACTTTTGATTTCCCGGTCGTACAAGTGAAATGTAGCGGTTTCAATTCGCATTTGGTGGGTTATGCCGGGATTCAGGAAAAGTGGAAAAACTTGCTGCCCTTTAATCCCGTTTAGTTTGAACTTCCTTGTTGTCCATATTTTGCGGAATTCGAGTACCGGGGCTTCAAGGTCGGCCTCGTGTTTTCCGATGTTCCGAATGGTAATTGTTAAAACATGAGGACGGAAAAGCCGATCTTTATCAAGATGGACATCAATCTTCACTTTTTTCAGAAACCTAAGAAAGCGACCGAAATTTCTTTTTTTCTGAAAATATTTCCAGGTTTCCCAACCAAGGATCAGAATCAAAATAACCGACAAAACTGCAATAATCCGGATAAGCAGAAACTTTTCAGGATCAATTCCATTGCCTGAAAACAAAGCAAGCGGATCGAATAAAAACAAGTTAAAATACCAATTATCCATACAATTACCAGATTGACTGGCAAAAATAGAAAAAGTCCTGCGATAAACGCAGGGCTTTATTCGATTCGACAGGGCAAACGCATGAAAAAAAATGGTTCGTCGAATTTTATGTGGCCACAATTGCGCAGCCCTGATCCCAATTTTTAGTTTCCATTTCTTCTCCAGATAAAATTGCCTGTTAGTCCTGAAAAGGATATTATCCCAATTGACGGCAAGGCCATTAGAAGTTCAAAAGATGAACCTGCCCAATGGAATTCCGAAACAATACGCCCCGTTGTTGGTTTAATTCAGTATAGAAATATGATCAGGCCGCACAGATTAATAAAGTTGAATTAGGTAGCGATTATGATTTCTATTAAGGTTTATAAATAGAAAAAAAGGTTTTTCATTGCACGAGACATTCCATGAAAAAATAAACACCAAACGAAACATTTTAGAACAAAATTTCATTTTCAATTAACATTAAAAATATCATGAAGATACAATCCTTTGCAGTCCTACTTGTGCTGCTATTAAATTCCCTTATTTCAGGAGCCGCCGAACCACAGAAAAAAACCGATTCAAATGTTTTTGGCGATGTGCAATCGAACGGCGAACACATTCCATTTGTAAGTATTTTTTTGGAAGGGACAACTATTGGAACAACGACCGATAACACCGGACATTTTATTTTAACGAACCTACCGGTGGAAAAACACACATTGGTAGCCAAAACGCTGGGATACAAGCCTGCGAAGAGAACAATTAATATTTTGCTGGGCCAATCGCAGGAAGTCAATTTTGTTCTGGAAGAAGAGCACATGGCGCTTAGCCAGGTGGTGGTTACCGGAACAAAAACGTTTAAACGGCAATCCGAATCGCCGGTAATCGTAAATGTGCTGGGAAGTGAGGCGCTGAACCTTGTTCAGGCATGTAATATTTCTGAAGGCTTGCGTTTTCAGCCCGGCCTGCGCGTTGAAACCGATTGCCAGACCTGCAATTACACCCAACTCCGGATGAATGGTTTGGGCGGTTCATATTCCCAGATTCTGATCAACGGTCGCCCGATTTTTAGTCCGCTCACCGGCCTCTACGGAATGGAGCAAATACCGGCCAACATGGTTGACCGCATCGAAGTGGTTCGTGGCGGCGGATCTGCCCTTTATGGTTCGAGCGCCATCGGCGGAACCGTAAACATCATTACCCAAATACCCAAAGAGAGCAGTTACGAATTCAGTACCCTGACACAAAGCACCAATGGCGCAGCACAGGACAATATCGTGAACGGAAACCTTACGATGCTCACCAAAAAGCGGACTGCCGGAGCTGCCATCTTTGTAAACCGCCGTCACCGTGAAGCTTACGATCACAACGGCGATAATTTTTCTGAACTTCCGGAGTTGAGAAATAACTCATTCGGGGCCAACCTGTTTTATAAACCAACATACAACCAGAAGCTTGAAATGAATTTCAGCAGCCTGAACGAATACCGTTACGGCGGCGAAATAACTGATAAACCGGCGTATCTGGCGCAACAATCGGAAGAACGCACGCACAATGTTTTCATGGGAGGAGTCGATTATCATCTCAATTTCAACAACGACAACAGCGCTTTCATTGCCTATTTTGCCGGACAGCAAACCGACCGCGACCATTATACCGGTATTATTCCTGATGACGAAGCCGGAAGGAACATTCATGTAAACAAACCTCCTTATGGAACTACAGAAAACATCACTTTGCAGGGCGGAGTGCAAATAAACCATCGTTTTCAGGAATTTATTGGCGGAACAAATGTGGTAACTTTCGGGACCGAATTTGTTTTCGACGATGTACTCGATACCATTCCGGCGTACAATTACGAAATCAATCAGCAAACCAAAAATTTTGGCTTTTTTGCCCAAAGCGATTGGGAAGTCAGGCCAAAACTGACATTTCTGGCAGGTTTGCGTGCCGACAAGCACAATCTGGTCGACAAGGTAATTCTCAGCCCGAGGTTTTCGCTGTTGTCGCGTCATTTAACCAATACACAGTTTCGCCTCACCTGGGGAACCGGCTTCCGCGCCCCGCAATCGTTCGACACCGATATGCACATTGCCTTTGCCGGAGGTGGCGTTTCGCGCATTACCCTCGATCCTTTGCTGAAGGAAGAACGGTCGAACAGTTTCAGCGGATCGGTGAACTACGACCGGCCTACGGAAAAATTTATTCTTGGTTTTACCCTCGAAGGTTTTTATACCCATTTGAAGGACGCGTTTTATTTGCGGCCTGTTTCGTCCGATGAATTTGGCAACCGTTTCGAAAAACGCAATGGTTCGGGTGCAACTGTAAACGGCGGAACATTCGAATTGCGCGGAAATTACAACCGCAAAGTACAGTTGGAAGCCGGAATTACGGTTCAGTCAAGCTTATTTGACGATGCGGTTGAAAACATCAAAGGATTGGCCCCCATGCGCCGGTTCCTGCGTTCGCCCAACGAATATGGCTATTTCACCTTGTCGTTTACGCCAAATGCAAAGTTTAATGCTTCTGTAAGCAGCGTTTACACAGGTAAAATGCAGGTGGCACATTTAGCCGGTGCGCCCGAACAGCAAACAAACGAGTATATAACTTCGCCATCATTTACCGAGCTGAATTCAAAAGTATCCTATACCTTCAATCTGCCATCGGTCGATTCAGGTTTGGAAATATTTGCAGGGGTAAAAAACATGACCAATGCCTACCAGTCTGATTTCGATTCAGGAAAAAAACGCGACAGCAACTATGTTTATGGCCCAGGATTGCCACGTTCAATTTATATAGGAGTGAAATTGAAATCGTTTTGAGGAATCGTTATCGCTTGAAAGGCCGTAAAATAATGTTACTTTTGCCAGCGTTTTAAGTATTCAAAAACTTAGTGACGATGGATGAATTTGGAAAAAAGAAAAAAGGTTTTTCACTTGGTGAGACCGATAAAGAGCGAAGGAACAACCTGGTCATTATCTTTCTGTCAGTAGTATTGCTGGCGGTGGTGGTGGTTTTCTTTGTTCAGCACAGCGAAAACAAGAAGATATTAAATGCATTGGATCAAGAGAAAGTTTCGATTCAAACCGAACTTAACTCAATGATGACCAATTACGATTCGATTCATACCAACAACGAAACCCTTCAGGGGGAATTGTCTGTTGCGCAAACCAAAGTTAAAGATCTGCTGCTCGAAGTTGGCCAGGTAAAAAAAGTGAGTTACGATGAGATTGCCAGGTACCGGCAAGAGGTAACTACATTGCGTACCATCATGAAAAATTATATCATTCAGGTGGATTCGCTGAATCGCCGTAATGAATTGCTGATGGCCGAAAACGTTCAGGTCAAGGAAGAATTTGCTCAGTCTGAATCAAAAAATCAACAGCTGGTAGTAGAGAAAGACCGCCTTCAGGAGAAAATAAAAATGGCCGCGCAACTTGAAGTTACCGAATTGGTTGCGGTTGGAATAAACGACCGGGGCAAAGAAGCCGAAAGTGCGAGGCGGGCCGTGCAGATTAGGGTAAGTTTTGTAATTAGCAAGAACGTGACTGCGCCACGTGGGAACAAGGTTATTTATGTGCGTATCCAAAAGCCCAATCAGGTGTTGTTCCAGAAATCGGCCAGCGATTTGTTCGCGTTCGAAGACCTGAATATACCCTATTCGGCAAAACGCGAAGTTACCTACGAAGGAAATTCCTTGCCTGTCAATATTTTCTGGGACAATGAAGGAGTTGAATTCTTGCCCGGCGAATATACTGTCGATGTTTTTGCCGATGGAAGCAACATCGGAACCACCAAGTTTATGATGAAACGATAAAAAGTGTTCAGTCGCAGTTTGCGCTATTGATTACTGTGACTGGACACTGAACACTTTTTTTTAAATAAAACTCATCATCTTGCTCAAATACTTCCCGATAATATCGAATTCAAGATTAACAATTGTGCCCACTTCGAAGGTGTGGAAATTGGTTTGGTGGTAGGTATATGGAATAATGGCTACCTGAAATGAATTGTCTTTCGAGTTCACCACCGTCAGGCTGACGCCGTTTACGGTAACCGATCCTTTTTCAACCGTCATGTAACCTTTCCGGGCCATTTCCTTGTCGAACAGATACTCGAAGGTGTAATACCAGCTTCCGTCGGCTTCTTCAACATTGGTGCAGGTAGCCGTCTGATCCACATGACCCTGAACGATGTGCCCGTCCAAACGGCCATTCATCATCATGCTGCGTTCCAGATTTACTTTGCTTCCTGAAACCAGTTTGCCCAGATTGGTTTTCAGCAAAGTTTCCTTGATGGCAGTTACGGTGTAGGTTTTTGCTTCGCGGTCGATTTTTACAACCGTAAGGCAAACGCCATTGTGCGAAAGGCTTTGATCTATTTTCAATTCATCAACAAACGAGCAGGTGAGTGTAAAATGTACATTTTCCTGGTCTTTTCCAATGGCAATCACTTTGCCGGCTTCTTCTACAATTCCTGAAAACATAATGGGTCGGTTTTAAATTTAGTCACAAAGTTACAAGTTTCGGATGGAGTAGCAAATTGAAAAAAAGTCAGGGCTTCATCCCGGGTGATGCAGGGCGCACCAAAAAAGTCAGGGCTTCACTTAAAGTGAAACCCTGACTCTCAAATGCATCCGATGACTTATTTATTGAATGGAATCGTTCAATGCCAGTCCGTTGGCAGTCATTATCCATTTTTTGCCGACCATGTCGCCATCCCACATGTTATTTACATTCTCGATGTCGTAAATGATCGACTTCATTTTTTCATTCATGAAAACCGATTTTCCTTCAGGAACTTTCAGTATCATCGATACTTCCTGCTGGCGCCATTTCGCATTTTCCTTCAGGAAATAATACGGGTCGAGCAGCAAAGTAGAATCTTTTTGTGTGAAATTGTATTCGATCTGTTCAACATTCTGTTGCGCATCTTCGGTGTTGCTTCCACGTGCTCGTTTTTTAATCTGAAGCAAAAACTCACCAGTCGTACTTTTTTCGATGGTAAACCGCGGATGTCCGAGCAGTTTTTCTTTACCGTTCACTTCCGCAATTTTCATACGGTCGAGCGAAATATGATCCTCAATCAACGACTCGTACAAATCATCGTTCATTTCAAGATACAAGGTTTTACATTGATTGCATTCAACGTTTTGGGTAACTGTCTGGCTGGTTTGTTTCGCAAAATTTCCGGCCTGGCCAGCAACTAAAACAATCAATGCTACCAATGCAAGCAACCAAACGGCAAAAGTTCCCGAACCAATCATCTTGTTATTTGTTTTGTACCTGAACAATAGTTTTGTACCGATAAAAAGCAATACCAGGATTGGTATTCCAACCAGCACCGCAAGTGCTACCAAAGAAATCGCATAGGCACCGGGGCTGACAAAATGATTGATAATATTGGCCATATTGATATCCGAATCCCAGCCAAAGTTCCAGAAACTTCCGCTCAAGAATGAATGTCCGACAGCCATTGAGGCAACAAATCCAATCAGTCTAACAATTCCGATAATAATCAACGCTGCACCAAACAGCAGTATCACAACACGAAGGATCACGCGCAGTGCGCTTCCGGCCACATCGCCAAAACTATCAATTCGTGATACGCCTTTTTCGTTTTTCGTGTTCATAAACTTGTTGTAGCTTTCTCCAACTTCGTTCATTTCTTCTTTAATTGATTTCTCGATATTGGAGACCGTAGCTTCCTTTCCTTTCATTTCAAGCCTCTGTGCTGTAGTTTTTGCTTTTGGAACCACAATCCAAAGAATAATGTACAACAATAAGTTGAATGGCCCAATCAGAAAAAATAACAGAAAAAAGATAACCCTGATTATCACCATATCAATATTGGAATAGGCTCCCAATCCGGAACATACACCTCCAAGAACGCGGTTATCCCCATCGCGGTAAAGGCGCCGTCGGATTTGCGGATCAGCAGTTATTGGAGCTCCTTCTGCCTGTGCTTTTGCTGAATGTTCTTCATCGCCAGCTTCCATAAAGTCTTCAGGTTTGCCCATTCGGGCTATCACCTCATCGACCATTCCATCAGTAACTACTTCAACTTTGTTGCCGGTCTTTTCGATAAAAAGTTCGGCAATGCGGGCTTCAATATCCTGAAGTATTTCCTGACCTTCGATGGCAGTACCAAAATGTCGGTTCAACAATTGTAAATATCTTTGGAGTTTTTCGAAGGCATCATCGTCGATGTGAAAAACGCTCCCGCTTATGTTGATGGTAAATGTCTTTTTCATTTTGTTTATTTTTCCGTTTTGTTTATACTGAAGATGACCTATTTATGTTCCTTGATCATTCTGACTGCCTCAACCAGTTCGTCCCATGATTCACCCATTTCATTCAGAAAGTACCGCCCTTCCCCTGTAAGTTCATAATATTTTCGGGGTGGCCCCTGTGTCGATTCTTCCCACTTGTACGACAGCAAACCGTCGTTCTTCAGCCGGGTAAGCAGCGGATAAAGTGTTCCTTCCACCACAATCATTTTAGAGCTTTTCAATTTCTCGATGATGTCGCTTGCATACAAAGGTTTCCCGTCGATTACCAGCAAAATACAGTATTCGAGAACCCCTTTGCGCATTTGAGCTTTTGTATTGTTCAGATCCATTGTTTTTCCTCCTTAAAATTAATTGATTGTTTTCATGGCTTTGAGTTTTGTTTCTGTTTTTCTGTTTTCTGAACACGTTTTCTTGTTTTCCGAATCTTTGTTTTCTTGTTTTTCTGTTGGTAAGACGTTCGGTTTTTGATTTCGTTACAGTTACAAGGAACTTTTTTTAACCCTTTACCTTCGCTTACCTTGATATTGGCTTTACAAACATACAACATTTAAATGGTTCTATGCTACGCAATGTACTGTATTTTTAATATTATTTGAAATTAATTTTTAATCTGCTGATATACAATCGTTTTATAATCATTAGAAATGAAGAAATATTTTAACTGGAAGAAATACAGCTTTAAAAATGATCTTTTGAAGTGTTTATTTTGTATGAACGACTTCATGAGAATGGCAAAAAACTCCAGGTTTGAGGTAGTTGGGGCTTCACCTCGAGTGAAACCCTGACTCATGGGCACCCAAAATTCACCATCAAATCCCGGAAAATTTCACTGACGAAAGATTTAATTGTTAATATTAACTGTCCGCCAAACCTGATTTCTACCTGTCAGTTTTTTATTTACTTACTTTTGCCGCCACTTTGTGGTTCATCCAGAAAATAAAGTTCGACCAAATAGAAAGCAAAGAAATATCATGGCAGTTTTTAAACTTACAGCAATATCAGCGACAGATGTCCCTCCTGAAAAAAGAAGGATGCGTATAGCCGTGGCGTTGTTCTATTTCAGCATGGGGCTATGTTTTGCCTCATGGGCAAGTCGCATTCCGGATATAAAGACAGCATTGAATTTGAGCGATGCGGCATTTGGCAGTATCCTGTTCGCCTTACCTGTCGGTCAGTTTCTGATGATGCCCTTTTCAGGAAAATTGGTCACTCATTACGGAAGCCGCAAAGTGCTACTTTTTGCATTGCCGGTTTATACGATTTGCCTCAGCAACATCGGCCTGGTAACCCAGGGCTGGCAATTGGCCATCGCCCTGTTTCTGTTCGGGGTTTCGGGCAATATGTGCAACATTGCGATCAATACACAGGGAATCGCCGCCGAAAAACTTTACGAGCGCCCAATCATGTCTATGTTCCATGGAGGATGGAGCATTGCCGGTTTTACCGGGGCACTGACCGGGCTGGCCATGATCAATCTGAAAATCGTTCCATATATGCATTTCTGGATCGTCATTTTGGTCGTTTGGATAATTGTTTGGAGCAACAATCACTTTCTGGTCCCATTTAAATCAACTGTTGACAAGGAAGAACCGCGCCGGAAATTCTTTTCCAAACCAGACAGCGCCTTACTTCAGCTTGGAATAATAGGATTTTGCAGCATGGCATGCGAAGGGGCGATGTTCGACTGGAGCGGTATCTATTTTAAGGATGTGGTAAAAGCCCCTTCATCACTCGTAATCTTAGGCTATACTTCGTTTATGATCATGATGGCCTCCGGACGTTTCGTGGCCGACCGGCTGATTGCGAAATTCGGGCGAAAACACCTGCTTCAGGTTAGCGGAGTGATGATTTCTTCAGGATTATTTATTTCGGTCATCTTTCCATACCTGATTCAGTCAACCATTGGTTTTATGATGGTTGGATTGGGTGTTTCGAGCATTGTTCCGACCGTTTACAGTACGGCAGGCAAAAACGGAAAGGTTGCGCCAGGCATCGCACTTGCAACTGTTTCGAGTGTCAGCTTTCTTGGATTTTTAATGGGGCCACCGCTCATCGGGTATATTTCGGCAGCCGCCGGGCTGCGGTACTCCTTTGCTGTAATCGGCATCTTTGGTCTTTTCATCACATTGCTGGTTTCAAAATTGAAAGTGATTCATTGAAAGGTTACCACTTCCAGCCAGTTCCATATAAATTCGTCAGCCACAAACCGAAAAAGCGGTCATAAACCTGATAAACATTGTCTTCGGAGGTGATGATTTCTTTGTCGAGCAACTGCTTAATTGCGGTTTGAACTGAGCTCTGCGACAACAATCCATGTTTTTTAATAAAGGCGCCAGAGGTAATACTGGTGGCCTTGCCTTCTTTGGCTATGGCATATAGTATCTCTTTTTGCCTTTCGGGCAAGAGGGATAATGTGCTTTGGTACAATGGCCTGTAGGAATCAATCTTGTTCTCAATCGCTTCCTGTGCCAGAACAAAAGTACAAGTTTCATTTTCAGCGGTTAAGGAAAATAATTCGTTGAAGATATTTTGAATATACCAGGTGTGCCCTTCAAAAAGCTGATATATTTTACTGACCAGTTCCACTAAAATCTCTTTTTGGTTGTTGGAAAAGTGCTGCATGACAAACCGGATATATTCTTCCTCATTGATCTGGTTCAAATGCAATAGACTGACACTTTGATAAAACGGACGGGAAGAGCTGAAAAATATATTTTGCATTAAATGGCGTTGACTTCCGGCAAATATGAAAGAGGTATTTTTACATTTCTGAATATGGGTTCTCAAAATCGCTTCGATATTTTTTTCAGGGTATTGTCCTATTTGCTGAAACTCGTCTATCGCTACAATACATTGATTATCTGCAGTTTCGAGATAATTAAATATCTCCTCTAACGTAAACTCCGCCTGATGAATTTCTCCAATTCCTATATCAAAAGTGGGCGAACCTGTTGTTGAATCCAATTTGAATGCAGGTCGAAGCGAACTGATCATCGAAAAGAAGCCATCAAAAAATTTCTTCCCTTTGGGTTTTAGCGTATCAAAAATTTCTTTCCCAAGCTTATAGACAAACTCCTTTAGAGTATCGGTCGCATAAATGTCAATAAAAAAAGTATAATAGTGATCCTTAATTTCAGGTTGATGAAAGCAATGTTCGATCAGGCCTGTTTTCCCCATTCTGCGAGGTGAAATAATCGCTATATTGTTGCCATTGGTAAGTGTTCGTAGAACTTCCTTGCTTTCCTTAACCCGATCGCAGAAATATTCGGACGAAACGTAACCGCCAGTGATAAAAGGATTTTTAACTGTTCTCATAACATTTAATTTTTGAACAAATTTAGTTATTTCATTACCATTACCAAAATCCAATAATTAAATACTGGTAATAGGATTCCGGTAATAGAAAACGCAAAAAACCTCCTGACCAACGCGATCAGGAGGTTCAACCTAAAACAACTCAACCAAACCTTATTTTATCAATTACTCAAATGCTTGTTCCACTTCTCTTTCAATTTCGAGGAACAATTTTAAATCTTCGTCAACCGTCTGTATTCCGGCGATTCCAAAATTCTGAACCAGCACATTAACCACGTTTGGCGACAGGAAAGCCGGTAATGTTGGCCCGAGGTGAATGTTCTTTACCCCCAGTGAAAGCAGCGCCAACAATACAATCACCGCTTTTTGTTCGTACCATGCAATGTTGTAGGCAATCGGCAATTCGTTAATGTCTTCCAGTTCAAAGATTTCCTTTAGTTTTATGGCTGCCACAGCCAGTGAATACGAGTCGTTGCACTGTCCGGCATCAATCACGCGTGGGATTCCGTTGATATCGCCAAGAGGTAGCTTGTTGTAGCGGTATTTGGCGCAACCTGCCGTCAAAATTACTGTATCGGTTGGGAGTTTCTCCGCAAATTCGGTATAATAATCGCGTTCTTTCATGCGTCCATCACAGCCGGCCATTACAAAGAATTTACGGATTGCGCCCGATTTAACCGCTTCAACAATAGGTCCGGCCAGTTCAAAAATCTGGTTGTGTGCAAAACCTCCGAGAATTTCACCGGTTTCAATTTCAGTTGGCGCACCGCATATCAGAGCATGTTCAATAATGGCATGGAAATCTTTTCTCTGGCCTGGTTTACGGTCTGGAAAGTGAACCGCTCCGGGCAACCCACTTGCTCCGGTAGTGTAAATACGGTCGCGGTAACCGGCTTTTTCCATCGGTGGGACAATGCAGTTGGTGGTGAAAAGGATCGGCCCATTGAAACTTTCGAATTCTTCTTTCTGCTTCCACCAGGCATTTCCGTAGTTGCCCACCAAATGCTTATATTTTTTGAATGCCGGATAATAGTTTGCCGGAAGCATTTCGCTGTGTGTATAAACATCCACGCCTGTTCCTTCAGTCTGAATAAGCAAATCTTCCATATCGCGAAGGTCGTGACCTGAGATCAGGATTGCCGGATTTTTGCGCACACCTATGTTTACTTTGGTCATTTCCGGATTTCCGTAGGTGGAAGTATTGGCATTGTCGAGGAGTGCCATTACCTCAACACCAAACTTGCCGGTTTCGAGCGTCAATGCCACCAGTTCGTCCACAGATAAATCCTGAGTTGTTGCGGCCAAAGCACGTTCCAAAAATGCAAATACTTCCTGATTTTCGTGATTCAGGTTAAATGCATGTTCTGCATAAGCAGCCACGCCTTTCAAACCATAAATAATCAACTCTTTCAGCGAGCGGACATCTTCGTTTGTTTCGCTCATAATACCTACTTCTGCAGCTTTGGCTTCAAATTCTTCACTGGAAACTGCAATCCAATCAATCGAATCGTGTTTCGGCAAAACGATTCCGGCTTCCAGCGCTTTGGCTTTTAGCTCATCGCGCACTTTCAGCGTTTTTTTGATACGGATCACAAAAGCCACATCGTCGAAATTGGCATTGGTGATGGTGCTGAACAACCCGTCGAAAATCACTTTATCCACTTTTGGCTCGGCCAATCCGGCTTCGCGCAACTTGTTGTTAATGGTGGCAACACCTTTTAAAACAAACAGCAAGGTATCCTGAAGGTTGGCCACTTCGGGTTCTTTACCGCACACACCTTTTACTGTGCAACCAATTCCTTTGGCTGCTTCCTGACATTGAAAACAAAACATGTTCATAGTTAATTTTTTATAAGATACAGAATGAATTTTTATAATGTCCGTCAGCTAAAGCAATCGGCAAAGGATTGTCTCATTGAACGATCAATTGCTCAATACTTGAAACTTGGAACCTGAAATTTGGAACTTTTTTTATACCCAGCTTTCGTCCAGAATTTCACCTTTGATACTGACGATGATTTCTTTTACCGGAACTTTGCGCGATGCCTGCGCAGCGGCCATTTGAACCAATTGCGACAAACCTCCGCAGCAAGGAACTTCCATCATCATGATGGTGATGGTGTTTACCTGGGCTTCGTCGATGAGGCGGCGAATTTTCTCCACATATATTTCTTTGCCCTGATCGAGTTTCGGGCAGGCGATAACCAATGATTTTCCGGCTAAATGTTTGGAATGGAAATTTCCTAAACTGAAAGCCACACAGTCGGCAGCCAACAATAGGTCGGTTCCCTTGAAGACCGCTCCGGCAGGGTTTATCAGGTGCATTTGTACCGGCCATTGGCGCAATGCCGAAGGTATTTCGGTAGAAGTAGCCGCTGGGGCAAAACGCAGGCTTTTGGGGTCAAAACTTACTTCCTGAGATCCGGGGCATCCGCCACTTGCACAGCCCGAAGATTCAACTTTAGCGGAATGAACTTCTGCAATCACAGCATCAACACTGAAAGGTATTTCGCTTGCATGTAATTTCAGGTAGCTGACAGCTTGTTTCAGGAAGCCTGTTTCACCATGTTCTTTCAGGTGTTTCAGGTGGGCAACCAGCGTGTTTTTTCCTTTGGGTATAATTTGCCGGACCACCAATACTTCGTCGTATTCGTCGGCTTCGCGTTTTTCGATGGTAATCGCCCCTTCAGGACAATGGCCAAGGCAGGCTCCCAATCCGTCGCACATCAGTTCGCTTATGAGCCTGGCTTTGCCATCGATAATTTGCAATGCGCCTTCGTGGCAGTTCGGGACACACAGCCCGCAACCGTTACATTTTTCTTCGTCGATATTTACAATTTCGCGTATCATCTGATTGAAAATTTGTGATTGATGAATGATGATTGTTTTTTGGAAATTCAAGTCGCCAAAACATCTTTCCTGTTACTTATTTTGTATTTTTCTGCAACAAAACTACAGCCCATTGGTTCTTTAAAATGTATCAAATGTTACAAACTGAAAGAAAAAAGCAATTCCAAGGTGATTTATAAATGATGAAAATTCTGAAATGATTTAACATGAATAACTACGGGTGTAAACCCTTGGAAAAGAAAGTAGTATAAAATAGAACCCCAGAGTGGGTCCAATATGACAGTCGTAGTGATTTCAAAATAAACAATTAATTCGTTTTGCCTTATGATTCATACCGAAATACTTTGCCAGTCGCCCATTTTCAGGGGCATCTCTCCTGAAGACCTTCGGGTATTGTTCGGCCAGATCCACTATCAGGTTAAAACATATCAGAAGAATGATTTGATTGCAATAGGTGGTGAAATTTGTGACCGACTGCTGATTATTCAACAAGGAAGCGTGAAAGCTGAAATGATCGACTATTCAGGAAAAACTATTAAAATAGAAGATTTATCTGCGCCATGGCCTTTGGCAACAGCTTTTTTATTCGGTAAAGAGAACCATTTTCCGGTAACCGTTTCAGCAACTACCGATGTTGAAATGGTATCTATTCCGAAACCTGAATTTGTAAAGCTCTTGCAATTGAGTTCATTGATCCTGAATAATTACCTGAATACCATCTCAACGCGGGCACAGTTTTTATCGCAAAAGCTAAAGTTCCTGTCGTTTAAAACCATCAGGCAAAAAATTGCACATTACCTGCTCGAAAAGGCAGGCGATTGGCTTCAAACAGTTGAAATTCCACAATCGCAGGAACAACTTGCAGAAATGTTCGGTGTTACAAGACCCTCTCTTGCGCGTACATTGGGAGAAATGGTCCAGGAAGGTTTGATCGAAACCCAACGCCGGTCCATCAAAATTCTGGATAAGGAACGAATGAACCAATTGCTGAAAGGTTAATTATGAGAAAAGAAGTATCGATATCGGTTGAGGAAGGTTCGCCATAATAAACGATGTTCCCGCCGCTGGACGCTTTTGCCTCAACCCGTTCCACGACTGTTGCAAAAACATTTCCACCACCCGGCGCGCGCATTTTGCATTTGTCGGCCTTTAATTCCTGGCCTTTCAGATTGGCTCCCGAGGAGGTTTCCAGTTCGGCATCTTTTGCCAGGCCCGACAAGTAAACATTTGCCCCCGAAGTAGTTTCCACGCCGGAAAGTTTTTCAACAGTGACCATCACCTTTTTTTCCTTCGCCCAACAGATGTTTTCGTTGACAAATACTTTCAGTGCCCCGCCTTCAACTTCTGTTTCGATCACTTCGTGCAGGTTGTTGTCGGCGATTGCCACCACCTTGGCCGGACTGCCCCGGGTGATAAATACATTCTTAAATTCGTTACCAAATTTATGGAGTGAGATGCGTAAAAATTTATTTTTTTCGTTGAATGACCTTTTTTTACCGGCAAAGACAAAATAATCAGGAGTAAAATAAAAAGGAGTATATTTGTATCACACATCAAATTGTGCGATTAATTGGAGGTTAAACCATATATGAAATTTAAAGCATGGAAAAGAAAAACATCACCCGTAGAAATTTTTTGGGCGTCAGTCTGGCTGCCGCGGCCTCTGTAACTGCCATAAATTCATTAGGTTCTGAAAACGTTACCAGGCAGGTGCCTGTAAAGAAGAACGATGAACATCCGTTTAATGAGCGAACCTACAGCGCAATGCCGACACGTTCGTTTGGAAAGACCGGATATAAAGTTGGCATATTAAGCCTGGGCGGACAGGCAACCATCGAAATGAAAGGAACCGAAGCCGAATCGGAGAAAATCATTAACCGGGCCATCGATCTGGGCGTAAATTACATTGACACTGCGGCGTCGTACGGAGGTGGGATCAGTCAGTTGAATATTGGAAGAGTAATGAAAACACGCCGTCGCGAAGTATGGCTTTCCAGCAAAACACATGACCGGACTTTTGATGGTTCGATGCGCTTGCTCGAAGAAAGCTTGAAAAACCTGCAAACCGACCACCTCGATACCTGGCAACTCCACAATGTTCAGACCATGGCTCAACTGGACGAGATTTTTGCAACCGATGGCGCAATAAAAGCCATGGAAAAAGCAAAGGCTGAAGGTATGATACAAAATATTGGCATTACCGGGCATTTCGAACCTCTGGTTCTTCTGGAAGCGATAAAAAGATATCCTTTTGACTCAATCCTTTTGGCCGTTAACGCAGCTGACATTCACTACCTCAGCTTCATAAATTATCTACTGCCTGAAGCTCAGAAACAGGGAATTGCTATTATTGGAATGAAAGTGGCAACACGCGGACGGATGATTTCGACCTGGGCCCCGCCTCCACTCGAAGAACAGCCCGAACGGTTGAGAACTCCAAAATCAGGAACCATTTCGATAAAAGAAGCGTTGAGCTACAACATGAGCTTGCCGGTGAGTACTACAATTATCGGAATTGACAATGTGGCCCAAATTGAAGAAGACGTAAAAATCGCCTCCGAATTTTCGCCCCTTTGCGAAGCAGAAATGAAGGAAATCGAATTTAAAACTTTGCCCATTGTTCGTCAGGGATTGTATTTCCGGAGATGGGAACTGGGAGTTTAAGATAAAACACTAAATTCATGTTCAAAAAAATCATCACTGCCGGATTATTTCTCATTTCGGTCAATTTAGTTTCTGCCCAGGATAAAACGATTAATGTTGTCGTTATCGGCGCTCATCCCGATGATTGCGATCTTGATGCAGGAGGAACAGCCATCAAATTTGCACAATTGGGACACCGCGTTTTATTCGTTTCAACGACCAATGGCGATGCCGGTCATTTCAACAAGGGAGGGGCAACTTTGGCTCAGATCAAAAAGCTGAAGCAGCCGAGGCCGGCAAACGCTTTGGAATTACCTACAAAGTACTCGATAACCACGACGGATTGCTGATGCCTGATTTAAAACTTCGGATAGAACTTATTCGGTTAATCAGGGAATGGAATGCTGATGTGGTAATCGGGCCCCGAACGAACGACTATCATCCCGATCACCGGAACACGGCCATTGCCATTCAGGATGCAGCTTATCTGGTCATCGTGCCGAACATTGCCCCCGAAACACCTGCGCTAAAAAAGAACCCGGTATTTCTTTATACCGAAGACCGGTTCCAGAAACCAGTTCCTTTTTCTCCTGATATTGTGGTCGATATTTCAGAAGTATTCGAACAGAAGATTTACGCTTTGTCTGCACACCAATCGCAGTTTTTTGAATGGTTGCCCTGGACGTCCGGACAATTGGCAAGTGTTCCGAAAACTGAAGCCGACCGCATCAAATGGCTAACGGAAAAAAGAAAGGGAAGCCTCTCAAAAGAGATGAAAGCCGGATTGTTTAAATGGTACGGGGAAAAAGGAAATCAGGCAAAATACGCTGAAGCATTTGAGATTTGCGAATACGGCAGCTATCCGAATGAGGAGGAAATCAGGAGAATATTTCCGATGCTGGGGAAATAGAACCTATTTCGAAATCTTCCGTTCAATTTCTTTCAAATTGTCCATCTTTTTCTTGAGAAGGAAACCTTTGATATTTTCAAGATGTTCCTTTACCTGCTTGTTGCCGAATTCATACACTTTGGTTGCAAGTCCGTCGAGAAAATCGCGGTCGTGCGAAACAAGGATAATTGTTCCGTCGAAATCTTGCAGGGCACTTTTCAGGATGTCTTTGGTGCGCATATCGAGGTGATTGGTAGGCTCGTCCAAAATCAGCAGGTTTACCGGTTCGAGCAACAGCTTGACCATTGCCAGACGGGTACGTTCCCCTCCTGAAAGTACTTTCACCTTTTTGGAAATATTGTCACCACTGAACATGAATGCCCCGAGAAGGTCTTTTATTTTTGTGCGGATATCGCCCACTGCCACATCGTCGATGGTCTGAAAAACAGTCAGTTCCTCGTTCAGGAGCGAAGCTTGATTTTGTGCAAAATAACCAATCATGGTATTGTGGCCTATCGCCATTTTTCCAATGAAATCAATTTCGCTCATAATAGCTTTTACTAGTGTCGATTTTCCTTCGCCGTTTTTGCCCACGAAAGCAATTTTTTCGCCTCTCTCGATGGTCAACGAAGCATTGGCAAAAACAAGGTGATCTCCGTAACTTTTGCTTAGCTCTTCCACAATCACCGGGTAATTTCCTGAACGTGGCGATGGGGGGAATTTCAGGCGCAATGCCGAAGAATCAACTTCGTCAACTTCAACAATAGGAAGCTTTTCGAGCATTTTTACCCTTGATTGAACTTGCAGTGTCTTTGAATAAGTTCCCTTGAAACGATCGATGAACTCTGTTGTTTCAGCAATAAATTTTTGTTGCTCGTCGAATGCTTTTTGTTGCTGCTCACGGCGTTCCCTGCGAAGTTCAAGGTAATGCGAGTAGTTAACTTTATAGTCATAAATTCGGCCCATCGTAACTTCAACAGTACGTGTGGTAATGTTATCGACAAAAGCCCGGTCGTGCGAGATTACAATTACTGCTTTGGCACTGTTTATCAGGAAGTCTTCGAGCCATTGAATCGACTCGATGTCCATGTGATTGGTTGGCTCATCCAATAAAATCAGGTCAGGTTTTTGCAAAAGGATCTTGGCCAGTTCGATGCGCATTCGCCATCCTCCGCTGAATTCGCTGGTTGGACGGGTAAAATCTTCGCGCGCAAAACCTAATCCAAGCAAAATTTTTTCAACTTCAGCATCGTAATTGATCTCTTCAATCGAATAATATTTTTCGCTTAAAGTCGAAACCCGTTCAATCAGATCAGAGTAGTAATCCGATTCATAGTCGGTACGGGTGCCCAATTCTTCGTTCATGGCAGCAATTTCGCCCTCCATTTCTTTGATGCGCGAAAAAGCCTGCGCTGCTTCTTCAAAAACAGTACGATTGTCTTCGGTTAATAAATGCTGCGGCAAATAAGCAATCACCGCATCTTTGGGTGCCGAAACTCTTCCTTTATTGGGAGTTCTTTCACCTGCAATAACTTTCAGAAGCGTCGATTTTCCTGCCCCATTCTTTCCCATCAATGCAATTCGGTCCTTTTCGTTGATCACAAATGAGATATCCGAAAAAAGGGCCGATCCGCCAAACTCCACTGTAAGTCCATCAACTGAAATCATTCTATCCTGTTTTTTTGAAGGCGCAAAGATATACGTTTTTCTCACTCGCCCCAAGCCCTGCAAGCAGGGCTTTTCCCCTCTCTACGCGTAGCTACTCTTTTAGAAAGCCTTGGATGGGGCGAAGATCAGGCACGACTGGCCCAATCGTCAGCCGAGCCGTTTTTCCGGCCTCGGAGCTGGAAACGACACGGTGGATCAAGGAAAACTCGGCAGTGTGCGACCAGCCTGAACCCAAACGGAAAAAGAAGGGTATTGGACTCGAAAAAGCAAATTGTATGCTCCGTCAAATGGGCGGTTAAAGAAGGTGTTGACATCAATGCCCGAAGTGGGGTTTACTTCCTGCGCACATCGCTACAAGCCAAATCCGAACTCTAAAAATGCCAATTCATTGAACAGCAACAATTCCATTCGGATTAACTGCAAGTTGGGCTAATGATTTATCTCTTTTCATAGCATCTGTTCTTGTGGAGAATCCCTCAAAATAAAACGAAGTGGGCTGTACTGGATTCGAACCAGTGACCCCTACCCTGTCAAGGTAATGCTCTAAACCAACTGAGCTAACAGCCCTTCTTAATGCGCCACAAAAATATAAATTTTTTCGTTTCTTTCCTGTTTCGTGAATAAATCGTCTAAATTTGAAATTCAAAAAAATCAGATGAAGGCAGAAATTCGTTTTATTGTAATAATTTTTTACCTGGTATGTTCTGGTTTGGCCATAAGTGCCAATGCCAGCGATGATATTTCCGTAAAACAATACGATGAAACCATTTTTGTTATCTCTAATTTTTCTGGCGTTGACGCTAACCTCAATGAGACACGCTCTATTCAGGAACTGTTCAACGAAAATATTGGAGGCTTCAGGTTTTATCTGGAATGGGAAAAGCAGTTTGACCAGCTCATGATCAAAAAAGCCGATGGGTCTTCTATTTCCTTCAGGCAAACCATGAATGAAATCAAGAATTTCCTGGACAACAAACCTGACAAAATCCTGACTCTTTTCCTCGACTTCAGCACCAATGTAAATGAGTTGAGCGAACTTTTTCAGGAATTGGGCATCAATCAATATTTATATACTTACGATGCCAGAGAAGGTTGGGAATCATTAACTAAGATGACCGAGGCGAACAGGAGACTGGTAATTTTCGCGATGCAGGAACACCGGAACAGCCCCGATTGGCTCCATTATGTATGGGACCACGCGGTTGAACCGTATTTCTCTATTTGGGAAGCACCGGTTTTTAAGGGCGAATTTCTGAAAGGCGACCCGAAAAACAGTCTTCTGATTTACAATGACTATAATTTTCCCAAAAAGACCCAAAGTGCCAAAAATTTCAACTACGATACCAACCAAAACCCTTACCTGATTGAGCATATCAAAAATACATGGACCAATACAGGTAAAACACCCAATTTTGTGATGCTCGATCGTTACGAAAACTGGATTGTGGGCATTGTGTCTTATT
Source organism: Prolixibacteraceae bacterium (assembly GCA_031421065.1). Lineage (GTDB taxonomy): Bacteria > Bacteroidota > Bacteroidia > Bacteroidales > Prolixibacteraceae > Aquipluma. The sequence continues at coordinate 26,555 of JANONW010000319.1, forward strand.
TGCGTGGTTTCAAAATCATCAAGGGAACAGTTACCTATAACGCGCAGATCCTCGACTATGTAAATTGGGAAAGGACCGGAAGCCTGACAAGTGGAAAGTATTGTTTTCCTGTTGGCCCGGGAGACAATCTTGTTTTGGCCCCTAAAAGCCCGGGGTTTCGTTTTACGCCCGAATCTGCAACATTCAATGAACCAAAGCAGAGTATTGTTCAGCATTTTGTTGCCACCTCTCTTGAGATTACCGATAATCTGGAAGGTCATTATACTTTTGTTAAAGAAGGCCGCGACTTCAGTATAAACGGGTTCAACGGGAAACCTGAAAATGTAAATTTCACAAACGATTCAACCCGCTCTTCTGTGGCCGAGTTTGGGGAGAACAGCTATATTGTTCTTCCCGGTGCCGAAGAATTCAAAGTGCGCGATCATGATTTTTCCGTTGCTGCCTGGATAAAAATCAAGGAATATTTACCAAACAAACGCGATTATTGCATCATCGGTACAAAAAACAATTCTTACCAGCAGGGAATCCACCTCTTAATCAGAGACCAAAAACCTTATTTCGGATTTTATAACAACGACCTTCAGGGCAACACAATTCTCGAAGCCGGAAAATGGTATCATTTGGTTTGGAGGTACAACAAACTGAGCGGGGAGCAGGCTATTTTCCTGAATGGCAAACTCGACAGCCGTTCGCTGGGTCATCCGGCATACAAAGGGCGCGAAAATCTGTACATCGGGGTAGCAGGGTTCAACTGGTCGTCGAATATGTATGGGGCGATTGATAATTTGAGTATCTGGTCGAGGGCACTGGGCGAAGAGGAAATTTGGGGCATGAGCAAGGAAGTTATTGAAATTGTGCCAATTAAGAATGTGTTTATCCTTTATCCCATTTTATCCCGAATTTTGGTGGCGCTACTGGTCTTTGTAATGTTAATACTGGGATATTTTAGAATCCCTTTCCGGAAATTTAAGAAACAGGCATCGCCCGCAGAAAGAATACGGAGCATCGAAAATGCCTTGATCAGCAAACCGGAAGCAAATTATATTCAGCTATTCGGCGATTTTAAAGTTCTCGACAAAACCGGCACCGAAATCAGCAGCCAGTTTACCCCAAAGTTGAAACAATTGTTCCTCATCATCCTTTTGTATTCGCAGCGCAATAAAAACGGCATTTCAACAAAAGAACTCACTGATATTCTTTGGATGGGACATTCATCGCAAAGCGCCAAAAACAGCAGGGGAGTGACCATCCGGAAATTGAGGCTGATACTTGAATCCCTCGATTCGGTTCAAATTAATTTTCACATCGATCGGTGGTCGATGGCGTTTGGCGGATCGGTTTATTGCGATTACACCGAATGTTTAAAGCTCCTGAAACGCGACAAAATCCATGATGCCGGTTTTAACCTTAATTTTTATCACATCATTCAGGAAGGCGAACTATTCAAAGGTGAATCGTATGACTGGCTCGACGATTTTAAGGGATTTGTAGGGAACAACATTGTTGATATTCTCTTGAAATTCATCAACGAACTCACATTTGAACACGACAACGAATTAATCCTGAAATTAAGCGACCGCATTCTGGTGACCGATCCTGTGAACGATCAGGCACTGTCATATAAACTGAAAGTTTTGATCAGGCAGAACAATTACAACCTGGCCCGTTTTACTTTTGATCGCTTTTGTGTACTCTACGAAGATATGTATGGAGAGAAATTCACATCCAAATTTGAAGAACTGGTTGCCCGATAAATAAACATGTTATAAAGCAGGGTTAATTTTTACTTTTTATTTCGTATTTTGCTCAAAATCATCAGGTTTAATGTTTTACAAAGATGTTTTCAGATGAAAAATTAACCCAATATTAACCTTGTTTTAACCCGCATCTAAACGTCAGCTAAAACCCTGCTAATTCCTTTATATTATATTTGATTTATTTCGCTACCGGATTGACAGTGCTTCAATTATACATCCGGCGAATAAAACGATTAATTTTAGCTTTGCTTTATGAAGATTAGGAATTCTGTCCGTATGCTGTTTTCAGGTAAAAGGTCATTTTTATTGGTGATTGTTGCAGGTCTTATATTGAGCCTGGTTTTTATGTTCGCCGGAAACAAGGTGGTCACTTATACCTCGACCGATAATTATTGCATGTCGTGTCATGTTCATCCTCATGCAGAACAAAGCTGGAAACTTTCGCCCCATTACGATAACAAAGCCGGCATAATTGTGCATTGTGCCGATTGCCACCTTCCACCGAAAGGGCATGGAATGTTGGTAGCAAAAGCCAAACACGGAGCTATCGACTTGTACGGCTATCTGTTCAAAGATTCAGCTGATTTCAATTGGGAAGCAAAACGCACGCTCGAAAAGGCCAAAAAATTTGTCTATACCGAATCGTGTGTAAAATGTCATCAAAACCTCTTTCCGAAAACACTCACCGTTGAGGGCGAAAATGCCCATCTAAGCTTTCTGACCAGTAAAACAGAAGTAAGCTGCTTAAATTGTCACCTCGATGTTGGCCATTTTGATCCAAACAAAAAACACGAGAAAAACACGAATTTCGGGGTAACTGCAACAGTTTCTGCTGAAATTTATACCGAACCTGCCACAGTTACAAGCTTTACTAACTATACTGAAACAATTCCCGGAACAAGCCTGTCATTCGAAATGGTAGCCATTCCGGGTGGACAGTTTATTATGGGCAGTCCGAAAAAAGAACCTTTTAGGAAACCTGATGAAGGGCCTGCCCATCCTGTAAAATTGTCGCGGTTTTTTATGGCAAAAGTGGAGGCAAGCTGGGATGAATACCTTGAATTCTTTAAAGCTACCTCGTCGCAGGGACGCAAAGAAGCTGAGGGAAACGAAAATGTGGATGCTATTTCGGGCCCGACACCTCCCTGGGGAGCACCCGACCAGGGATGGGGAAAAGGTTCACGGCCAGCCATCACCATGTCGTGGAAAGCTGCAAATGTATATTGCCAATGGCTCTCGAAAGAAACAGGTAAAAAATACCGTCTTCCAACCGAAGCTGAGTGGGAATACGCTGCTCGCGGAGGCAATCAAACTCCGTACTTTTTCGAAGGAAACCCGAAAGATTTCACTTCCGAAGGGTTCTTCAGAAAGATATTTGGCCGCGATACCGCTGTTATCCAATCGTATGTAGTGTACAAAGAGACCAGTCCTTCTCAGACACAAGAGCCAGGTTCGGTCAAAGAGAATCCGTTCGGCCTGAAAAATATGTTGGGCAATGTGTATGAATTCTGCTCCGATTACTATTCGCCGACAGCTTATGCCGCCTACGAAAAGGGTGCGGTTAACCCCAAAGGGCCTAGAAAAGGCCAGGAACGTGCGATCAGGGGAGGTTCGTTTAAAAGCGATGCCAAAGATGTACGAAACGCGGCGCGCGATTTCACCAAAACCAAAGCATGGTTGGTCACCGATCCACAAATGCCAAAAAGTGCTTGGTGGTATTCCGATTGTGTTGATATTGGTTTCAGGGTAGTTTGTGAAGTAAATGACAGTATTAAATAGAAAATTAGTTCCCGATGGAAAATACAAATAAAGGTTTTAACAGAAGAAGGTTTCTTGAATCGACCGCATTGGCCGGTATCGGATTATTGGGCGCAAGTGCCATGATTTCAGGATGTAAAAAAACAAAGGACGCAAAAGCGCTTGGATTGCCGCCCATATTGAAAGCTGCACCAAAAGGGAAAAAACTTCGTGCTGCACTGGTCGGTTGCGGAAACCGTGGAACTGGCGCAGCTATGAACTTTATCAGCAGCGGGCCCGATTTGCATATTGTTGCTTTGGCCGATGTATTTCAGGATAAAGTGGATGATTGCCGTGCTCGTTTTGCCAAGTTGAAAATGGAAATTCCGGAGGAGAACTGTTTCTCAGGATTTGACGGATATAAAAAAGTAATGGCTTTGGCCGATGTTGATGTGGTTATTTTAGCCACTCCGCCCCAATTCAGGCCCGAACATTTCAAGGAAGCTATTTTGAAGAACAAACATGTTTTCATGGAAAAACCAGTGGCAGTTGATTCGGTTGGAATACGGTCGGTAATTGCCAGTGCCAAAAAAGCACAGGCAATCGGACTGAATGTTGTTACCGGCACCCAGCGCCGTCACCAGCAGGATTATATTGAAACCTATCAGCAGGTTGCTAACGGCGCAATCGGCAAACCAGTTTCGGCAAGGGCTTTCTGGAACCAAAACCATGTTTGGTTCCGCACCCGCGAAGAAGGCTGGGACGATATGACTTATATGCTCCGCAACTGGAACAACTTCTGCTGGTTGTGTGGCGATCATATTTTGGATACCCACGTTCACAACATCGATGTAATCAACTGGTTCCTTGGCAAACAACCTGAAAGCGCGGTTGGCTACGGAGGCCGTGCCCGCCGATTAACAGGCGATCAGTATGATTTTTTTAGTATTGACTTTGACTACGGAGGTGGCGTTTTCTCACACAGCATGTGCCGCCAGATCGACAACTGCGCCAATGCAACCGGCGAATTCATTATGGGTACCGAAGGTTACACCAACTGCGCCAATACCGTTTGGAATATGGATGGATCGGTAAAATGGAAATTCGAGTACCCGAAAGATGAAAACGGCAACGAAACCAATCATATTAAAATTCCGGCTTATGTGCAGGAACACATGCACCTTGTTCATGCCATACGCACCGGTGAGTATGTAAATCAAGGGGAAGAAACAGCTTTGTCAACGCTCACAGCCATCATGGCGCGCACAGCAGCTTACACCGGTAAAAAAGTTACCTGGGAAGAAATTTATAAGTCGGATATGGATCTTGGTCCGCAAGTGATCGAATTTGGCCCGGTTGACATGCAATTTGAAGTACCAATTCCGGGAACAGCGCATAAGGCATAATGGCCAAAAAGCCTCCCCCAACCCCTCCACAAGAGGGGAGCAAAAAACGTTCAAAATATCGTATAGCAAATATTAACCGATGCTCGAAGTCCCCCTGTGGGGGATTAGGGGGCTTTAAACTAAACAAAAATGGACAGCAAAAACACACGCAGATCTTTTCTGAGAAATTCGCTTTCGGTAGTGGCCGGAACGATGGTACTGCCGCACATTATTCCTTCGTCGGCAATGGGAATGAACGGGGTTGTTCCTCCAAGCGATCGTATTGTAATGGGATCAATTGGTATTGGTTCTCAGGGAACCAGCAACATGAGGGATTTCCTGAAATTTAAAGAAGTTCAGTGGGCCGCCTTATGTGACGTTGATAAATCACATCTCGAAAAAGGCAGTGCAATGGTCAATCAGTTTTACAAAAATACCGATTGCCGCACATACAAGGATTACCGCGAATTTCTGGAAAAAGAGAAACTGGATGCTGTCTGTATTTCGGTACCCGACCATTGGCACAGCATTGCTTATGTGGCAGCTGCCAACAAGAAAATTGACATTTACGGTGAAAAACCTTTGGCCAGAAGCATTGGTGAAGGACAGCAGATTGTAAAAGCAGTTCAGAAAAACAAAATTGTATGGCAAACCGGAAGCTGGCAGCGGTCGGTAGCTAATTTCCACAAAGGCGCAGAGCTTGTTTTCAACGGAAGATTAGGAAAGGTCGATCGTGTGGAAGTGGGTTTGCCCAATGCCGCGAAACTGGTTGGAATGCCATCAATAAAAGAGGTGCCTGCCGAACTCGATTGGGATTTCTGGTTGGGATCGGCTCCCAAAGTGCCATATCGCGGTGTTTGTCACTGGAACTGGCGCTGGATACTTGATTATTCAGGAGGACAGTTAACCGACTGGGCAGGCCACCATATTGACATTGCAACCTGGGGATTGGGACTCGACCGCACAGGGCCAATTGAAGTTTCGGGCGAAGGGGTTTATCCGGGAGCAAATGAATTGTACAATGTTCCGGTCGAATTTGATTTTAATTGCAAATACAAATCAGGAGTTGTTATTCGCGTGGCCAACGCAGCCCGTTTACCTCACGGAATGGGCGTAACATGGTATGGCGAAAACGGGTGGATTCACGTTGACCGTGGCGATATTATTACGGCCTCGAAACCTGAGCTGATTTCTGAAGAACTTGGTTCCGGCAAAAATGCCTTATACAAAAGCGACAATCATATCGGCAATTTCCTCGGATGTATCCGCACCCGCAAAGAAACCATTACTCCGGTTGAGGTCGCTCACCGGTCGATTTCGATTGGTTTGCTTGGCGAAATTGCCATGGCCACCAAACAGAAAATTCAGTGGGATCCGGTGAAAGAACAAATTATCAACAATGCGGAAGCAAGCAAAATGCTGATGAGAAGTTTCCGCGCCCCCTGGAAAATACCAACAATTTAATTACCTGCTATGACAAAAAGATATCTGATATTTCTGTTTTTCCTGATATTGGTGGTTGGGTTACAAGCGAAAGCGCCTTTTAAAACCCTGATTATAACCGGACAAAATAACCACAACTGGCAGGCAAGTTCTCCAATCCTGAAGCAAATTTTGGATCAGACCGGATTGTTTCAGTCCGACATCATTCAAACGCCAAAGGAAAAAGAAGACATGAGTTCTTTCCTTCCTGATTTCACGAAATATAAGTTGGTGGTGCTTGATTACACCGGCGATAACTGGCCGGAAGCAACAAAAACCGCCTTCCTTAAATTCGTAAAAAAGGGCGGGGGCGTGGTAGTTTACCATGCTGCAGATAACGCTTTTCCGGATTGGAAAGAATACAACCAGATTATTGGACTGGGCGGCTGGGGAAACCGTACCGAAAAAGACGGGCCATACATGTATTTCAAAGACGGCAAACTGGTACCCGATCATTCGCCGGGCAAAGGTGGATCGCACGGCAAACGCACAGAATACATGGTGACCAACCGTATTACCAATCATCCAATTACCAAAGGATTGCCTGTTGAATGGATGCAGGCAGAAGATGAATTGTACAGTAATCTTCGCGGCCCGGCCGAAAACATGGAAGTACTTTCCACTGCCTTTTCTGACCCGGCTACCGGTGGTTCAGGCAAAGAAGAACCGATACTGATGACCATTGCTTACGGCAAAGGACGCGTTTTTCATACGGTTCTCGGGCATTGCGGAAATGGGGACAAAGAATTCCCTGCTCTTGAAAGCGCCGGTTTCATTGTTACTTTTCAGCGGGGGGCCGAATGGGCAGCAAGCGGAAAGGTAAAACAAACAGTTCCTGAAGGATTTCCTGATGCAAAAAGTGCAGTGAGATGGCAGGGGTATAAAAAATATTAAAATATAAAAATCAATTCCGCAATAAGCTTTTTCATCCTTTTAACCGGGATACTTTTCTAAAACCAACCAACAAGTGCCAGCGAAGGGAAACTACTTCCCTGAACTGGCATTTTTTGAAACTTCAGGTTTGGCCATCATTGACAGTATTGATGATCGCATACTGAAAATCCGTATCTTTAACCTCGGTTTGCCTTGTCATTTTCCTGAAACCCGAATTGAATTTCAGGAAAAAAACGTACTAAAAAAAACAAATCTATGTTTTCACTCATAATCCCTGTTTATAACGAAGAAGATCTGATTGATGAATTGGCATCGCGTGCAATAAATGCAGTGGAATCGTTCACTTCGGACTACGAAATTCTGTTTATAAACGATGGAAGTACCGATTCGACACTTCGGAAATTAATTAAAGTCCGCAAGCACTTTTCAAAAGTAAAAATCGTTGATCTTTCGAGGAATTTTGGCCATCAGGCTGCGTTTACCGCCGGGTTGGAAATGGCCATGGGAAATTATGTGGCCATGATGGATGGCGACCTTCAGGATCCGCCTGAGTTACTCGCCGAAATGTACCGGATGATTAATGACGAAGGGTTTGATATTGTTACCGGCAAACGGAAAGGCCGGAAAGGGAAACGGCTCCGCATCACAACCAACTTGTTTCACGCATTCTTTAAAAAAATTACCGTCCTCGACGATATGGAAAATTCGGGCAATTTCTCGATGTTGAACCGTGCCGCTGTCGATGCCCTGGTGAAAATGAAGGAAACCATACGTTATTTGCCTGGCTTGCGCTCGTTTATCGGTTTCAACCAGGGATTTATTGAATATGTTAGGGAAGAGCGTGCAGGCGGTGAGCCAAAAATGACCATCGGGAAACTGATGTTGTTGGGCGCTGATGCCATTTTCTCGTTTTCGAAATTTCCGATAAAGGTATGTCTGGTGCTGGGCCTGATCGGAACTATCGTATTTTTGTTTGCCGGAATTTATGTGCTGGTTGCGAAATCCTTTGGATTTGCGCTTTTTGGCTGGTCTTCCACCGTTCTGAGCATTTATTTTCTGGGTTCTATTCAGCTTATATTTCTGGGCGTGGTGAGCGAATATGTTTATCGCATCTACAAAGAATCGCAGAACCGGCCTATCTATCTTGTGAAAAAGTTTTACGATACTGACACCGAATAATGGGAGAAAAAAATCTGAAGATAACTTTTTGGGTTCTGGCTTTCGTAATGCTTTCCGCCCTTTTGGTGATCAGCCGCGATGCAGGTATTTCGGGCGACGAAGAGGTGCATTACCGCCATTCCGAAATGGTTTACAATTACTTCAGCAGTATGGGAGCCGACAAATCGTCGCTCGATACGCCAAAAACCCACCTTCAATACTACGGCCAGGCTTTCGATAATTTGGTAACCGTTCTGATCCATTGGTTCGGAATTGAAGATATTTATGGGTTCAGACACCTGATGTGCAGTATTTCAGGATGGCTGGCAATTTTGGTAACCGCCTTATTTGCAGCGCATTTATCTGGTTTTGGAGCTGCTATAATTGTGCTGTTGCTGTTTGCTGTTTCACCGGGGTTTTTGGGCCAGTCACAAAATAACCTGAAAGATATTCCCTTTGCATTGGCTTATATTTCAAGCGTTTATTATTCGCTTAAACTTGTTTGTTCTGAAGTAAAACCTACAAAACAAACGATTTTACTGCTGGTTTTAAGCATCGCTTTTTCCATTGGTATCCGCGCCGGAGGTATTCTCGTGGTTTTTTACCTCGGGTTTTTTATGTTCCTGAAATTTATTTCGGATTGGATGAAACAGAAAAAACCGGACATAAAACAGCTAAAAAAACAACTGATTTTGTTCTCCGGAATTTCGCTTTCAGGCTATTTGCTGGGTTTGGTGCTCTGGCCTTATGCCTTGCAAAATCCGGTGCTCAACGTGTTTAAATCGTATCAGGTAATGACCCATTTCCCGACAACCGTCCGCCAGATTTTTGAAGGCCGGATTGATTGGTCCGATTTTCATCCGTGGTACTACTTGCCTAAATACATGGCAATTACAATTCCGCTTGTTGTTTTTGCCGGCATAGCCGTTTTCCTGTTGAATGCAAAAAAGAATTATTCAGACAATCAGAAAACACAGTTGTGGCTGTTGTTTTTTACAGTTTTGTTCCCGTTGGTGTATGTTATCCTGAAGGGTTCTAACCTTTACGGATCGTGGCGGCATTTCCTGTTTGTCTATCCCGGAATTATCCTGATCTCGGCACTGGGTTTTCATGCTTTTTTTGTCAGGTTCAGGCATAAAATTGTTCGGATTGCCGGCATTGGATTACTATTGATTTTGTCATTTCATCCGGCGAAATTTATGGGTGCCAATCATCCGTATTATTACCTGTATTACAATCAGTTGGTTGGCGGATTAAAGGGCGCCTACGGAAATTATGAAACCGATTACTATTACCATTCGATGCGCGAAGGAGCCGAATGGCTTCAGGAATACCTGAAAAACAAGCAACACAGCGAAGAAGTTATTATAGGCGGAAATTTTCCGAGTCAATGGTATTTCAGGGACAACGAAAAAATAAGATTTGTGTATTTTCCTTACCAGAAACGGAGCGAATTCGATTGGGATTATGCCATCGTGGCGAACAGTTACATTTCTCCCTATCAGTTGAAAAATAAAATCTGGCCGCCAGCGAATACAATTCATATCATTACTGCCGACGGAATTCCGATATGTGCAGTAATTGAGCGGGTTACAAAAGATGATTTGAAGGGAATTCAGGAGCAAAAAAATGGCGACAACATTAAATCTGCGTATTTATTTCAAAATGCTTTGGCCTTAGACCCTCAAAATGAATGGATCTGTTATAAATTTGCAGTGTCGTTGGTTGGTTCCGGGGAAGTTGGCCGTGCAGAAGAGATGCTTCAGAAGTGCTTTGAGATTAATCCTGAATACGAACCGGCACTTGTTTTAGCGGGCGATCTGGCATTGAAAGAAAAAGATACCGAAAAAGCTGCCTCTTATTACCGAAAAGCAATTGAGGCAAACCGGAAGTATTTTAGCATTTACCTGAAGTTGGCCGGAATTTATGCTGAAACCAATGTTGACGAGGCGCGTAAAATATTGAAAGATTGTCTGAAGATCAATCCCCGGTATAAACCTGCACGTCAGGCTTTGTCCGATACTTACAGAAAATCAGCTTCCGATACTCACCCCGAAGCCCAGTAAACCGGTCTTCCCCCCTCTATAGGAGTAGAGAGTGCCAGAGCATCGAAGATGCGACGGGGCGAGCCAGAAAAAAAGATAAAATAGAGATTTATAGTAAAAAATAATTTAAAAATTGAAACGATGAAAAAATTTATCATGTTTGCCTTTTTAGGCTTGTTGTTTTTAGGAGTGCCTGTTGTTGTATTTGCACAGGGCGAAGATTCACTTGAGGTAGCTATTGAAGAACCAACCGATACCATTTCGATTGACAACATGGATCCGGTATATTATGAAGATGAAACTGCCGAAGAATCATCGAATGGTGTAACTTTCGCAATTATTGGCGGGATAGTAGTTCTTGGTGGCGCTGCTTTCTATTTCATGCGTAAAAAGAAATGATCAGGAAAGATAATTTGCTTAATTTAGCCAATCGCATATTTATAAATCAATAACTAATACGCATAACATGATCAATCAATTTGCACTAAACAATCAACAACTGCTTGAAATTGCCAACGATCTTAGGCAAAAAATCGAAACCGGACTTCAGAACGATGGTACCGAAATCAAGTGTTTGCCAACTTATATACATCCGAAAAAAGATGGGATAAGCGGCGAGGCTACAGTGTTCGACCTGGGCGGAACCAATTTTCGCGCTGCCGTGGTTTCGGTGGGTGAGAAAACCAAAATTACCAGTTTGGCTGAAAAAGACATTACTGAAATGAAAACAGAAGGTTTTACTCGTGAAGATTTGTACAATTCGCAGGCAGAAATTATAAATCAGCTAAGCCTGATTGAGAATTGTTCTATCGGATATTGTTTCTCTTATCCGGCCAAATCTCTGACCGATGGCGATGCCGAACTGATTAACTGGACCAAAGGCGTTAACATTGAAGGAATGGTTGGTAAGCCAATTGGCAAATCGTTGGTTGAGTATTTGAACCAGAATACCAAAGTGAATTTTGGTAAAATTGCCGTGGTGAACGACACCATTACCAGTCTTTTTGCCGGTTTGCTCAATCCAGGTTATGATGCTTATGTCGGTCTGATAGTTGGAACCGGAACCAACATGGCTACTTTCTTTCCTTCTGAATACATTCCGAAAATAAAAAACCTGAAAGGTTGGTCGGGCGAAACACCTGTGAATCTTGAATCCGGAAATTTTGACCCGCCCCACCTTACTTCGCTTGACGCTATTGTAGATACCAATTCAAACAATACCGGATTCCAGCGTTTCGAGAAAGCCATTTCAGGAATGTATCTCGGACGTGTTTTCCGCGCAGCTTTCCCCAACGATCAATTGGCGGTAGAACTGGACGCAGCTGATTTGAGCCGTATGATGAACAATCCGGAAAGTTATAAACCTGAATATTCCGAGGTGGCTTTTCAAATTTATGAACGCTCTGCCAAACTGGTTGCAGCATCAATTACTGGACTGGCACAGAACCTGAAATCGGCCGATCCATCTGTAAAAACCATTCAGGTTTTGGCCGAAGGAAGTTTATTCTGGAGCAAGGTTAAAACCGGAAATACAACTTATGTTGAGATCGTTAACAATTGTCTTTCTGAATTATTGTCGGAACTTGGAATGAGCGACATCAAAGTTCAGATTTCAAAAATGGATAATGCCAACCTGATTGGCGCAGCCATGTCGGTGTTGTCATAGGGAAGACCGAAGTCAGAAGACCAAGTAAAAATTCAATTACTGAGCGGTTGATTACGAATCTCCCGCTTAGTTTTTGTATCTTGTTTGAGACCGAAATATTGAATGACGCAACCTACTTCCATTATTTTTCATCTTTCGATAAATATTTCATGATGAAAACTGCATTCCATATTTTGATAATTATTTCGATTTTCTTAATCCCGAATTCCTGCAACAAAGATGAGACATCGAATTCCATACTTTTCTCAACCTGGGAGGCAAAGAGTTTCATGTCTATTGAATCGGTTGCTTATCCCAAAAATGAGAATAAACCAATTCTGCTGACTTTTAATAAGGATGGAACTTACGGTCTGAAATTGGATATCAATAGTTGCGGAGGAACTTTTATTTCAGGCAAAAGTAATCAGCTTGAAATAGAATTTCCCGCATGTACCGAAGCTTGTTGCGACAGTCAATTTTCAGGAAAGTTAGCAATAATGCTTCCTGAAGTAACTTCATACAGCATTGAAGGCCGGGAGCTTAAATTAAATGTGCCAGGTTGGGGATATATCCATCTTGAAGAGGTTGAATAAGTTTATGATGTCAGGCGTAATAGACCTCCTTTCCATATTTAGCTAAATTCAGTAAGTTAGATACCATTCACTTGAAGCTTACTGCTCTGTAAGTTTGCCAATTAAACTTTTCTTTTAATTGGCCGCCATCCCGTTTGTAAAGAATAGCAAGCTGTATGTTGTTGAACGAATTTCCAAGAATTGAATAACCAGTGATGATTGTGAGTTTTTCGTTTGCTTCGTAATTGGCTGTCAGTGAAAAACTATTGTAATTCAATCCTTTGGTTTTTGAATACCGCCCAACCATCCCGATATAAAGTTTCGGGCTCACCTGATATTTTACCCCGGCATAAAAGATGGTTGGTAAAAGTTTCGAAAACGCGGGTCCATCAATATGCAAACTGAAAGTCATCGTATCGGTGAGTAGTCTGTCATCGATTTTTGTAAGGGCCTGAACCCCATTTTTATCTACCTCAACATTAATATTTTCAGATGGGAATGGAATATCTTCATTAAACATCAACGTGTTTATGTTTTGCTTCCATTTGATTCTGCCCAAATCAACCACGCTTGCCGAAAGTTCGATTTCCGGGGTAATTTTATAGGTAAATCCCAAGTCGATGCCGGTTCCGAAATTTTTCGTATTTGTGATGTAACCACCTATATCAAAATTATTTGCAAGGTTCAGATCCCTTAGATATCCACCATCAAGATCCGGGTTGGCCGGAATGGACAATCGCATTGTCCCTGCTATTTGAGTATAATAAGTGCCGTTGCTATCAATTATCTGTCCTGATACTTCTGAAAAAAGGATTGACTTTCCAAAATAGATTTTTGCACGTCCACCGACCGTCAGCTTATCTTTGATAACCTCTTTGGCAAATCCCAAACTGTATTCGCGGTAGTGAAGCGCTGTTGAAAACACCTGTAAAATCTTCGGCAGTTTGATTGCCTTCAAGAAACTGTGTCATCACATCTTTAATAACTTCCTGATTGTTAAAACCAGGTTCGACTGAGCATTGCCCAAGAAAGAAATTACTGAAATCAATGCCAGTAAAACCACCATCTGTTCATTGCCCATTCCCAGCTTCATGGACCAGTATAATTCAAATTGATTGGTTGCTTCTGGAAAAGCTCTTCTGATCAGCCCACTTTTACGGTCCTTTTTTATAATTCTGGATTTATAAAATGGATTCTCATCAGGGGAGAAAGAATTTTTTGAATCTCTGTTTTTAAAAAGGTAAAAACATGTTCCGCAGGAAAAACTCGCGTAATCAAAAATTGAAGGTAAAAGGAACGAAGCGATGTTATCGGTTCCAAAGTACATCTGTCCAAAATCTTTTTTTAATAAAAAGGCAACTGGAAGATTAAAGTAAGAATCTCCGATGATGGAATAACCTGTATTTATTGACATTTTTTTGTTGACATCGATAGTGGCAGTAACTGAAAGGCTATTGTAGCTCAGATTTTTAACCAGCAGATACCTGTCGGTAAAACTAATTGTAAGGTTTGGTTTAATACGGTATTTTATGCCGGCATAAATGGTAAGGGGCAATGACCTTGAAAAGGATGTGGGAATTGAACCTTCGTTGAGATAAGTGGGCAGTTTTGTATAATATTTATAACCATCCTTTTTGATGATTTCAAGCGGTTCCAAAGTAGGCACTATAAAGCTCAAAACAGGAAGCGTGTAGGGGTCGAAATATCGTGAACTGAGATTATTGTTCCAATTTATTTTGCCCAAATCGATGACGCTCATGGAAAGCGACAGATTTGGGGTAAACCTGTAATTGATGCCCAAATCGACCCCAAATCCCGGATTGCCAGTATTCAATAAATAGTTGGCTATTTTTGATCCACTTATTTTTGTAATGTCCGGAGCCCCTGAGCTGGTAGGATTGGTAGATTGAGGAAATGATAAATTTAATTCTCCCGTTGTATTCAAAACGTAATTACCTGATTCATTGTTGATTGATCCGTAAAGAGATGAAAACATGGCTGCTTTGCCAAAATATAATTTTGCGCGGATTCCGGCTGAAAATTTATTCATCGGAGACTTGTACGAATATCCAAGGCTATATTCCCTGTAATGTATTGCCTGAGTAGGCAAATACTGGATTTCATCAATAACGGCACTCTGACTTTCCTCCTTTAAAATAAATTTTGTGAGGTCACCTTTGGCCGATGCCGAAAAAGTCTGGACGTCCTTTATCCTGAAATTTAAAAAACCAACTTTCGAGCGGTACGTGAAATTCAGCATGGCACTTTCAATGTTCTGGTTGAACATCGACTTGTTGGCCATGGTTTCAAGAACGTTCATGTAATAGTCATTGGCAGGGTTTTGCCCCGAAATAATTTTTGTCAACAAATCTTTAATTAGATCCTGACTATTGTAACCAATAATTGTTCCACCCAACGGTACAATACTGAAAGTAAATTTATGGGGCGAGGTTAAAAAAGCCGGGTTCTAATTATATGAATTAAATTGATCATCAAACGGATAGAATGCCAGACTTGACTGAGCTTTGACCAACGTAACCATTATTGCCATCAACATCAGCAGAAACAATTTCCGTCTGCATTTAGGCCCTTGCATCATGAATTAAAATTAAAATTAGAGTGTTACAATCAACTTAATATTATTGCCCGTTCGTAATACGTGTCGAAAATGAGGTCTTCGGCAATCTTCTCCTAAAACTCCGCGTTTTTTGGTGTTCTGGGAAAGGCAATTACGTCGCGTATGTTGCCCATTCCGGTTACGAACAACATTAACCTTTCGAAACCTAAACCAAATCCGCTGTGGGGAACTGTTCCGAAACGGCGGGTATCGAGGTACCAATCCATTTCATGAACGGGAACTCCCATTTCTTCCATGCGCTTCACCAGCTTGTCGTAGTTTTCTTCACGCTGTGAACCACCTATAATTTCGCCTATTCCGGGGAACAAAACATCCATCGCAGATACAGTTTTCCCATCTTCGTTCTGCTTCATATAGAACGACTTGATTTCCTTTGGATAATTGATCAGGATAACCGGTTTTTTGAAATGTTTTTCCACTAAGTAGCGTTCGTGTTCGCTCTGCAAATCGGTTCCCCAATCAACCGGATACTGGAATTTT
This sequence comes from Prolixibacteraceae bacterium, assembly GCA_031421065.1. Classification (GTDB taxonomy): domain Bacteria; phylum Bacteroidota; class Bacteroidia; order Bacteroidales; family Prolixibacteraceae; genus Aquipluma. Next base: position 42,348 of record JANONW010000319.1, read on the forward strand.
CCTTTTTTGTAAGGTTTTGAATCTTTCAGTATATTAATTGCTTCGGTGTATGGCAAACGCACAAAATCGTTTTCCTGAACAAAGCGCAGTTTTTCAATCAATTCCATTGAGCGTCCGTCCATCGGTTTGTTCTTTTCTTCTTCCTGAAGGCGTTTGCTGAGGAAATCCAGATCGTCCATGCAATTTTCAAGCGCATATTTAATCAGGCTTTTCAGAAAATCTTCTGCCAGGTCCATATTGTCCTGAAGTTCGTAGAAAGCCATTTCAGGTTCGATCATCCAGAATTCGGCAAGGTGGCGGGCGGTATTAGAGTTTTCGGCCCTGAAAGTTGGCCCGAAAGTATAAATGTCGCTCAAAGCAGTTGCGCCCAATTCGCCTTCCAATTGGCCCGAAACGGTGAGGTTGGTAGCTTTTCCGAAGAAATCCTGCGAATAATCGACGCTTCCATCTTCAAGGAGAGGAGGATTTTTTGCATCGAGTGTTGAAACGCGGAACATTTGCCCTGCACCTTCGGCATCAGATCCGGTGATAATGGGCGTATGCAAATATATAAAACCTTTGCTGTTGAAATAGTTGTGGATGGCAAATGCCATGGCGTGCCGGATACGGAAAATAGCGCTGAAAGTAGCTGTACGAAAGCGTAAATGTGCATTCTCGCGCAAGAATTCGAGGCTGTGTTTCTTGGGTTGGATCGGATATTTATCAGGATCAGCCTTCCCGTATATAATAATTTCGGTGGCATTCAGTTCAACAGCCTGTCCGCTTCCCTGCGAAGCTACCAGGTCGCCGGTAATTGCCAACGAGGTACTGGTATTGATGTCTTTCAGCAATTCTTCGCCAAATTTTTCAACATCAGCAACAATCTGCAAATTATGAATCGTTGAACCATCGTTTAAAGCGATGAAATTTACGTTTTTGCTACCTCTTTTGGTTCGTACCCAACCTTTAACCAGTACCTGTGTTCCAATCAGTTCTCCTCCAATTATTTCTTTGATTTTAAGTCGCTTCATTCTGTATATTGTTTGCTGATTTTTATTTGTAAAATGCTGATTTTTAAAGTGGGCAAAAGTACGTTTTTATACCTGAACATTTATCCTCTTAATCAATTCAATTTGTGGCAGCAGCTTTTCCCATGTTTCCGAAGGAATTTTGGCTCCCATCACCTCAACCACATTCCCTGCCAGCAGTGAACCAATTTTTCCGGCGACTTCGAGGTCGAGATTTTCGGAGAGAGAATACAAAAATCCGGCGGCATAAATATCGCCCGCGCCAGTGGTATCAATACTTTTTGCCGGAATTGCATCGATCCGGATCACCCTGTTGCCCGATTTTATCATTGAACCATTTGCACCAAGTTTGACAACGGCAATGCTGCACATTTCTGCAATTTCATGCAAGGCTTCCTCTGGATTTTTTCCGGTTAGCGCGAAAGCTTCCTCCTCGTTGGCAAATACAATGTCAACATATTCGCGGATAATTCGCTGCAGGAACCCGAGATTGGCAGCAACAATATTGAAACTGGCCATATCAATGGAAACCAACAGTCCGTTTTCTTTGGCTGTTTTCATGGCTGCTTCGATTAACGCATGGTTTTGGACCAGATATCCTTCGATGTGCATGATCCCATAATTTCTGAATATTTCAGAAGTCATTTCTTCAGCGGTAAGTTCCATGGCGGCACCCAGATAAGTGCCGAAGGTGCGTTCAGAATCAGGGCTAATTAATCCGGTTGCATGCCCGGTTCCGGTTTCGCTGTAAAAGAAATGAGTGTTAATCTGATTCTTATTAAAGTCATCAAGATAGAATTTCCCAAATTCGTCGTCCGAAATTTTGCCGATATAGCCACATTGTCCACCTAATTGGGCTATTCCATGAATGGTATTAGCAGCAGAACCGCCTGTTTGAATGATTCGGGGGTCATTTTTTGTTTCTCTTTTTATTTCAGACGAGAGAACTGCATCAACCAGGGTCATGCTTCCTTTGGGGAATCCAAATTTTTGTAATACAGCATCATCCGGAATATTGATCAAAACATCGATAAGGGCATTCCCGATCCCAAGTATTGATTTTTGGCTCTTTGTCAGGCCAGTAAATGTGCCCATGAATTTTTTTTCTGCAAAAATATTTTTTCTTTTCGTAAAAGCTACTATTTTTGCAACGCTTTTAAAGAAAACGTTTCAGCGATACAGCAAAGGCAATAACAAAATTCTCTAGTAGCTCAGTTGGTTAGAGCGGCGGACTGTTAATCCGTAGGTCGTAGGTTCAAGTCCTACCTGGAGAGCACCGGTAAAAAAGTAAAAGCGTTATATGATGAAAATTCATGTAACGCTTTTTTACTATAGCCAATTGAAGTTAGGATCGGTCATTTGAACCTATCAAACCACAAACTTTCCCCCGAATCTGACATTTCCCTCCTAATTATTCTAAAATCTGTTTATTTTTGCACCGAACGAAACAGATATAAATATGTACAGAACACATACATGCGGCGAAATCCGTATCAATCATCAGGGTTCGGAAGTAACACTTGCAGGCTGGGTTCAGCGCGTAAGAAACCTTGGCGGAATGACTTTCATCGATCTTCGCGACCGTTACGGCATTACCCAGTTGGTCTTCGATGAAAAAACAGAGCCGTCTGTTGCCGAAATGGGCAATCAGCTTGGCCGTGAGTATGTGGTACAGGCAACAGGAACTGTTCGCGAACGAAGCAGCAAAAACAAAAATATCACGACCGGAGATATTGAACTGGCCGTAACTGCATTAAATATCCTGAACAGCTCGGAAACACCGCCGTTCACCATCGAAGACGAAAGTGATGGAGGCGATGAAATCCGCATGAAATACCGCTACCTCGATTTGCGCCGGGCGCCTGTTCGCGATACGTTGATTTTGCGTTCGAAAATGGCCCATGCCACACGTTCGTACCTCAATAGTCAGGATTTTATCGAAACCGAAACTCCGGTTCTGATCAAATCGACTCCGGAAGGAGCACGCGATTTTGTAGTTCCTTCGCGCATGAACCCAGGCGAATTTTATGCTTTGCCACAGTCGCCGCAACAGCTGAAACAATTGCTGATGGTGGCCGGATTCGACCGCTATTACCAGATTGTAAAATGCTTCCGCGATGAAGATTTAAGAGCCGACCGCCAACCTGAATTCACCCAGATCGACTGCGAAATGTCGTTTGTTGAGCAGGAAGACATCCTGAACATGTTTGAAGGACTGACCAAATATCTGTTCAAAGAAATTAAGGGCATTAACATTACCGAATTTCCACGGATGCCATATTCTGAAGCGATGGAAAGCTACGGATCGGACAAACCGGACATTCGTTTCGGTATGAAAATCAAAGCCCTGACTGATTTGGTCAAAGGAAAAGGGTTTCCGGTATTCGACGATGCTGAGTTTATCGGTGGAATTTGTGCCGTAGGTTGCTCGGAATATACCCGCAAACAGCTCGATGCGCTTACCGAATGGGTAAAACGTCCGCAGGTTGGTGCAAAAGGTTTGGTCTATCTGAAATACAATACCGATGGCTCGGTCAAATCATCGGTCGATAAATTTTACAGTGCCGAAGACCTTCAGAAATGGGTTGAAGTATTTGGTGCAAAACCCGGCGACTTGATTTTACTGCTTTCAGGAGTAAAAGGAAAAATGCTGAAAGCCATTGGCGATATGCGTTTGGAAATGGCCAATCAGCTTGGATTACGCGATAAAAACGTGTTCCAGCCATTGTGGGTGGTCGATTTCCCGTTGTTGGAATGGGATGAAGATACAGCACGTTTTTATGCCATGCACCATCCGTTTACCGCTCCTAAACCTGAAGATATTGCCCTTCTGGAAACCAATCCGGGAGCCGTTCGTGCCAACGCTTACGATTTGGTGATCAACGGTGTTGAAATTGGCGGAGGCTCGGTTCGTATTTTCGATAAAGCACTTCAGGCCAGAATGTTTGGTTTGCTTGGATTTACTCCGGAACAGGCCGACTACCAATTCGGGTTCCTGATGGATGCCTTTAGATTCGGAGCGCCGCCTCATGCTGGTATCGCCTTCGGATTCGACCGTCTGACTTCGATGTTCGCCGGTTTGGAAAGTATCCGCGACACCATCGCTTTCCCAAAAAACAACTCCGGTCGCGATGTGATGATGGACAGTCCTTCAACCATTTCGCCCGAACAATTGGACGAATTGAATTTGATTCTAAAACCAAAATCTCAGAAGTAAGATATAAAAGCTAAAAACAAAGCGGCTGTCTCCATGGAAACAGCCGCTTTGTTAATTTAATTATCATATAGCCAAATTATCGAATTGGCACATTAAAAGAACCCAAGTTCCAAACGGGCTTCTTCGCTCATCATGGATTTGTCCCATGGCGGGTCAAAAGTAAGCTCAACGTCAACAGTCGCCACATTATTCACGCCCAGGGCCGCCTGACGCACATCCTCAACCAACATATCGGCAACCGGACAGCCGGGAGATGTCAAAGTCATAATGATATTTGCCTGGTTGGCATCGTCAATATCAACATTGTAGATCAGTCCTAAATCGTAAATATTGACCGGTATTTCCGGATCATACACGTCTCTCAGACGTTCAATTATCAAATCAATTCTGGTATCCATCGCTCAATCTCCTTTTTCTGAAATTCTGTTATATGCAACAGCATAGAGTTTAATTTGTTTTATCATGGCCAATAAACCATTCGAGCGGGTAGGTGAAAGATGCTGTTTTAATCCGATTTCGTTGATAAAGAAAAGCTCATTATTAAGTATTTCCTGCGGAGTCCGGTTCGAAACCACCCGCAGCAAGAGGGCAACCAATCCTTTCACAATTACGGCATCGCTTTCGCCACGAAAAATGATTTTACCATCCGAAAAATCAGAAACAAGCCAAACCCTCGACTGACATCCTTTAATAATATACTGATCTATTTTGTCTTTTGGGTCCAATTCTTTCAACTCGTTTCCCAGCTCAATCAGGTAACCGTATTTATCCATCCAGTCTTCGAAAGCGGAAAATTCCTCAACGATCCCTTTTTGTATTTCGTTTATTGTCATGAACTAAGGCTTAAAGGATGCAAATGTCGTTATTATTTGTGTTGCTTCAAAAAAAACTGACATCAGGAGGTAAACAAATTGCTAAATTTTCAAAATATGCAGTTTCCCTGATGATAGATTCGCCCGAATTAGTAGCTACTTAATTTTGAATGAATCTAAATTGCATTGAAGACATTATCATGGCGTTTAAAAATTGTAGCTTTAAGGAATAATTCAGTTTACGATTTTACTTCAGGTTTTTAATTCTTTCCATGGCTTCCAACACATTGTCGCGGTCGGCAAATGCCGAAAAACGGAAATAGCCTTCGCCCGATGGGCCAAAGCCCGAGCCTGGAGTACCGACCACATTGACTTCGATCAGCAACTTGTCGAAGAAATCCCATGATTTCATATTGTCAGGAGTTTTAACCCAAACATAAGGCGCATTTACGCCACCAAACACGGTGAATCCGGTTTCTTTCAGGCTTTCGCGCATGATGCGGGCATTTTCGAGGTAATAATCAATTACTTCTTTCACCTGTTTCTTTCCTTCTTCAGTATAAATGGCCGCTGCTGCTTTTTGCACCGGATAAGAAACTCCATTGAATTTAGTGGTATGACGGCGGTTCCACAAAGCTTTTACCTGATGGGCATTCCCTTCGCTGTCGTATGCTTTCAGTTCTTTCGGAATAACTGTAAACGCGCAGCGGGTTCCGGTGAACCCGGCAGTTTTCGAGAAACTGCGGAATTCGAGCGCAACTTCTTTTGCACCTTCAATTTCGAATATTGAACGTGGAATCGAGTCATCGGTAATGTATGATTCATAAGCTGCATCATACAAAATAATGCATTGATTAGCGTGGGCATAATCCACCCATTTTTTCAACTCCTCTTTGCTGGCAACGGTTCCGGTTGGATTGTTCGGATAACAAAGGAAAATCAGGTCGGGACGTTCGGAGGGCAATCCAGGGATAAAACCGTTTTCCTCGTTGCAGGGCATGTAAATAATTCCATCGAAATAACCATTGCTCTGCATCGTCCCAGTTTTGCCCGACATAACAGTGGTGTCGGCATACACCGGGTAAACAGGGTCGCAAATGGCAATTTTATTGCCCGCCCCAAATATTTCCTGAATGTTTCCTGTGTCGCATTTTGACCCATCCGACACGAAAATATCATCGGCCGAAATATCAACACCGCGGTTTTGGTAATCGTTTAACGCGATGGCATCGCGCAAGAAATCGTACCCTTGTTCCGGTCCGTACCCTTTGAAGGTGGCAGCATTGGCCAACTCTTCAACACCTTCGTGGAAAGCCATTATTACTGCGGGGGCCAGTGGTTGCGTAACATCGCCGATCCCCATTCTGATGATCTGTTTACCGGGATTGGCTGCTGCAAATTCGCGTACTCTTCTTCCAATTTCGGGGAACAAATATCCCGCCTGAAGTTTCAGGTAATTTTCGTTGATCAATGCCATTTTATGTTGTTTTAAAGTGATTTCAATCGTGTATTTCCCTTTTATGAAAGGGCCAAAGTTATAAAAAAACAAAACCAGACAGGAATTCCAAGTTCGATGTCGTGTAATATTCTGAAGTAGTGGCAATTTATTAATGGCACCTCGAGCATCATTTCGAAGTTCAGGGTAATGGAGTTTTATCAGTAAATCTGATTGAACTTCGCTTTCACAATTTCTTTTACTTCCTGCATATCGATTTTGCGGCCCAGTTCCCTTTCGATTGAAGTAACGCCATAAGTTAAAAATCCGCAGGGATTGATATAGTTGAAATAACGCATATCGGTATTCACATTTAATGCAAACCCATGCATCGACACATACCGGCTAATCCGCACCCCGATCGCACTAATTTTTCGCGATTTTGCCGGAATGGTGGGATTTAGCCAAACGCCGGTGGCGCCATCTTTCAGTGCGCCTTCAAGTCCGTATTCTGCAATGGTTTGTATGATGGATTGTTCCATCTTGAAGATGAAATCTTTCACCCCAATTTTATAGTTTTCAAGATCGATGATCGGGTAGCCAACCAATTGGCCTGGACCGTGATAGGTAATGTCGCCCCCACGGTTGATTTTGTAGTAAACTGCATCAATTTTTTTAAGAAAGTCGCCGTTGATCAGCAAATTATGCTCATCGCCGCTTTTGCCGAGTGTGTAAACGTGCGGATGTTCTACCAGTAAAAAACGATTGATATCGCTGCTTTTTTTGTTCGTCAATTTATCCGCAACTATTTGGGCATGTATCGTTTCCTGATAATCCCAACATTCTTTATAGTCTTTCAGACCGAGGTCTTCGTAGTTGAAATTGGCCATATTTATGAAATGCTTTTAATTCTATACTTTTCCGAACCGTCCCTCAAGGATGCGGTTACTGATAAATCTTCGTCAAGGTCAGGCCAATTTAAGTTCTGAAACTTTTATCCCTTGAGCAAAGTCAAGTTCAATTGGTTCAATCCAGAATTTTGCAAAACCACCAGCTTTTCTTACATGGATATGCATAGGCTCTTGGCCTTCGTTGGCATAAAAGAAGAAAACAAAACCGAATTTTCGGGGTGAGCCGTTCAACGGTTTCCATGTTGTGCGAAATTACTTCCGGGCCGGCTTCTATCACTTTCTGAATTAATTCCGTTTTCCCCTGTTCCAGCATTCGCCAATATTGGGGCAATTGCCGCTGGTGCATATCGTGTGAAGCTGGTGTTCGGCAACCAGATTTTTAACCCTCGAATAGCTTTCGCCTTTGGGCAATTGCATTTTCATCCATCGCGGAAGCCGTTCCCTTCCTTTCATTTCAATTGTCATCGGATACAAATTTCCGCAAAATTACTTTTTAAAACCGAAGTAAGTTCGGTCGCGCAGACCAAATCCTTCCACAAATCTCACATTTACCGGTCAGGAAAGCTTTTGATTGTTATTTTTGTAGTTCAATTTTTAAAAAGCTTTCATGAAGACTTTGGTCTGGATCATATTTCTGTTGGCACCGGTGGTCGTTTGGGGGCAAAATACTGATGTACAGAATATGTCAATTCTGGCCAGTCAGTACTACCAGAACAAAGAGTTTGGAAAGGCTGCCGAACTCTACGAACAATTGTATGCAAGCACCAAATCAGAAGGATATTTCAATGTTTATCTCGATTGTTTATTGGGCATTCCGGATTTTGACAAGGCCGAGAAAGAGGTTCGGAAAGGGATTCGGGGAAATTCCGCCGAACCGTATTGGTATGTTCAGTGGGGTTTTCTGAAAAAAGCACAGGGCCAGGTTGCAGAATCGGCAAAAATGTATGAAAAGGCAATCTCTTTGCTTTCAAATAATCCGGCAACATTTCAGAATTTGTCGAACCAGTTTATAAACCGGCGCGAATTTGAGTATGCCGAAAAGGTTTATGTCAAAGGCAGGGCTGGAAATCCCGCATTGTTTAACTACGAACTGGGGCGTATATATTATTACCTCCGCAACTACGATGCGATGTTGAACGAATACATTGAATGGTCGAAGCAAAACGAAACCAACCTTGAAATTGTAAAAAGCAATCTTCAGTCAGTTTTGTCGATGGACAACGATCAAGAAATCAGCAATCAATTGAAAGCGTATATACTGAAGCGTATTCAGGTTGATCCCGGTCAGATTTTATATACCCGTCTGCTGATCTGGTTATTTGTTCAGGATAAAAACTTTACGGCAGCCACACGCCAGGCCATTTCGCTCGACAAAAGAACAGGCACTGAAGATGGCAATATCTTCGCAATGGCAAATGTGTCGGCCACCAATAAAAATTACGACGAGGCGGTAAAAGCCTACGGTTATCTGATCAGCAAAGGGAAACTTGCGGAATACTATAATTTGGCCAGTCAGCAACGGGTGCAAATGTATTACGATCGTTTTGTGGAATCCGGAACGCTGGATTTAGTGCAGGCAGGCGAGTTGAAAGAGCAGTTTTCTCAAACATTTGCCATTCTGGGCATTTCACCCGAAACTTCAGTACTTCAGGCACAATACGCACATTTACTGGCTTTTTACCTCGACAAGCCTGCAGAAGCCATCCAGGTTTTGACAGATGGACTTGCATTGAAAGGAATTAACCAGCAACAAATATCGCTGATGAAGGCTGAACTATCGGATATTTACGTTTATTCGGGCGATCTGTGGGAAGCGGTAATCACCTATTCACAGGTAATTGAAAGCAATAAAAGCAATTTGCTTGCCGATGATGTGAAGTTCAAAAAGGCCAAACTGGGCTTTTACATGGGGAATTTCAAATGGGCAAAAGCACAGCTCGATGCCTTGAAAGCCAGTACCTCGAAACTGATTGCCAACGATGCTATGGAATTGGCTTTTTTTATCAGCGAGAATATGGAAGATGACTCAACAGCGACTCCGCTCCGGATGTTTGCCCGTGCCGATCTGCATTTATTCCGCAACCATACTTCGGAAGCTTTGGCCTCACTCGATTCTATCAGTAAATTGTATTCGTTTCATTCGCTTACCGATGATGTAAACTTCAGGAAGGCAACCATTTTTCAGAAACAAGGGAAATACGAAGCCGCAGCCGTTTTGCTTGCATCTATTGTGAAGGATAACAGTTGGGATATGCTGGCTGACGATGCTCTTTTTCAGCTTGCCGCCATTTACCAAAACAAACTGGACCGAAAAGAAGAAGCGATGGAACTTTACAAAAAGATGCTGTCCGACTATCCCGGAAGTGTTTATGTGGTGGATGCGAGAGCAGGGTATCGGAAGATGCAGGATTTTTCTAAGCCTGGCAATCAATCGGATCCAGCCAAAACAAAAGAAGATTTGTTTTTTGAAGGAAAATCCCTGAATCCATGAAGCAGTTGTCGAAAGCATATATTTATGCACTGCTTTCAGTCGTTCTGTGGTCAACCGTTGCTACTGCATTTAAACTCGGACTGAAAACACTTTCACCACTTTACCTGATATTGACTGCTTCTGTATTTTCATTGCTCACCTTTTTCGTGGTCATCCTTTTTCAGGGCAAATTAAAAGAATTGTTTACCGTTTCTCTCTCAGGTTTGGGAAAGTCGGCATTGCTCGGAGCCTTGAACCCATTCGCGTATTATCTCATTCTTTTTCAGGCATACAGCTTGCTTCCGGCGCAAGTCGCGCAGCCGCTGAACATGATTTGGCCCATCGTGCTGGCATTACTTTCCGCACCTTTATTAGGTCAAAAAATTACAGCACGAAACATTGTAGCAATTCTCATCAGCTTTGTTGGCGTGATTTTTATCTCATCGCAGGGAAGTCTTGCCGGATTGGCCAATACCAACCTCACCGGAGCATTGCTTGCCGTTGGAAGCAGCGTGATCTGGGCGCTTTTCTGGATTTTAAGTGTGCTCGACAAACGTGAAGATATTTTCAAGCTGTTCTGGAATTTTGCTTTTGGATTGATTTACCTGCTGATTGCTGCTTCCCTTTTTACTGATTTTCATTTTCCGGCAGTAAAAGCCTTACCTGCAGCCATTTATATTGGGTTGTTCGAGCTTGGAATAACTTATATTTTGTGGATGAAAGCCTTGCACCTGAGTGAAAACAATGCGAAAACCGGTAATCTTATTTTCTTGTCACCCTTTCTGTCGCTGATATTCATCCATTTTATTCTGGGCGAAACCATTTATTATACCACTTTTATAGGGCTGGCATTTATTATTTCGGGGATTTGGTTTCAGCAGAAGCATTAACTTTGAACTTTTAGTAAACTATTCATGGATATTAAACCAATAAAAATTCTTGGCATTGACCCCGGAACCAATGTGATGGGCTACGGATTAATTGAAGTTGTGGACAACAAACCGCGCATTCTAAAGGTTGGTGTTGTCAAAACCACCGGATCGGATCACTATCAGAAATTGAAAAATATTTTCGATCGTACTGTAATACTTCTGGATGATATGCAGCCCGATGAACTTGCCATTGAATCGCCTTTCTACGGCAAGGACATTCAGGCGATGCTAAAATTGGGACGTGCACAGGGCGTGGTGATGGGGCTGGCATTGAGCCGCAACATTCCCGTTTCTGAATATGCCCCGCTGAAAGTAAAACAATCGATAACCGGAATGGGGCGCGCAGCCAAAGAACAGGTCGCTTTTTTCCTGAAAAACATGTTTAGCCTGAACGAACTTCCGAAGGAATTGGATGCTACCGATGCCGTGGCAGTAGCTGTTTGCCATTACCTGCAAATGAAAAACCCAGTGACAAGATCAGGAGCAAAAAGCTGGGGCGATTTTGTGAAAAAGAATCCTGGACGTGTAAAATAATAATGATTGGGGAAAAGTGGAACATTTTTGAAAAAGGAAAGCATAGTTTATTTACTTCTAAAGCCCATCATGCTTTTGCAACGAGATTCTTGCCAATAAGGCAGATAGGGATTCGTGCGGTTAACTCTAGTCTCCGACAATTTCTTTGGCAATGGCCGCAGTTATTTCAGCCATTTCTTCTTTGGTAAACGACAGTTTTTTTGAGAAGTGAAGCAAATCGGCTTCTGTCTGCATGGGTACCAGATGGATGTGTGCATGAGGCACTTCCAAGCCTAAAACCATCACTCCAACTTTTTTGCAGGGAATGGCTTTTTGAATGCCAAGCGCTACTTTTTTTGCAAACAGTTGTAATCCAATGTAAGTTTCGTTGTCCAGATCAAACAGATAATCGACTTCCTTTTTGGGAATAACAAGGGTATGACCTTTGGCTACCGGGAAAATATCCAAAAAGGCGAAGAAATTTTCATCTTCGGCTACTTTCCATGAAGGTATTTCTCCGTTTACAATTTTGGTGAAAATGCTGGCCATTTTGTCGATCGTCAGATTGCGATATCAATTATTTCGAATTGCATTTTGCCTGACGGCACCTGAATTTCAACTACATCACCAAGCTTTTTACCCAGCAATCCTTTGGCAATCGGAGTTTGGATCGAGATTTTTCCAAGTTTCAGATCTGCTTCAGGTTCTGAAACAATGGTATATTGCATGGTGGTATTGTTCGCTTTGTTCAGAATCGTAACCTTGTTCATTATCTGAACACTGGTTGTATTAATTTTCGATTCATCGATTATTCGCGCTGTAGCAATTTGTTCGCTCAGTACCGACATCTTTGCTTCTAACATTCCCTGTGCATCTTTTGCTGCATCATATTCGGCATTCTCCGAGATATCTCCCTTTTCAATCGCTTCACCAATTGCTTTCGAAATCTTAGGACGCTCAATTGTAATAAGACGATCGAGTTCTTCTTTTAATTTTCTAAGGCCTTCTTCAGTAATATAAGTTACCTTCTTCATGATTTTTGTCCTTTCTTTAAACACTATTAAAACAAAAAAGAATTCCGGCTATTGCGGAACTCTTTCGTGATACAAACTTATAAAATTTTTTTCACCTTTACTAACCAGTATGTTTTATAAAACAATTAATAGTCTGAATAATAAAAAGTTTCATGCCTGACTATTTGAATCTGCAGGCATAAAATGGTATTCAGCCTGTCAATAAATCGTTGGGATTGAGTCTCGGCTAATATTTTCGTTCCAGTATCTGAGAGTAAATAACCGCTTTTCGTAACGAAAAATCATCGAGGTAACTACCTGTTTCTATCATCAAATCTTCTTCCACTTCTTCAGGCTGTATGCTCATGCTTGAAACTGATGGGCGTTTGGCCCTTTCTGGCAAGGTGCTAACAATCCTTGATCTGAACAGCCCTTTCTTATTCATATCGAGTCCGCTTTTAAATTCAGCCCTGACAGGAACCCGCGGAACCTTTACCGGTTTAGGTTTCTTTACTTTCGGTTCTTCCAGAAAATCTTCGCCCAGCAATTGATCCATGAAAAAATTCCGTGCATTGTTCTCTTGCAATTCTTCTTCTCCCTCTTCTATAGGAATGGGTGCTTCTTTATTTTTCTTGTTTTTATTGATTGCTGCATAAATTGACAGAGCAACAGCAATAATCAGAAATATATAATCTTCCATTTTGATTGTTTTTTAGATAGTATAAAATAATTTGTCCTTTTCTTTGTTTTAATAAAGCATTAAAGATATAAAAAATGGTTCAGTTTTCAGGTAAAGTTTATAAAACAGTTTTGATTTGCTTTTTTATCCTGACTGGCATCAACGGATGCAAGGACGATTACACCTCAGTAATACCGTATGTGTATGTTAATGAGAATTTTAATGCTACCAGTCACATAGAGTTCAATATTCCGGGAGGTTCTGTATATTTCAAAAGTTACGGCTTTGGAGGGGTCATCGTTTTTCGCGATCAGATCGACAGTTCAAATCCTTTTTTGGCTTTCGATGCTGCCTGCACACACGAAGTTTCGTCAACCTGTAGGGTGGTGGCAACTGAGGGAAGCGGGATTGCTAAATGCCCTTGCTGCGGTTCTGAGTTTATTTTGTTTGGGGGCAACGGAAGTCCAACCAAAGGGCCTGCCATCGAACCATTAAAACAATACCGGACTACCTACGTAGGAGGTCGAATAACTGTCAGGAACTAATACAAAACGATCAATTCAAATACTTTCCGGGTTTTAAGTTCGAACAAAAATATTTTCTGAAAGCCAAATTAAAGAATCCACCATCTTAGAAGGTGGACTTAAAATGCCCCTATAAGGGGCCAAATTCGAAACTTTGTTGCTCTTCTAAGCGTTCTTGTTTTTCTTGGTAAATGACATATTTCTTGATTTTATCTTCGTCAAGTCCA
>JANONW010000320.1:0-7359 GCA_031421065.1 Prolixibacteraceae bacterium
TTTAATAATGGTGGCATTGGCTTAATGCCCGAAGGATATTTTCTTAGCAGATACCTCAGTCCGCGATTGGATATCATACTGAAGGGTGATCTTGGACTTTACAATTCTAATCTGACGAGTACCATAGATTTGGCCAACCCATTTCTCAATCTACGGTACAAACTTTCAGACGAGACAAAAAATTTCCGTCCCTACCTCTATGCTGGACCAGGCTTTTTGGCCGACAATGGCAGTTCAGGTCTTAATTTTGTTAGGTTTGGGAGGTAAATATTACGTGAGCCCAAGCACCGCGTTCTATATGGAAACTGGTTATATTCACGGACTTGAAACTACGATAGCAGGTGTAACAGAACGGGAAAGCTACTGGAAAGCTACAGTTGGTCTCGAAAGTGCTTTCGGGAAATCCAAGGATACAGATATGGACGGCGTTTCTGACAAAAAAGATAAATGCCCTGACACTCCTGCCGGTGTTGCTGTTGATGCAAATGGCTGTCCATTGGATACTGATGGCGACGGAGTGCCCGATCACATCGACGATTGTCCTACTGTTGCCGGATTAACTGCGTTGAAAGGCTGTCCTGACAGTGATAAAGACGGTGTTGCAGATAAAGACGATAATTGTCCAGATGTTTTCGGATTGGCAAGCCTGAAAGGTTGCCCCGATGCTGATGGCGATGGTGTTGCCGACAAAGACGACAAATGCCCCGCTACCCCAAAAGGTTGGAAAGTGGATGCTTCAGGTTGCCCGTTGGATCAGGACAAAGATGGCGTAGCTGATGCTGAAGACAATTGCCCCACCGTTGCCGGTCCAAAAGAAAACAAAGGATGCCCGGTAAAGGAGGTTGAAAAGAAAAAAGAAATCACCCGAGATCAGGTCGAAATTGGAAATATCAAGGCTACACCAATCCATTTCTTGTCGGACAAAAGTTATGTGACCGACTATTCAAAAGGAATTCTCGATAAACTGATCAAAACGCTGAACGAAAACAAAGACTACAATGTCAATATTTTCGGATATGCCGACAGTCAGGGATCAGATGGTTACAATATGAAACTGTCGCAAGACCGCATTGAATCAACAATTAAATATCTTGAATCAAAGGGGATTTCGGACAGTCGCATTATACATCAAAAAGCATTTGGCAAAGCGAACCCAATCGCCAGTAACAAAACTCCGGAAGGTCGTTTGCAAAACCGACGTGTTGAATTCGAAATTTTCAAGATGAAGTAAAATCAAGTTAAAAGTTAAGCTCTGGCCATTGATGGTTTGTAATATTTGGCTGAAGCCCTGTCTAAATGAATAGTCAGGGCTTTATCTTTTAAAAAGCACCTGATTTTTATCCAAAAATCATATCCTGCCGAAAATCAAATATCTTTGTCGCTCAAATTTCAAAACAAGAAATAATGTCGATTGAACTTATTATACGCGAACAGATTGTTGACGCGATTGAAAAATGCTACCAGCAAAAAATAGGACCAAGCCTCGTACAGCTACAAAATACAAGAAAAGAGTTTGATGGAGATATTACTGTCGTGGTATTTCCGTTTGTTCGGATGTCGAAAAAATCTCCGGAACAAACTGCGGCCGAAATTGGCGATTATCTTCAGCAAAACTTATCCGAAGTAAATTCATACAATGTTGTAAAAGGTTTTCTGAACCTGGTAATTACATCCGATTACTGGATTTCTGTTCTGAATTCAGTAAGTTCAACCGCAAATTACGGAATAACAGGACCCACCGATTCATCGAAACTGGCAATGGTGGAATATTCTTCGCCAAACACCAACAAACCTTTGCATTTGGGGCATATCCGCAACAACCTGCTGGGATTTTCTCTTGGCGAAATTCTGAAAGCCAACGGCAACAAAGTGGTAAAAACCAACATTGTAAACGATCGCGGAATTCATATTTGCAAGTCGATGTACGCATGGAAAATGTGGGGCAACGGACAAACTCCAGAAAACACCGGCATAAAAGGCGATCATTTGGTGGGCAACTTCTATGTGAAATTTGATCAGGAATACAAAAAAGAAATTGCCTCATTGACAGAACAAGGCGAACCCAAAGAAAGCGCTGAACAAAATGCACCTTCAATGCAGGGCGCACGCGAAATGCTGCTGAAATGGGAAGCCAAAGATCCGGGAACCATTCAACTTTGGGAAACCATGAACGGCTGGGTTTATGCAGGATTTGAAGTTACTTACAAAGAACTGGGCATCGATTTCGACAAAATTTATTACGAATCGGAAACTTACTTGTACGGCAAAGATGAAGTTTTAAGGGGACTTGCAGCAGGCGTTTTTTACCAAAAAGAAGATTCATCGATTTGGGCCGACCTGACTGCCGAAGGACTTGATCAAAAAATATTGCTCCGAAGCGATGGAACGTCTGTTTACATGACCCAGGACATCGGAACTGCCAAAGAACGCTATCAGGACTACCCCATCGACAAAATGATTTATGTAGTTGGAAACGAGCAGAATTATCACTTTCAGGTACTGTCCATTTTGCTCGATAAACTGGGTTTCGAATTCGGAAAAGGGTTGCACCATTTTTCCTACGGAATGGTTGAACTTCCGCAGGGAAAAATGAAATCGCGCGAAGGAACGGTGGTGGATGCCGACGATCTGGTGGCCGGAATGATTGAAGTATCGCGCAAAACCTCCGAAGAATTGGGCAAACTGGAAGGCTACACGCCCGAACAGGCAGCGGAAACCTACCGGATGATCGCTTTGGGAGCGCTAAAATATTTTATCCTGAAAGTCGATCCAAAGAAAAACATGCTCTTCAATCCTGAAGAATCGATCGATTTTAACGGCAACACCGGCCCGTTTATTCAATATACTTACGCCCGCATCCGCTCAATTTTACGAAAAGCTGCCGACAGGAAAATAGAATTGGACCGGACGGTTGTGATGAATACAGAACCAGGGGCAAAAGAACTGCAATTGATTAAGTTAATTTCACTTTTCCCTGTTGCGGTGAAGGAAGCGGGTGAAAGTTACAGTCCCGCCCTGATTGCCAACTATGTATATGAACTAGTAAAGGAATTCAATCAATTTTACCACGAAGCACCCATTCTGATCGAGGAAAACGAAGAAGTACGCAACCTTCGCCTTGTTATTGCTGAAAATATTGGCAAAACCATCAAAACCGGGATGCAACTGTTGGGGATTGATGTGCCTGAAAGGATGTAAAAGGAATTCCAAATTCCAAAGATCCAAATTCCAAAGATCCCGAAAATCAGCAATGGTTTTCGGGATCTTTGCGATTTATTTTGATTTCCCCTTTAGAATCTCCTGATATCTGTACATTTCGTCTCGTAATCGGGCAGCTTCATAAAAGTCGAGTTCTTTGGCAGCTGATTCCATTTCTTTTTTGATTTTGGCAATCGCTTTTTCCAAAGCAGTGGTACTCATGTACTGTACAACCGGATCGGCTGCCAGATTGGTAGGTTCATCGCCACTGTATCCTTTCACTTTTACTTTCATACCGACACTTGCATAGCCAACGATTTCGCGGGCAGCCTTGATGATTTGTGTTGGAGTAATGTCGTTTTCGATGTTGTATTTCAACTGTTTCTCGCGCCGGCGATTGGTTGAGTCGATGGTTCGCTGCATCGAGTTGGTTATTTTATCGGCATACATAATCACCATTCCGTTCAGGTTTCGGGCAGCACGTCCAGCTGTTTGTGTAAGCGAACGCTCCGAACGAAGGAATCCTTCCTTGTCGGCATCCAGAATGGCAACCAATGAAACTTCGGGCAAATCCAATCCTTCGCGCAGCAGATTGATACCGACCAATACGTCAAACTCACCTTTTCGCAAGTCTTCCAGAATTTGAATACGGTCGAGCGTTTCAACATCAGAATGAATGTACCTTGTTTTCACGCCCATGTTGGCCAGATAGCTGCTAAGTTCTTCGGCCATTCGTTTGGTCAGTGTTGTTACCAACACCCGCTCATTTAGTTCGATACGCAAATGAATTTCGTGCATCAGGTTATCGATCTGGTTGATACTGGGGCGGATATCAATAATTGGATCGAGCAATCCGGTTGGGCGGATGACTTGTTCTACCACAACCCCTTCCGATTTTGCCAATTCATAATCGGCGGGTGTAGCGCTCACAAAAACAGTTTGATCCACAACACTTTCAAACTCATCGAAAGTCAATGGCCGGTTATCGATGGCAGCCGGAAGCCGCCAACCGTATTCGACCAGATTGATTTTGCGCGAACGATCGCCCCCAAACATCGCCTTTATTTGTGGCAATGTGACATGACTTTCATCAATGATGGTCACAAAATCATTTGGAAAATAATCGAGCAGGCAGAAAGGCCGTGAGCCCGCTACCCTACCGTCGAAATAACGCGAATAGTTTTCAACTCCCGGACAATAGCCGAGTTCTCGCATCATTTCCAAATCGTATTCTACCCGTTCCAGAATTCGTTTGGCCTCCAATGGTTTGCCAATTTCCTTGAAAAAATCGACCTGTTTCACCAAATCATCCTGAATCTGACGAATTGCCAGTTGCATTCTTTCTTTGGTGGTAACAAACATATTGGCAGGATAAATTACCGCAATATCCAATGGTTCAATGGTTCCACCTCCAACCGGATCGAAGGAATATATTTCTTCAATATCGTCGCCCCAGAAAACGATCCGGAAAGCAATATCGGCATAAGCCGGAAAAACATCAACAGAATCACCTTTCACCCTGAAATTTCCGCGATTAAATTCCACTTCGTTGCGCGAATAAAGTGCATCCACCAGTTTCCGTAGAAACACATTCCGGCTGATGGTTTCGCCTTTTGAAACCTTGGTAACATTTGCATGAAAATCCTCGGGATTTCCGATACCGTACAAACACGAAACCGATGAAACCACAATCACATCGCGCCTTCCGGAGAGCAATGAGGAAGTTGTGCTTAAACGGAGTTTTTCAATGTCCTTGTTGATCGAAAGGTCTTTTTCGATGTAGGTATTTGTTGTCGGAAGATAGGCTTCCGGCTGATAATAATCGTAATAGGAAACAAAATATTCAACCGCATTTTCAGGAAAAAACTGTTTCATTTCGCTGTACAACTGGGCTGCCAGGGTTTTATTGTGGCTTAAAATCAGGGCCGGGCGCTGCACCTGCTCAATCATATTGGCCATTGTAAATGTTTTTCCCGAACCGGTAACACCAAGCAGGGTTTGAAACGTTGTACCATTGCGCAAGCCATCGGTCAGTTGCCGGATAGCTTCAGGCTGATCGCCGGTAGGCTGATATTCAGAAACAATTTTAAAGTCCATGAGATCTAAAGTTAGAAACGCACGATGGTGCGTCTGTACAAATGTTTTTTGGGTCTTGAAACAGATGGTTAATCTTTTCCTCCTTCTACCTCACTATCATCTTAAAGTAAACCGGAAAATGATCACTGACACCGCCCACATACTTATTTCCCACATACGAACGATTGGGCGTTTTATCACCGTTCTTATTGGTAAAGATCATCCAGTCGTCATTGTAAATATGGCCTTTGGCATTTTCAACTCTTATTTTTTTGCCCGTAATCAGTTCTCCTGAAACAACCAGGTGGTCAAGCATGTTCCAGCCGCCATTGTAAAAATAAGTTCCGAGACCGGCATTATCATCGGGCATCATCAGATTTACGAGTTTTGCTCCTGAACCGGGCGTTGCAGCGCCAAGCACTTCCGATAAACTTTTATTGCCAGTTTCATCGTTCATGTCGCCCATAATGATAATCTGGGCTTTCGGATCAACTTTCATTAACAGATCAACCCTCTGTTTCAGCACAGAAGCTGCCAAAACCCGTTTGGGCTCTGTTTTTTCTTCTCCGCCAATTCTGGATGGCCAGTGGTTCACAAAAATATGAACGGTTTCATTTCTTACTTTTCCGACTACATGCAATATATCGCGGGTTTTAAACTGCGGATCGTCAGGAAAAACGACCGGCAACGTTTCGTGCATGATTTCGGTAAATGCATCCTGACGGTAAATCAAGGCCACATCAATTCCGCGGTAATCGGGACTATCTTCGTGAACGATTGCATATTTATGGTCTTTGAGCGCGACTGTCCTGATTAAATCTTCGAGTACTGACCGGTTTTCCACTTCAATCAAACCAACTATTTCAGGCATTTCCAAGGGATTAACTTCTGAAATTACCTTTGCCAGATCATCAAGTTTTTTCTGATACCGCTCATTGGTCCACTTCTTTTCACTCTCCGGAAGAAATTCTTCATCGGGAACATTCGGATCATCCACTGTATCAAACAGATTCTCCACATTGTAAGAAACTACCGTGTATTCATTCCGGAGCATTTTATTCTGAGAAGAACAGGAGCCCGAAATCCACGCAACAACAACCAGCAACCAAATAATCTTTCGCATAACTTAATTTCCTATCGTAACTTCATAATATTGTGTAACATCAACCACCATCATCCCTGCCGTTTTGGCTGCCTGAATGCCCAAAACACCATCTTCATAAACCTCACAATCAACAGGATTTACACCCATCAGTTCGGCACATTTAACAAATGTTTCGGGATGTGGTTTAAAATTGGAAACATCTTCGCTGGTCACCAAAATATCAAAATATTCTTTTAGTCCAATGATTCCAAGGGTTTTAAGCGATAATCGCCTTGAACCGCCTGTTCCAACTGCCATTGGTAATTTCCCATGATATTTGCGTACCAGATCAGTTATAATTTTTATTTCAGGAGTAAGAAGCATGTTCTTTTCAAACTCGGCTTCCTTGATATCACCCATTTCCTTTGGGTCGATGTTTTTGCCAAACAGCTGATTGAGTTTCTCAACTGTTGGATAAAGCGGAATGCCAGCAAGTTGCGAAAATAATTCAGTACTAAAAACGATACCAAATTTGGCAGCAGCATTTTTCCATGCGGTATAATGAATGGGCATGGTGTCGGCCAGCGTTCCGTCAAGGTCAAAAATCAGTGCTTTTGCTTTCGGATTAATTTTCAAATCTGTTCTCATATATAGACTTCGTAATAAAAGTAAAAATTAATTGGCAAAACTGGACATTTTACCCAACACCTACGTCAAAAAATATTTTCTTGCCATTATCCAGTTTGGCGTCCATGTCATTTAATCTCTTTTGGGTTAATTCCCCGGCCGCTTGCGGCGTATCTTGTTTTTGCTTTTTGGGGTTGATACCCCGTCCGCTTGCGGCGGGGTAGTTCATCAACCCCCCTGCATTTTGTAATAGCCTCTAATACCGGGATTAAATCTCTTTCATCCGGCAAAAATTCTTTAAGGACCGCAATTAGTTTTTTTCGGGACAGGCTTTAAATTCTGATTTAGTCCTCTCTATATCAATTATTAACTGG
>JANONW010000321.1:0-5945 GCA_031421065.1 Prolixibacteraceae bacterium
GAAATACCCCCGCGCCGACAGGGAGTCGCGCGGCGCGGGGGGATGCCCGAAATCAGGGGATGCTTGACACGTAGGGCAACGCGATCAGGCTAGCGCTGTCGGCTTGGCAGTCAAAAAGGGACCCGTCGCCGGACGGAGACATAAGCCGAGGTGCCCTGGGGCCGCGGCTCACATCGCCACCACCGGTGGCAGCTAATAGACTTCGCGGGAACTTCGACGAATTTCTGTGGCAGGTGCCGGCATGGCAACGATGTCTTCCATCAAGTCACGGGTCAGCGAATGGGCGCGCACCGTCGCGAGCCTGTTCGCCCGCGTATTCCGGAAATTCGCCGGTGAATGGACATGGCAGCGGCCGGCGTGGATCGAATCCCTCAATCGCGGCAGTCACGAACTTCAGGCGCGCATTCGCCGCGAGCCACGGCAGAGTCTGCTGATTGCCGGATCCGTGGTTGTCGTCGCGGGTGCCGCATGGCTCGGCTGGCGCTGGTACGACGGGCTGCCGAAACCCGTGGAAGTCGAATTCACGGTCAGCGCGCCGCAACGAACCTGTTACGAGTGCGAGCCACCCGGATCGCCGAATCCATTGGTCGTGAAATTCGGCGATTCCGTCGCGCCGCTCGCCGACGCGGGTCATTCGCTCGATGCCTCACGCGGCCTGATCGAGATGTCGCCGTTATTCGATGGCGAATGGCGCTGGGACGACGATCGGAATCTCAGATTCGTTCCGGCGGCCGATTGGCCGATCGGCGTCGTCTACAGCGTGAGTTTTGCCCACAAGGGATTCGCCGCCGAACACGTGCGCCTGGCCGAGCAGGACTTCGAGTTCACGTCGCCCGAATTCAAGGGCGAGATCGAGTCGACGGAGTTCTACCAGGATCCCGTCAAGGCGGGTGACAAAAAGATCGTGGCGGCACTCAAGTTCTCGCATCCCGTTTCGCCGGGAGAACTCGAACAGCTGATCCAGATCAAGCTTTTCAATCGCGTTTCAAAGGATCGTGAGGAAGAAGTGAAACCTGCCCCGGGATTCACCGTGACCTACGACAAGCTGAGTCTCAGGGCCTTCGTGCATTCCGCGAATCTCGAAGTGCCTGCCAAGGAAGGCCGCGTCGAACTGACGCTCGAGCCGGGCCTGCGTCCTGCGCGCGGTGGCAACCGGCTCGAGGACCCGCTGAAGGCCGGCGTCGTGGTGCCGGGACTCTACAGCCTGGCGGTTTCCGGGATGCACGCCCGTATCGTGCGCGACGAGCAGGACGAGCCGGGCCAGACGCTGTTCGTCACGACGACGCATTCCGTCACGGAATCCGAGATTGCGGGGCACATCAAGGCCTGGGTCCTGCCGGACAGGCACCCCGATCCGAAGATCCAGGAGAATTGGGAGCGTGGCCATCCGCGCGAACCATACCGCTGGTATGGCAAGACCCAGGTCTCGGCGACCGTGCTGGAAGCCGCGCGGCTGCTGGCGCTCGACCAGGTTCCCGGCGAGATGGAGCACTCGGAGTTGCATGGTTTCCGCTTCGAGGCCGATGTGGGGCGCGACATTTACGTGCGCGTGGAGCCGCGTCTCAAGTCATTCGGCGGTTTCCTGATGCCGGAACCCGCCGATGCCCTGATGCCGGTGCCGGCCTATCCGCGCGAGCTCAGGATCACGCATCGCGGTTCGCTGCTCGCCCTGTCGGGCCAGCGCAAGCTGACACTGTTCGCGCGAGGCATTCCAGCGATACGAATCCAGGTCGGCCGGCTGCTGCCGAACCAGTTGCAGCATCTCGTCACCCAGACCAATCAGGTCTATGACCAGCCGCAATTCCGGAACTGGAACTTCGATGAAAACAACCTGGTCGAGCGCTTCACGGATGTCGTGCGGCTGCCGGCGCTCGATCCGCGCGCGCCGCAGTACACGACGCTCGATGTCGGGCAATACCTGAATCGCGAAGGTGCGGGCCGGCAGGGCGTATTCCTGCTGACGGTCGAGGCCTGGGATCCCGTGAAGTCGCGCGTGATCTATCCCGATCACAGCGGCTGCGGCTCCGATTGCGACCAGGATGCGATGACCACCGACAAACGCCTGGTCGTCGTCACGGATCTGGGGCTGCTGGTCAAGAAAGCACTGGACGGCTCGCAGGACGTGTTCCTCCAATCGGTCACGAGCGGCGATCCGGTCGCCGGCGCAACCGTCGAGGTGCTGGGCCGCAATGGCGAGCCGGTGCGCAGCGCCGTCACGGACGCCACGGGACACCTGCGATTCGGCGACCTGCGGTCGCTGGAACACGAGAAACAGCCGGCCCTGTACCTGGCGCGGCTCGGAGGCGACAGCACTTTCCTGCCGATCGATGGCAACCTGCGGCCGCTCGACCTGTCGCGCTTCGATGTCGGCGGACTGACCGACGTCGTGGACCGCGCGCGGCTGACAGCCTTCCTGTTCTCCGATCGCGGCCTGTACCGGCCCGGAGACGAGATTCGCGCGGCGGCCATCGTCAAGACCCAGGACTGGCGGCCATTGCCTGCCGGCGTGCCGCTGCGCGTCGAAGTGATGGATCCGCGTGGCATCGCGGTCAAGCGCGAGACCATGAAACTGTCGGCCGGCGGCATGGAGGAAATCCGGTATCGCACGGCCGCGACCGCTCCGGCTGGCATGTACACGCTCAATGTTTCGGTATTGAAGGAACGCGACCGCCAGGAGCTGATCGGCTCGACGACCGTTTCGGTGCGCGAATTCCTGCCTGATCGCCTGCGGCTGCGGACACGGTTTTCGCAGGAATCGGCGGCCGGCTGGGTGCCGCCGGAAGGCCTCAAGTCGGAAATTGAACTGGAGAACCTGTTTGGCACGCCCGCGGCCGCAAGGCGCCTGACCGCCACGATGCGTCTGGCGCCGGCGCTGCCCGTCTTTCCCGCGTACCGCGACTTCACCTTCAACGATCCACACGCGGCAAAAGAAGGACTCACGGAGACGCTCGGCGAGTCGAAGACCGACGAGACCGGCAAGGGGACATTCGATCTGGACCTGCGGCGCTTCGCGCGAGCGACTTATCGCGTCAGCCTGCTGGTCGAGGGCTTCGAGGCGGATGGCGGGCGGGGCGTGACAGTCGAGGCTTCGCAACTCGTTTCGAGCCTGCCGTTCCTGATCGGCTGGAAGGCGGACGGTGCGCTCGATTACGTTGCACGCGCGGCGCCCCGGCGCGTCGAGTTCGTGGCGATCGATCCCGGCGCGCGCAAGACGAAGGCTGATGGCCTCACGCTGCGCCACGTCGAACGCCGCTACCTGTCGATGCTGATCCGGCAGGACAGCGGTGTGTACAAGTACCAGTCGCGGCTGAAGGAAGTGCCGATAAGCGAGCAGCCATTCGCCATCGGTGAGTCCGGTGGAGCGATTGCGCTCGAGACCGGGACTCCGGGACGCTTCAGCGAAGTCCTGGTGGATGAAGCCGGCCAGGTGTACGCGCGCGTCGACTACACGGTCGCAGGCGCGGCCAATCTGACACGTTCGCTGGAAAGAAATGCCGAGCTCGAGATCACGCTCGATCGGAAGGACTACTCGCCGGGCGACGAGATCGAGCTCTCGATCCGAGCACCCTATACGGGTGCCGGCCTGATCACGATCGAACGCGACCGCGTCTACGCCTGGCGCTGGTTCCGCAGCACGACGACGAGTTCGGTGCAGCGCATCCGGCTGCCGCCCGGTCTCGAGGGCAACGCCTATGTCAACGTGACATTCGTGCGCGATCCGGCGTCGGAGGAAATCTTCACGTCCCCGCTGTCCTGGGGCGTGCAGCCGTTCTCGATCGCCCTGGATGCACGCAGGAACGCCGTGACACTGGATGTGCCGGAGCTCGTGAAGCCGGGCCAGGCATTGCGGGTCGGGTACAGCACGCGACGACCGACGAGGCTCATCCTGTTCGCAGTGGATGAGGGCATCCTGCAGGTCGCGCGTTATCGCACACCGGACCCGCTCGGGCACTTCTTCGCGAAACGCGCGTTGAATGTGACCACCCAGCAGATTCTCGATCTGCTGCTGCCGGAATTCCGCGACTGGATGCTGTCGGCACCCGGCGGTGACGAGGACGCCGGTCTCGCGAACCGGTTGAACCCGTTTCAGCGCAAGACCGAGCCGCCGGTCGCCTGGTGGTCGGGTGTCATCGACGCCGGGCCGCAGGCGCAGAACATCGAGATTCCGGTGCCCGATTACTTTAACGGGACACTGAAGGTGATGGCCGTGGCCGTCGCCGATGACACGGTAGGCGCAGCCGACAAGCGATCGGTCGTGCGCGGTGATTTCGTGCTCTCGCCGAATGCGCCGCTGACCGTGACACCCGGCGACGAGTTCGATGTCAGTGTGGGTGTATCAAACAACGTGACAGGGTCCGGACCCGACGCGGCGGTCGTGGTGGGTGTGATCGCGTCGCGCGCGCTCGAGGTGCTCGGCAAGCGCGAAGTGACACTCGCGATCGGCGAGATGCGGGAGGGTTCTGCGCGCTTCCGCGTGAAGACCCGCGATACGCTGGGTTCGGCCTCACTCACATTCTCGGCGAGCACCGCCGGAAAGTCGGGCCGGCGCGAGACGACGCTGTCGGTGCGGCCGGCAACGCCGTACATGTCGAAACTAACGGCAGGCAGCTACCGCGGCCGCGCCGATGTGCCAGTGAGCCGTTCGATGTACCCCGAGTATCGCAAGCTGAATGCAGGTGTTTCGCCGCTGCCGCTCGCGCTCGCGCATGGGCTCACGAGCTATCTCGGGCAGTACGCCTACACCTGCACGGAGCAGGTCGTCAGCCAGGCCATGCCGGCCATCGTGCTGGCGCAGCGGCCCGAATTCGGCAAGGTGAACGCCGAACAGGGCGCGAGTCTCGATGGGCTCATCGACGAATTGCGCATGCGGCAGGATGGCCGCGGCGCCTACCGCTACTGGCCGGGCGGCGTTGAGGTCGTCGAGTTTGTTTCCGTCTATACGCAGCATGTGCTGCTGGAAGCCGCCGAGCGCGGCCAGCCGGTGCCGGGCGACCTGGTGATCGCCGGTAACGAGTATCTCCGCAGTCTCGCGGCACGCGATGCGGACGACATGGCCGGTGAGCGCACGACGGCCTACGCGATCTATCTTCTCGCGCGCCAGGGGCAGAGGGTCACCAACGAAACCGCGGCCCTCCAGAAGCGCCTCGAGGAGCGCTACGCGAAAGTCTGGCGCAAGGACATCGCGGCCGCCTACCTCGCGGCTGCCTACCGGCTCCAGCGCCAGGATGCGCTCGCGGAGCGTGCCATCGCCGGCGTCAACCCGGTCGGCGAGCACGGCTACGACCAGTGGCACGATCCGATGACGAGCGACGCCGAGTTGCTCTATCTGCTGGCGCGGCATTTCCCGGAGCGGCTGTCGAAGCTGCCGGAAGCGTTTCTCGAGACGATGACACGCAGGGTCAGCAACAACGAGTATCACTCGCTGTCGGCGGCCACGACCATACTGGCGCTGGACGCCTTTGCCACGACCGCCGGGCCTGTCGTGACGCCCGAGCTCGGCATCAAGGCGATGCTCGCGGACAAGTCGTCGCGGGCGCTGAAGCTCCCTGCGGGTCTCTTCCCGTCAACCGGGTTCCCGGCCGATGCGCGCACGCTGCGATTCGCGGGACCGGACGAGTTGCGTGCGTACTATCTCGTCGACGAGTCCGGTTTTGACCGGACGCCGCCGGCCGAGCCGCTGGTGCAGGGCCTGGAGATCCTGCGCGAGTATCTCGATGACGCGGGCAAGCCGGTGACTGGCGTGCGACTCGGGGACCAGGTGACGGTACGCGTGAAGTTTCGCGCGGTGAAGCGCGACGCCATCCGGGATGCCGTCATCGTCGATCTGTTGCCGGGTGGGTTCGACCTCGTCGTGCCGAGCCAGGCGCCGGCCGAGCAGCGTTACTACTCTGCATCGGTGACGGATGACGAGCGTGAGCGGTCCGATCGCCGCGATCGCTGCCTAT
>JANONW010000322.1:0-8755 GCA_031421065.1 Prolixibacteraceae bacterium
TTCTACTCCGAGGGCAAATCAGGCAGTGAAAGATTTATGTGCCATTTTAAACCAAACAGAAACCCATTTTCCACTCACAAATTTAAGACTGATCTACGAAACAGTCGCGCTTTAATCTACGATAGTATTGGATGTCTGATAATCATAAATCAACACCTTTTCATTGTAAAGCGCATTGATGGTGTTTCGATCGATAATTTTCAGCAAATCATAATCAATTTCCTTCACTTCAATCAACAGTTTTGCAGTGTTAATTGCCTTATTTTCCAAGCGTGAATAAAACTCATATTCGCGGTAAGTAGCTGAGAAATAATAAATAATAAAAGAGAAAAAAATCAACAGAAACATAACAATATAGGTAAACTGTATCGTGAGCCTTGTGCGTATATTGTGTTTCATTCCTTTCCTGCTTTTAAAATATAGCCAACTCCAGTCTGTGTATGAATCAGTTTCTGCGAAAAATCCCTGTCAATTTTTTTCCGGAGAAAATTCACATAAACGTCAATAACATTAGTGCCTGTGTCGAAAGTAATGTCCCATACTTTTTCAGCAATATCAATTCTTGATACAACTCTCCCTTTGTTCCTGAGCAGGAATTCCAACAATGCAAATTCTTTTTGGGTAAGGTCAATTATTTTTTCACCACGGATAACTTCATAGGTATCGAGGTTCATTTCAAGATCGAGAAATTTAAGAATGTTACCACCTGTTTCGGCAACCGAAATCCGTTTTAAAAGTGAGCGAATTCGGGCAAGTAGTTCGCGGAATTCAAAAGGTTTTACAAGGTAATCATCAGCTCCGGAATCAAATCCTAAAAGTTTATCTTCTGTAGTTCCCAATGCGGTAAGCATTAATACAGGTATTTTCTGGTTACTACTCCTTATTTCCCTACACAATTCGATTCCATTTTTATAAGGAAGATTGATATCAAGAATCAACATATCATAATCTCCGGCATCAAACATTCTTTTCCCGATTGATCCATCATAAGCAATTTCAGCGGAAAAACCATTCTCTTCTAAACCGCGTTTTACAAACGAAGCAACCTTTGGTTCATCTTCCACAACAAGAATTCTTACTTTCGATTGATTCATGGTCATAAAAATAGTCATATTTCAAACAAGAATGATGTCTCAACTGGATTTAGTGTTTCTTCATTTTTTCACAACTTTTTCAGTTAATAATATGCGATTGTTTTGGTTGATCCTTAAAATATAGATGCCTGGAATCAAAGATTTATTTCCTGAAAAACCAAGCTGTATCTGCCCGTTTTGAATGACAATGTTTTGTTTCCTGATCAGCATCCCACCAGAACTGAACATTTCAACAGTTCCTTCACCATTAAAAATTGGGGCAATCTGAACAGTTAGCCGGTCGTTAAACGGGTTTGGAAATATGGAAATTGAATGATCTGCAAGTTGATTTTCGATGCTGGTAAAGTCATACGGCCACTGCTGATCCAGAAATGCCAACCGGCTGGTTATCCAGTTTTTCATCCAGTTAATTTCAGAAACATAGCTGCTTCCAACGTAATAATTCGGCCATACTTTTATCCCCAAAATTGGCCATCGCTGATAATTGCGAACCTGTGCTTCAGAAATTACATTGGTTAAGCTATCAATTACAAATGCGATTCGCTGATCTGAAAGTTCATGTTTACGAATCCAGGCCCACCTTTTCTTTAGTTTTGTGACATACGATGGATCGCGCAGTAATTTGTTCCACCAAAATGGATTTTGCCAGTAATCGCTTCCTAAATTTGCCTGATACTGAAACCCTGTAGTTGACCAACCATTGTGATAATCAGCATTTCCGTAGGTGAGGTTAAAATCCCAGATGGGGCCGCAGTTTATTCGGTCATTTTTACCTTTGTACAAGTATGAACTCAGCCGGTACCCATCCACATTTTTGGCCAACTCGTTAATGATCATGAAATCTATAAAAGAGGAATCATTCAGGTATTCATGATAATTACCCGGAACCTTAAAAACTTCCTGGTATAGCGCATTTTCCATCAGGCGAATATATGTTTGGATATAACTTTTCTGGACTGTGGTAATCTCCTTCGACTTTGGATAATCGTACTGATAAAAAGTTCTGCCAACGATATTTGAATAATTGGAAGTCCAACCTTCACCGCCGCCACCGGTAGTTTTATCAATTTTAATAATGTAACCCCCGGTCAATGCTTCACCTGAATTGTCGGCTGTGGTAAGTTTGGCAATGTCAACCCGGTTTTTATTGCGCTTGATTTTTTCCATCAGCACATAAACCCCTTCGTAATTGCCATTCAGGAAAAGTTCGACATACCGGCAACGTGGCGACCAATGCCCCAGCGAAGCGTCCAAGGTAAAAGTAAGCACATCGCGGATCATTGTTTTGTCGGTATAGGGAGCGTAAAGTATCCAATCGTTTTCTTCGGGCATACCAAGTAGCGAAACATCAATATCCAGTAAATCAATCGATTTTGTTTCGAAACCATAACTTTTTTTAGGAAAAAAATACTGCGACGACGAACCCCTAATTTCAATACCGACTTTGCCATTGAAATTGTTTTTCGGATCATTCAATGTATTTCGCTTGCCGGGGCCATTCCAAATGATACCCATGTTTGCGGTAATTTTCGGATCATCACTTATTGTTTGACCATTGGTATCAATAACAACTAACGGAAGATTGGAGGAAGTAAATGTTTGAGAAAAAGCCTCAGGAAGAAATAGACAGGAAAGTAAAAAAATGAATATAATCTTCAGGCTTGGGAACATTGGGTTATGGTTTGGTTTGGTTTTGAAAAAAGCAAAGCTTCCTATTTGCAGAAAGCTTTGCCCGAATAAGTTATACCGATCGGAGAAATGTAATTGTACAATCATCGCTTACCCGGTAGTGCTAATATTTCTATCCATCGGCATTGTATTAGAATAGCTTTTAGACCCATCATGATTAATTTTGGTGTTACAATTCGCGAATCCAGATATTGCGATAGCTTACCGGATTTCCATGATCCTGAAGGGTGATTGGTCCGGCTCCATGAGGTTTTACGAAATACTCAGGAATGCCGATGTATGGTGTTGGGCCGCGCAAAGCAACATGGTTCTGAACCAAAACCCCATTGTGCAAAATAGTTACAGTTGGAGGCGTGAAAAAAGTACCATTTGTGTTAAATCGGGGTGCAGTATAAATAATATCATATACTTGCCATACGCCTGGGCCTTTGCATGCATTTACCAGCGGAGGGTGTTGTTTGTACAAACTTCCGGCCTGACCATTGCGGTAGGTTCTGTTATTGAAGTTATCCAATACCTGAACTTCGTAAATCCCCTGAAGAAAAACTCCGCTGTTGCCTCGTCCCTGGCTTTCTCCAACAACTTCAGAAGGTGAACGCCATTCTATATGAAGCTGAAAATCATTAAACTGTCGTTTAGTTTTGATCCCACCTTTTCCTTTTACAACTGTTGCACAACCATCAGCCACTTTCCAGCCGGGTTCAGTGCCACCATCATTGGTCCATTCAGTACCCAGGTTTACTCCGTCGAAAAGCACGATGGCATCCGATGGAGCGTCAAAAACGGTTGTTCCCGGAGTTATTACTGTGATTTCCGGATCCCAAATCTCGGTCATTTCGGGTTTCATTGGGAAATCGGTCCTACTCTGGGCAAAAATTGCAGTAAAAGCGAATATGCCTGCTGCTGAAAATAATACACGTTTCATGGTAATTGGTTTTTTAGTTGATTTTATAAATCTAGTTCTTTCATAATGTTATCTATTTTTTCATCCGCAAGTTTCTCAACTGCATCAAAGTCCGCGCGGTTTTTAAGTTCGCTTGTAACTTCAAAATAGAACTTAATTTTCGGTTCTGTTCCGGAAGGACGAACTGAAATTTTTGTTCCGTCTTCAGTAAAAAATTGCAAAACGTTCATGGTTATTTTCTGATCGATTTTCCTTTCCTCTCCAGTCAGAAGATTTTTTTCGATCAGGGGTTCGTAATCTTTTACAAATTTCAGGTTCGATCCGCCCAAGATGCGGGGAGGATTATTCCGGAAGGTAACCATCATTTGCTCAATCTCTTCGGCGCCAGATCTTCCTTCGCGAACCACGTATTTCATTTTTTCTCTTGAATATCCGTATTCTAAATAAATATCCAACAGCAACTCATACAACGATTTGCCCTGATCTTTTGCCCATGCGGCAATCTCGGCCATCAATGCGCAAG
The DNA here is from genome assembly GCA_031421065.1 of Prolixibacteraceae bacterium. Lineage (GTDB taxonomy): Bacteria > Bacteroidota > Bacteroidia > Bacteroidales > Prolixibacteraceae > Aquipluma. The sequence continues at coordinate 4,211 of JANONW010000322.1, forward strand.
ATGAAACGGCGTCTTTGTCGCGGACAAAATCGGCAGGCATAAAACCAAAACTCTCTTCGCCACCGCCAATGTATTTTTTCTTTCCTTCGAGTTCGCGGATGATTTCGGCTATGAATTTGAAGCCGGTATAAACATCAAAATATTCGATGTTATTTCTTCGGGCTATTTCTGCAATCTTCTCGGTAGTCACAATGGTTTTAACAATGAACTCATTGCCTTTCAGCAAATTGTTCTTTTTCATGTTGGTTACAATGTAATAGATAAACAGCAAAGCAGTCTGGTTGCCGTTTACGATAACATATTCGCCTTTTGTGTTTTTAACGGCTACTCCAATGCGGTCGGCATCCGGATCAGAAGCCAGCACAACATCAGCATTCACTTCCATTGCCTTCTGAATTGCCATTTTCATGGCAGCCGGTTCTTCAGGATTTGGAGAAATTACGGTTGGGAAATCGCCACTCACGACATCCTGTTCAGGAACATTAAAAATATTGGTGAACCCAAAAGCCCTGAGCGCCATCGGAATCAGTTTCACTCCGGTTCCGTGAATTGGCGTATAAACTATTTTCAAGTCGGCATACTTTTTTACAAGGTCAGGGGCAATCGACACCGTTTTTACTTTCTCAATAAATTTCAGGTCAACTTCTTCACCAATAATGGTGATCAGATGATCGTTGCCAGTAAATTTGATGTCTTCGGCTTTCACTTTCTGAACCTCAATAATTACATTTTCATCGTGAGGTGCCACCAACTGTGAACCGTCATCCCAATATGCTTTGTATCCATTGTACTTTTTCGGGTTGTGTGAGGCTGTCAGAATGATACCGCTTTGGCAACCATATTCGCGAATTACAAACGACATTTCGGGGGTTGGGCGCAATTCGTCGAAAAGCAAAACTTCAATTCCATTGGCTGCAAAAATATGTGCACTGGTTTCGGAATACAAACGGCTGTTGTTACGGCAGTCGTATGCAATAGCTACTTTAATTAAAGGCAATGATGCAAATTCTTTTTTCAGGTAATTGCTGAGCCCCTGGGTTGCAGCGCCTACGGTATAAATATTCATCCGGTTTGTTCCGGCGCCCATTATGCCGCGCAAACCACCGGTTCCGAATTCCAAATCCTTGTAGAACGAGTCAATCAATTCGCTGGCATCTTCATTGTCCAAAAGCCTTTGTACTTCGGCACGGGTTTCGGTATCATAAACTTCGGTTAACCATTCGGCCGCTTTGGCTTTTACCATGTTTAAAACATCGTTATTTGCTGTCATAATTATAGTTTCTTGATTTCAATGATACATTTTTCCAGACTTTTACGCCAATAAGGAATCTGAATCCCAAAAATACTTTTAATTTTTGATTTATTTAAAACGCTGTATTGCGGCCTTGCCACAACTGAAGGATAATCCTTTGACTCGATTGCACTGACTTCACAATTGATACCATAAATCTGATGGATGGCAATGGCAAAATCGTACCAGCTGCAAACTCCTTCATTTGAATAATGGTAAGTCCCGGGCACAAACCCACTTTCTCCTGATTCAGTTTTCCGGATGATTTCCAATATCGCCATGGCCAGATCACTAGCATAAGTGGGTGTTCCAATCTGATCGAAAATAACATTGAGATGAGCGCGCTCTTTACCAAATCTGATCATGCTTTTCACAAAGTTGTTCCCGAATGAAGAGTACAACCACGAAGTACGGATAACCAGCGTTTCCGGATTGTTTGTCAAACTGATCAACTCGCCTTCCAGTTTCGTGCTGCCGTAAACCGAAGTCGGACAAACCTCATCATCTTCCACATAAGGCAGGAAGTTTTTCCCGTCGAAAACATAATCGGTTGAAATTTGCACAAAACGGCAACCAACTGCTTTTGATTTTTCGGCCAGAATTGCAGGCGCAACTGCATTTATCAGCCAGGCTGTTTCGGCTTCAGTTTCGGCTTTGTCAACCGCGGTGTATGCAGCACAATTGATCAGCCACTGAGGTCTTTCTTCTGCCAGAATGGCCTCAACCGCTGATGGACTGGTAATATCCAGTTCGTTCAAATCGGTAAATACAAAGCTGAAATCAGTAAACAATTCACTCGATTTCCTGATTTCGGAGCCAAGCTGGCCATTGGCGCCGGTAATTAAAATTTTAGTCATGTCACTGGAATTTGAAATTCATTTCAGCATCGGCAAAACCAGGATGCAGTTTATCTTTCCCTGAGATTACAGCCTTTTCCATAAGCCATTTCCAATCAATGTTCAAGGTTGGGTCATCCAAGCAGATTCCACGTTCAGCTGCCGGATTGTAATATTCATCGCATTTGTAGGAGAAAATGGCAAATTCGCTCAAAACAGAAAAGCCGTGGGCAAAACCTTTGGGAATATAAAACTGATTTTTTTTCGAGGCGCTTACTTCCAGGCCGTACCATTGGCCAAAAGTTGGCGAACCTTCACGTAAATCAACAGCAACGTCGTAAACAGTACCGCGAACCACACGGATCAGTTTGGTTTGTGCAAAAGGGGCAAGCTGGTAATGCAACCCACGGATTACTCCCTGATGTGATTTCGATTCATTATCCTGAACAAATTTGGAAATCAGCCCATTTTCGGCAAACTTGGTTTCGCTGAAACTTTCAAAAAAGTATCCTCTTTCATCAGCAAAAACCCGTGGCTCTATAATTAAGAGTCCTGGAATTGGAGTTTCAATTATCTTCATTCTTCTAATTTCGATTAAAACAATACAACTTTCCGGTTGGCAAGTTTGATTAAATATTCGCCATATTGATTTTTCTTAAGTGGCTCAGCCAGCTTAAGCAACTGGTCTTTATTGATATAATTACACAAAAAGGCAATTTCCTCGATACACGACACTTTTAATCCCTGCCGTTCTTCGATCGTATGGATAAAATTTGAGGCTTGCATCAGGCTTTCATGGGTGCCGGTATCCAGCCAGGCAAAACCACGTCCGAGTAACTTCATGTTTAACCGGCCTTCATCCAGATATATTTGATTCAAATCGGTTATTTCAAGTTCGCCCCTTTTTGAAGGTTTTAAACTTAACGCCTTTTTCACCACATCATTACCGTAGAAATACAATCCGGTAACTGCATAATTTGATTTCGGGTGTTCTGGTTTTTCTTCGATCGACAAAACTTTGCCGTTCTCATCAAACTCAGCGACGCCGTACCTATCAGGGTCGTTTACGTAGTATCCGAATACAATTGCACCTTCTTTCAGGGCTGCAGCTTCTTCCAGAATTGATCTGAAATTATATCCGTAGAAAATATTGTCGCCCAAAACCAGGCAAACGGAATCGTTGCCAATAAATTCTTCGCCAATAATAAAAGCCTGGGCCAGGCCATCGGGCGATGGTTGGATTGCATATTCCAGTTTTATACCGAGCTGGCTTCCGTCCTCCAGCAAATCCTGATACAGATGAATGTCTTTTGGAGTTGATATGATCAAAATTTCGCGGATTCCGGCCAACATTAAAACCGACAATGGATAGTAAATCATTGGCTTATCGTAGATCGGGATAATTTGTTTCGAAATACTTTTAGTAATCGGATACAGGCGTGTACCGGATCCACCGGCAAGAATAATTCCTTTCATATTCACAAATATTAAAATTTACAATTCGATACAATCAAAAATACGGATTATTAGTAAGCAGAATTTCACAAAGCACAAAAATCAGAATATAAATTGAAAGTACTCTAAAAACATTCAGTAAAAAAAAATGAAAGTTCAAAATAACACCTCTGAAATGCCGATTTGGACGAAAAATACCTGAAAATCTTTTTTTTATAGCGGAATAGTCTTAATTTTGCCGCGCATTTATTTAATATACAGTCTAACTCATTAATTAATTGATTATTAAATGGTAGAAAACAACACAGAGAACCTTGATCCTAAGGTAGAACTCGAACAACAGGAAACTGTTGAAACACCAACCGCAGTAGTTGAAGAAACTGTTGCACCTGAAGAAACGGTAACTGAAGAAATTGCCGAAACACCAACCGCAGTAGTTGAAGAAACTATTGCACCTGAAGAAACAGTAATTGAAGAAATTGCCGAAACACCAGTTGAAGTGGTTGAAGAAGTTATTGCTCCTGTAGAAGCTGCAACTGAAGAAGTTGTTGCTCAGGCAGAAGAAAAAGCAGCAGAATTTGCTGAACCTGTAGTTATTCCGGTTGTAAAAAAAGCAAAAGCACCTAAAGTTGTTGTTGCTGAATCGGCGGATTTTGACTGGGATGCTTTGGTAGAAGCAGACAAAGGTTTCAGCGGAAGAGCCAAAAATGATCTTGAAACTCTTTATGAGAAAACATTGACGACTGTTCAGGAAAAAGAAGTCGTTGAAGGAAAGGTTATTTCGATGAACAAACGCGAAGTCGTAATTGACATTGGTTACAAATCAGATGGTATTGTCAGCTTGAACGAATTCCGTTACAATCCTGAATTAAAACCAAAAGATCTGGTTGAAGTTTACATTGAAAGCCTGGAAGATTTAAAAGGACAAATGATCCTTTCTCACAAAAAAGCAAGGGCATTGCG
>JANONW010000323.1:0-2637 GCA_031421065.1 Prolixibacteraceae bacterium
CGGTGATCTGACCCGATTCTTCTTTTCCAAGCGTTGAGAGATACTTCGATTCAGCCTTTTTGTGCTTCAACACATCAAGAGTAGCATTCCGCACCGATTGGTACAGATAAGATTGCAGCGAATCTACCTGCAACCTGTCGCGCTTGATCCACAGATCGACAAACACTTGCTGAACAACGGATCGGGACAAATCGAAATCGCGGAGAATTTTACCGGCAAAGAAACACAGGCGCGAATAGTACAAATCGAAAGCCTTGTTGAAAGCTTTTTCGTTGCCATTTCTGATGTCTTCAAACAGAATATGTTCCTTCTCCTGTGTCATGGGGGTAAAAGTAATAACATTATTGAATAAAAAAGGCCGGAACCCTTTCGGAACCGGCCTACATTAAAAGCTTGTCAAGCTTATTTTTTGATCACTTTTTTGTATCCGTAGATGGCCGATGCGCCCAATTCTTCTTCAATACGAAGCAGTTGGTTGTATTTTGCCATACGGTCAGAACGGCTCAACGAACCGGTTTTGATCTGTCCGGCATTGGTTGCAACAGCGATATCAGCGATGGTAGAATCTTCAGTTTCTCCTGAGCGGTGCGAAGTTACAGAGGTGTAACCTGCACGGTGAGCCATTTCAATAGCATCTAACGTTTCAGTTAATGTACCGATCTGGTTTACTTTAATCAGGATTGAGTTACAAGCCCCCATTTCAATACCTTTTTTCAAATATTCGATATTGGTAACAAAGTTGTCATCGCCAACCAACTGGATTTTATCGCCCAATTTTTTGGTTAATGCCACCCAGCCATCCCAATCGCTTTCACACATTCCGTCCTCGATTGAATCGATTGGAAAGTTAGCAACCAAACTGGCAAGATAATCGATTTGTTCAGCTGAATTCCGTTTTGCTCCGTTTGAACCTTCAAATTTTGAATAGTCGTAAATCCCGTCTTTGTAGAATTCAGAAGCTGCACAGTCCAATGCGATAGAAACATCAGCACCTTCAGAAGCACGGCCTGGTTTGTAACCAGCGTTTTTGATTGCTTTAATGATGCTGTTTAATGCATCTTCAGTTCCGTCGAGTTTTGGAGCAAAACCACCTTCGTCGCCAACAGCAGTGCTTAAACCACGATCGTGAAGTACTTTTTTCAGGTGATGGAAAACTTCGGCGCCCATACGGAGACCTTCACGGAAAGAAGTTGCACCGATTGGACGGATCATGAATTCCTGGAAAGCGATAGGGGCATCAGAGTGTGAACCACCGTTGATGATATTCATCATCGGAACTGGCAATGTTTTTGCGTTGGCACCGCCAATATAACGGTACAGCGGCATATCAAGTGCATCGGCAGCAGCTCTTGCTACAGCAAGTGAAACTCCCAACATAGCGTTGGCGCCAAGTTTTGATTTGGTTTTTGTTCCGTCAAGTGCTATTAATTTTTTATCGATAGCTACCTGATTTAAAGAGTTCATGCCCACGATTTCTTTGGCAATAACAGTGTTAACGTTGGCAACAGCTTTCAAAACGCCTTTACCTAAATAACGGCCTTTGTCGCCATCGCGCAATTCCAACGCTTCGTTTTCACCGGTTGATGCACCAGATGGAACCGCTGCACGGCCTATTGCACCACATTCAAGGGTCACTTCTACTTCAATGGTTGGATTGCCACGTGAATCCAGGATTTCCCTACCAAATACTTTATCAATTAACATTCTGATATGGTTTAGAATTATACTTATAAATTATTTTTTCTGTTTTTCTGATATACTGATTTTGAATGATTTTTTCAAAACATCACAAAGGTAGTAAATCCAGATGAAAAACAGTTGTGTTAAAACAAGGCATAACTTTAATTTAAACTCAGTATAACTCTTTATCTTTCCATCAAAATAAATCAGCGATGAATATACCAAATCTTCATAGAAAAATATTTTATATCGGCATCTTATGCTTGTTCGCAAAAGTGGGGCTTGCGCAGAATAAGATAGCTCCCATTCAGCAAAAAATCATCAATTGGCAAACTTCTCAGGAATTGGCAAATGCAAGTATCGGCATTTCGGTAAGTGACATTCAGACCGGAGAAATGCTGTTCATATCAGAACCTAAGCTAAGTCTGGTTCCGGCATCTATACTCAAATTAGTGACAACTGCCACTGCGCTCGAAGTTTTTGGCCCTGATTATCAGTTTAAAACGACGATCTCCTACTCCGGAACAATCAGAAACGATACGCTTTTTGGTGATTTACAAATCATCGGTGGCGGTGACCCAACCCTTGGTTCAAAATATTTCCCGGAGTACAATTATTTTCAGGAAGAATGGGTGAAGGAAATTCACCTGAAATCGGAAATTGAGGCTAGCAAGCAAACTAAAATAGTAAAAATTGTTCCTGAAATCCCAAATCTGGAATTGCAGAATGAAGTGCTCTCGTCGGATTTGAACAGCGATCAGGCCTACGTTTTTGGCAGTCCTCTGGAGGGCCGCAGAATTATTCGCGGCACGATCCCGAAAAACAAACCTGCCTTCATTGTCAAAGCTTCGGTTCCTGACCCGGCAGCACTTTTAGCCAGCGAATTCAGGAAAAGACTTTCTGCAAACGGAATCGCTGTTTCAGGAGTAACGAAATATGAAAAGGCAAAAGTTGGTT
>JANONW010000324.1:0-37203 GCA_031421065.1 Prolixibacteraceae bacterium
ATGGTATAAAGAAAATTCCGGATGTTGACCTGATCGTTCAGCGTTTCCCTGATCTCCCATAATTTCATAAAAGTATCCTGAACTATTTCTTCAGAAACCTTTTCATCATGCAAATAGTTAAGGCACAGATGGTACAAAACACCGAAAAATTCGTTGTAAACCGCTTCATAGGCTTTCTTGTCGCCTTTCCGAAGCAATGGAATATTCAAGTTTAGATTCGGTTCGATCATCGGTTAAAAATACAAAAAAATTAAACTTGAGTCCGAAAAGTAATAAAACAAAAAATGCCACCAAATCTCCAAGACACCAAATTGCACAAAAAGCTGATATTCAGTTTATTTGTTTTGGTGAGTTTTGGTGATTTAGTGTCTTGGTGGCAAAAAAATAGTTTTCGGAGAAGTGGACCCAAACTTTAAACTTTAAACTGGTTTGCTATTGTAATTTCTCTTTTAGCCAATTTGTCATTCTAATATAAAGATGCATGCTTGTATCTCCCCCATTTATGCTATGGTTGCGGTTGGTATAAAAAGCCATGTCGAACTGGACTCCGGCCTGAACCATTCGCTCTGAAAACTCCATCGCATTCTGGAAATGCACATTGTCGTCGGCCGATCCATGAATCAGCAGGAAGTCGCCTTTTATTTTTCCGGCATGTGATAGTGGCGAGTTATCGTCATAACCATCAGGATTTTCCTTGGGCGTGCGCATGTACCGTTCGGTGTAAACGCTGTCGTAAAAACGCCAGTTGGTGACCGCGGCAACCGAAATTCCGGCCTTAAAAACATCAGCCCCCTTTTCCATACAAAGGGCAGCTATAAACCCGCCATAACTCCAACCCCAAATGCCAATGTTGTTTTTATCAACAAACGGAAGTGTTCCCAAATAACGGGCGGCTTCAATCTGATCATCCGACTCGTATTTCCCCAGTTGCTGGTAGGTCATTTTTCTGAACTCTTCACCACGTGCTGCTGATCCGCGCGGATCGACACAGGCGACCAGAAAACCTTCCTGCGCCAGGTATTCGTTCCAGTTAATTACCAGCGAATCAAGTACTTTTTGCCGGTTTGGCCCACTGTACTGAGTCATTAAAACCGGATATTTTTTCGCCGGGTCGAAATTGGCCGGCTTGAGCATCCAGCCATTTAATTCAACATCTTCCGAGGTTTTAAAAGTGAAGAATTCTTTTTTGCTGATGGAATAATCCTTCATCATTTTTTTCAAATCACTGTTGTCTTCCAGTGTGCGCAAGAGTTTTCCGTCCTGATCGTGAAGTGTAACCAGATTCGGTGTTTCGGCATTGTTGAAATAATTGAAATAGTATTTTTGTCCGGTACTGAATACTGCACGGTTAATTCCAGGTTGTGTAGATAATTTTCCTGATTTTTTGCCATCCAGGCTTACAAAATAAACTTCGCGGCGCAACGGGGATTCTTTGGCTGCCTGATAATAGAATACTTTTTTCACTGGATCGAAACCATAAAATCCGGTTACATCAAATTTGCCATCTGTCAGTTGTTTTACTTCAAAGCCCTGACGATCATAAAGGTAAAGATGCGAATAGCCGTTTCGTTCACTATTCAGCACTATGTATTTGTTATCAGGAAGAAAAACAAAATCGTCGTAAAAATCTTCAGAAATATACCGTTTGTTCTTTTCAGTAAAAAAGGCCCGGGTATCGCCTGTGTATGGATTGGCAAGTACAATATCAACCTTGTTTTGCAGACGGTTCACTTTCATAATGGCCAGGCCTGAAGCATCGGCAGTCCATTTAATTCGCGGAACGTACTGTTCTTTATCATCTCCAACTTCGGCGGTAATGCTGCTTTTCGACTTTAAATCATAAATATGAACACTTACCACCGAGTTTTTTTCTCCGGCTTTTGGATATTTGTAACTGTATGTTCCGGGATAAAGCTGATTTTCATTCAATTCCGGGTTCTGTCCCTGGTACATCGGGATATTGAACATCGGAACTTCTGTTTCATTGAACTTGACGAATGCAAGAAACTTACTGTCGGGCGACCATTCGAAAGCCTTGTTATAACTGAATTCTTCTTCATAAACCCAGTCGGGGGCTCCGTTGATAATTTCGTTTATTTTACCATCGCGGGTCACATGGCTTTCAGTGCCGAACTTCAGGCTTTTAACAAAAAGGTTGTTGTCCCTGAAAAAAGCTATGCGTTCACCATCGGGCGAAAAAGTTGCAAGTTGCTGCGCCCCATTAACCGACAACGGCATCATCTCTTTGGTTGTCAAGTTCCATATATAATATTCGGATGAAAAAGAATGTCGGTAAATGAACTGTTTTTGGGTTGTAAACAGAATTTTTGTTTCGTCGCTATTGAAAGTGTAATCGCTGAAACTGGAAAACGGGGCATCCTCAATTTTCGACAAATTGAATGTCTCATCCAATTTATTTCCTGTTTTATAACTGTATCTAACGATTTTATTTCCAGCTTCCAGCGTGGTAAAATTAAGGCCATCGTTCATCGAACGTAACCCTGACACCGTTTTATGCGAAAAAATCTGATCGGCAACAACATCTCTTAGTTCGATCTTTCTTTGCGAAAAAGCATTAAATGAAACACTTACAAGAATTAGAATTATTATTTTACGGATATTCATGATCTGATAATTAATACGTTTTAACAAATATCAAAGCTTCTAATAATTTTCTATATAAAAAAGCCGTTCTATCATTATCCGCGATCGTTGATTGCCTGATCAAAGAAAGTAATACCTTTGTTTACATTAAACAATTGACCATCAAATTGAATCAACAAATAAAAATGACAGCTATGAAAAAAGTAAAATTGATATTGTGTATAAGTTTATTCAGTATGATGGCTTATTCACAAACCGATGTTGTTGAATTTCTGAAAGGTGGAAAGTCTGATGCGAATAAACTATTTCAGGCCTATCTCGAGCCTTATGCTTTTGCATTGGGCGATGGGCTGAACAATGGTTGGTACAATTCGGCAAAAACCCACAAGCTTTTTGGTTTTGACCTGACTGTAAGCCTGAGCGCAATTCAAATTCCTGAAGAATCAAAAGCATTCGATTTCAGCAAATTAGGTTTGACCAACATGTATATAAAAAGCGGAGGTAATATTGCCCCGACTGTTGCCGGCAAAGCTGATCCAAGACCTCTTATAGGGATTAAGGATTTACCGGTCGAATTTACCAGCCCCAATGGAACGGGAGAGGATGTAGTTCCGGTTCCGGTAGTTCAGGTAGGTTTTGGGCTTCTTCCGCATACTGATGTGATTGGCCGTTATGTGCCAGAGATGAAGTATAATAACAGTGGTGATGAGATGAAGATTGGTTTCTGGGGCGCGGGAGTCAAACACAATTTTATGGAATGGATCCCGATACTGAAAGCTCTTCCGTTTGATGCTTCACTCTTTGGTAGTTACTCGGAAGTAAATGCCCAAAGTGAATTAAATTCGCTGGCAAATTCCATCATTGAGTTTGCAAATGATGGCAATCAATTATTGAAAGTAAATACAAAAACAACTAAATTTGGGCTGGTAGTATCCAAAAAATTCAGCATAATTACTGTGTTTGGTGGAATTGGGCAGAGTACCAGTAAATCAAATGTTGATTTAATCGGTAAATATACAATAGTTACCAAGGTTAATATCGGTGGACAGGACTTTACCAGCAGAGAAACGCTAACCGACCCGGTGGCTGTACCTTTTGAAACATCCAACATTAGTCTGGATGCTGGTGTCAGGATAAAAATTGCAGTATTCAGTTTGTTTGGATCCGTTAATAAATCAGAATATACTTCATACAATCTTGGAATAAGCTTGGGAATGCGTTGAGGGTGTACGACAATTTCCCCTTTTAAATCTGCTTGATATTTGAGTATCGGAATAGGTTGTTCATTAAAATTATTTACTTTTTATCACTCACCCCAAGCCCTGCAAGCAGAGCTTTTCCCCTCTCTACAAGTAGAGAGGGGCAGGGTAAGCGAAGCGCACCCGGGGTGAGTATGTTGAAAAATCTAATAAAGGGAATTTTGTCGTACACCCGTGCGTTGATCTTTAATTTTATTATCAGCTATTAATATTTATCTTTGCACCCTGTTTTTCAATACAATAAAAACCAAATGATTAAAATTACTTTGCCTGATAATAGTGTCAGGGAATTCGAGGGTGAAGTTACCGGAAACGATATTGCCCAATCGATCAGTAGCCGTCTGGCAAAAGAAGTTCTTTCAATTTCTGTCGATGGCGAAGTTTGGGACCTTGGCCGTGTTATAAACAAAGATTCCAATATTAAATTACTTTTGTGGGACGATCGTGAAGGAAAGGAAACTTTCTGGCATTCATCGGCCCATCTTATGGCCGAAGCGATTGAATCAATTTATCCGGGAACTCAATTCGGAATTGGGCCAACTGTTGACAATGGATTTTATTACGACATCGACCTTCCGGAAGGCCAGCAGTTGACTGAAAAAGAACTGGAAAAAATCGAGAAGAAAATAATAGAACTATCCAGGGGGAAACATGATATAATAAGGAAAGACATTTCGAAGGAAGATGCCCTTAAAATGTTTACGGAAAAGGGCGATCTTTTAAAAGAAGAGCTGATCAGCGAGCTGGAAGACGGAACCATTACTGTTTACAATCAGGGAGGGTTTACCGATTTGTGCCGCGGACCACATTTATCGAATACCGGTTTTATAAAAGCCGTAAAATTGACTTCGATTGCCGGCGCTTACTGGAGAGGCAACGAAAAAAACAAAATGCTCACCCGGGTTTACGGAATTACCTTTCCGAAGCAAAAAATGCTGGAAGAATACCTTGTACTGATTGAAGAAGCAAAAAAACGCGATCACCGGAAGATTGGCAAGGAGATGGAATTGTTCACTTTTTCGCAGAATGTTGGTCAGGGTTTGCCAATGTGGTTGCCCAAAGGAGCCATTCTTCGCGAACAACTGGAATCTTTCCTGAAACGGGTACAGAAAAAATTCGGATACGAACAGGTAATCACCCCTCACATTGGTGATATTAATTTGTACAAAACTTCAGGACATTTCCAGAAATACGGTGCCGATTCATTTCAGGCCATCAAAACTCCGGCAGAAGGAGAAGAATACATGTTGAAACCGATGAACTGTCCACACCACTGCGAGTTATATAAATTCAAACCACGTTCGTACAAAGACTTACCAGTTCGATTTGCAGAATTTGGAACTGTTTATCGTTACGAACAAAGTGGCGAACTGCACGGATTGACCCGTGTACGTGGATTTACCCAGGATGATGCGCATCTTTTCTGCCGTCCTGACCAGATTAAGGAAGAGTTCAAAAAAGTGATCGATATTATTTTTATAATTTTCAAAGCATTGGATTTTGAAAATTATTCGGCTCAGATTTCATTGCGTGATCCGAATAAACCTGAAAAATACATTGGCTCCACTGAAAACTGGGACAAAGCAGAACAAGCGATCATTGAAGCTTCCGCAGAAAAAGGGCTAAAAACAGTGGCCGTTTTGGGCGAAGCAGCTTTTTACGGACCGAAACTCGATTTCATGATCAAAGATGCACTCGGCCGCAGTTGGCAGTTAGGTACCATCCAGGTTGACTATAACCTTCCTGAACGGTTCGAACTTGAATACATCGGCGCCGATGACAAACGCCACCGTCCGGTTCTGATCCATCGTGCGCCATTCGGATCGATGGAAAGGTTTGTGGCTGTATTAATTGAACACACTGCCGGAAAATTTCCGCTTTGGTTAAGTCCTGAGCAGGTAGTTGTGTTACCAATCAGCGAAAAGTACAATGAATATTCAAAAAGAGTTTCGGAATTTCTAAATAATTGCGATATTCGCACGATAATTGACGACCGCAATGAAAAAATTGGTCGTAAAATCAGGGATAACGAGTTAAAACGTATCCCTTATTTATTGATAGTTGGAGAACAAGAAGCTGAAAGCGAACAGGTTGCTGTAAGAAAACAAGGCGATGGCGACAAAGGATCGATGAAGCTTCAGGAGTTTGCAGATTTCATCAATACTGAAGTTAAAGAACAATTATCATCATTATACAATTAAAAAAATTATAAACTAATAATAGGAGGATTTGGCCATAGCTGTAAAAAGACCATACAATGGTGGAAGGGCAGAACTTGCTCCTCAACACCGGATAAATGAAAAAATTCGTACCCAGCAGGTTCGGGTAGTTGGCGACAATATTGAAAATCCGGGTGTTTTCTCGATTTCGGAAGCCTTAAAAATGGCTGATGCACTTGAACTTGACCTTGTAGAAATCTCACCCAACGCCGACCCGCCCGTTTGCAAGATTACCGATTACCAGAAGTTTCTTTATCAGCAAAAAAAGAAACAAAAGGAAATTAAAGCAAAAACAGTTCAGGTAGTTGTGAAAGAAATCAGGTTTGGGCCAAATACCGATGACCACGATTTTCAGTTTAAACTTCGCCATGCCGAAAAATTTCTGAAAGAAGGCGCCAAAGTAAAAGCTTATGTGTTTTTTAAAGGCCGGTCGATCTTATTTAAAGAACAAGGCGAAATTTTGTTGCTAAAGTTTGCACAGGAATTGGAAGACGCAGGCAAAGTTGAACAATTGCCACAACTTGAAGGAAAAAGAATGACCATGTTTATTTCACCTAAAAAGAAGAAATAGATTTCTTAAATACATTAATATTAGGAAGATGCCAAAGATGAAAACCATCTCCGGGGCAAAAAAAAGGTTTAAACTAACCGGCACCGGAAAAATTAAAAGAAAACACGCGTTTAAAAGTCACATTTTGACCAAAAAAACCACTAAGCAGAAACGTAACCTGACTTACTGGACAACAGTTGCAAAATCTGACCTGTCGAATGTGAAAGCAATGTTGACAATCTAACAATGTTTTCTTTTTCAGAGTAAAATTAATACCAGTTATCAATCGAATGAATTAGCTTCAAGATCCCGTATTCGGGACGCTAACCATTCTAAAATCAGTTTTTATGCCAAGATCAGTAAATGCAGTAGCATCACGGGCTCACAGAAAAAAAATCCTGAAGCTTACCAAAGGTAACTTCGGTGCCCGCAAAAATGTATGGACAGTTGCAAAAAATACCTGGGAAAAAGGTTTGCAATACGCTTACAGAGACAGAAAAGTAAACAAGAGGAATTTCCGCGCCTTATGGATTCAGCGTATCAACGCAGCTGTTCGTACTGAAGGGCTCTCTTATTCACAATTCATTGGTTTGCTAAAAAAGGCAAACATAGAGATCAATCGTAAAGTAATGGCTGATTTAGCGATGAATCATCCGGTAGCTTTTAAAGCAATTGTTGATAGGGTGAAGTAACAATTTCGGTTTATAAGGTGAAATAAACATACGAGACCTCGCTGAAAAGCGGGGTTTTTTGTTTTATAGCCCCGAAAATATATTGTTCTGAAGTACTTTTGAAAGCTTGGTTTATTATCCAACAGGTGTGTAGTGGCGTTTAAGCCATTTTGCAAGTCCGTCAAGCCCCGGGAAAAGCACCCGTTCAGTAATATTGGCCTGATCAAGTTTGTCCCTTACTTCAAGTTTCAATTCTTTCGGAATAATAATCCGCCGGTATATATTAGGACGTTGAATAAGCCATTCATCCAAAACAGATGTCGGATTGTTCATTACCGAGAACAATGCAAATTGATTCACAATCCGTTCATCGATGGATGGTGGTTCAAAAAAAAGCACCTGATTTTCGGTGAACAACCGGTCAAAATCACCAAGGGAAACAATCTTTTCAAGCATTTCAACTGTAAAAGCATTGCATTTTTCTTCTTCCAAACCGCTGCTTAAAGGGGTGGGCACAAGTTGGTTTACTTTTACAAAATCAACTTTCCAGATCACTCCGTCAGTATCGTATTTCTCGGTGTTGGCGGTGGCGAAGTGCAGCGCGATGAAAGGAGAATAGGTCCAGTCGATAAGCCTTGTTGGCAGGCCATGATGCTGTGCAAGAACCAGGGCACGCCAAAAAGTGCTGGTTAGCTGCGGATCGCGGGTGATGGAATATTTGCGGAAATTACGAAGTAAATGGTATTCCAGATCCGGTTTGTCGCCGCAATTACGAAGAAAACTGTTTTTTAATTCGTAATCCATATCCGACAAACCCCTGAAAGCATAATCAGAGCGGTATCTTCCCATTTCGGGCTTCCACGAATCGTGATAAACTTCCTCGCAAAGCTGCTCCCAGCTTTTGACAACAATGTCATTTTGCCGAATTAATTTCTTAGCCATAATTACCGATAAATTTAGTCTATTTCAGGTTTAAAACAATCGACAATCGTCATAGAAATTATGAATTGTGGTTGCTGTTGGGCTCAATTTAGTTTATCTTCGTAAAAAATTAAATAGGATGATCCCAAAACTCAAATTCCAAAACTCAAATTTTCTGCTGTTGGCCGGACCTTGCGCCATTGAAGGCGAAAAAATGGCCATGGAGATTGCTGAACGAATTGTAAAAATAACCACCAAACTACAAATTCCCTATATTTTCAAAGGTTCGTACCGCAAGGCAAACCGTTCGCGGCTTGATTCCTTTGCCGGAATTGGTGATGAAAAAGCATTAAAAATACTACGAAAAGTAGCCGAAACATTTGACATACCTACAGTTACCGATATCCATACATCACAAGAAGCCGCAATGGCCGCCGAATATGTTGAAATGTTGCAGATTCCTGCTTTTCTATGCAGGCAAACCGATATTCTAGTAGCAGCTGCCGAAACCGGCAAAGCGGTAAACATTAAAAAAGGTCAGTTTTTATCGGCCGAAGCCATGAAATTCGCGGTGGCCAAAGTCCGCGAGAGTGGCAACAACAACGTTTTTTTAACAGAACGCGGCTCAACTTTCGGATATCACGATTTGATTGTTGACTACCGTGGAATTCCGGAGATGCAGAAAAATAATTGCCCTGTAATTCTCGATATTACCCACTCGCTGCAACAGCCCAACCAATCGGGCGGCGTTACCGGCGGACAGCCCCAACTGATTGAAACCATTGCCCGTGCCGGTATCGCGGTGGGAGTTGATGGAATCTTCATTGAAACACACCCTGACCCTGCCAATGCGAAATCTGACGGGGCAAATATGCTACAAATTGATTTGTTAGAAGGACTATTAACCCGACTTGTTCAACTCAGACAAGTTTTAAAAACTTTTTAAAAATGGAAAACAGAAGAAATTTTGTCACTAAAATTGCCACAGGAATGGCCGCAGCAGGCTTTATCGCGGTTACTGGGAGCGCGTGTGCCAGTCCAGCCCCAATGAAAAACATTTTTGTCCACTATGTATTTTTCTGGCTGAAAGAGCCAAAAAATTCCGAAGCCAGAAAAGATTTTGAAAAAGGGTTGCAGGGCTTGATCACCGTTCCTCAAATTCAGTCGAGCCATATCGGTACTCCGGTCGAATCGCACCGTGAGGTAGTTGACGATTCTTTTACCTATTCGTACATGACTTTTTTCAAGAGCGAAGAAGATCAGGAAATTTATCAAACCCATCCCATTCACCTCAAATTCATTGAAGATTGCCAGCACCTTTGGGCCAAGGTGATTGTGTATGATGCAATGGATTAATGAAAGAACAAATATGCCATTAAAATGGCTGCAACAATCCCTGCAAAATCGGCAATTAACCCGCATGTTAGCGCATAGCGGGTATTTTTTATCCCAACCGATCCGAAGTAAACGGCCAGAATATAGAAAGTGGTATCGGCTGATCCCTGAATGGTACAGGCAACCCGCGCAGCAAACGAATCGGCTCCGTAATTGGTCATCACGTCCACCATCATCCCGCGGGCGCCACTTCCGCTCAAAGGCTTCATCAGTGCGGTGGGCAGGGCGGGTATAAAATCGGTATTGAAGCCCATTTGCTGAAAACACCAGCTAATTCCTGAAATAGTCCACTCCATCGCCCCTGAAGTACGGAAAACGCCAATGGCCACCAAAATGGCAATCAGGTATGGAATAATCATTATAGCTGTTTGAAATCCATCTTTTGCCCCTTCAATAAATGCATCGTAAACGTTCACTTTTTTGCGAAGGGCAAGTAAGATAAAGATGATGATGATCGAAAAAATAATCAGGTTGCTCGCGACACTCGAAATGGTTTGGATCTGGCCTTTTTCCAGTCCGGAGAAATACCAGATAATTGCAGCAATAAAGCCAGTCAACCCACCAATATATGACAAAATTGTTTTATCCAGCAAATTGATTTTCTGGTGCCATGCAACCGCCATTAACCCGGCGAGTGTCGAGAAAAACGTAGCCAGCAAAATCGGGATAAAAACATCTGACGGATTAACAGCGCCCAACTGTGCGCGGTAAACCATAATGCTGATGGGAATAATCGTCAGGCCTGAAGCATTCAGCACCATAAACATTATCTGTGGATCCGAAGCTGTATCTTTTGATGGATTGGTCTCCTGCATTTCCTTCATAGCCTTTAAGCCCATCGGAGTGGCAGCATTGTCGAGGTTAAGCATGTTGGCCGCGATGTTCATTATGATGGAGCCATAAGCAGGATGATCTTTACCTAAAGTTGGAAACAGTTTGTTAAAAAAAGGACCAACCAATTTGGAGAAAATCCTCACCACTCCGCCCTTCTCCCCTATTTTCATGATTCCCATCCACAACGTCAAAACTCCGGTAAGTCCCAGTGAAATTTCGAAGCCGGTTTTCGCCATAGTGAAAGTTGAGTTCATCATTTCCGAAAAGATGTTCATATCCCCGAAGAAAATGAGTTTGACCAGTCCAATCACAAAAGCGATTACAAAGAAGAAAATCCAGATATAATTGAGTGCCATTTATTTAATTTGAAAATTCGGCAATTTGAAAATTTGAAAATGACCGTCCACGTTCTTTAATAAATTCATTCTACACGATAAGTTCCGTCAGCTATTTCGGACTAAATATATACAAAAAAAGCGGCTGCTCCATAATAAAATGAAACAGCCGCAATTATCAAATTACCTTAAATATTATGCTTTATTTATTTATACTCCGGGCGTTGTTCAATTACTCCAGGCTGAAGGTCGATCTGGCCTTGAGGAATTGGCTGATATTTATCGGCAGCAGCGCTGAAAGTAGCACCAGCCATAAATGCCCTTACCCTCAAGTCAGCGGTAGCAAATTCATTCAAAATGGTGGCCATATCTTTACCTTTAACATCAGCAGGAAGGTTATCCCAACGTCTGAGATCGAAGAAACGCATACCTTCGGTTGCAAATTCAAGGCGCTGTTCCCATTGAACTGCCCGCATAGCATCTTTTTTATTGGCAAATGCTGTATATGACCCAATTCTGTAATTGGCCGCTGGTTTGGTAAAGTCAACATCGCCTGCTTTACCCCATGGATATACGGAGGCTGGAAGCTGAGAAATATTTACTTTACCCATTACCACATCTTTACTAGCCCTGTTGCGGATTTGGTTAACCAAAACCAGCGCTCTGAGAAGATCGCCTTCAAATGCAGCAATTTCAGCTCTCCACAACAAAATGTGGGTGTAGCGTAAATAGCGATAATTGTTGGCATTGATACCAGTCTGCCATCCGGTGGTAGTTGATAATGTGAAACGTTCAGATTTTTTGAAGAATGGTTTGGCAACTGGCAAGTACGGACCACCTTCAGATTGTTTTCTGACCCAGTCGCTTCCGCGATTAATACCCCAGTCTTTGTATGGAATACCCCTGCGGCTTACTGTAAAGTCGAGCCGTGGGTCAAGCAGGTCTACAGCCGGAATAAAATCTGCCCCCGAATTAATACCTGCATCATTTTTCAAGTCCATATTGTTAAAAGTATCAAACAATGGCAAGCCATTGGCATCAACTTTATAAGCATTGACCAGATTTTGAGAAGGCTGGTGAAAACCACAGCACATACCAATATCAGAGCCATGAGGCCAGTTCAAACCGATGCCCATTTCAGCATTCAACGACTCGTTAACATCGTTTACATTTGCCTGAATTTCAAAGATTGATTCTTTGTTGTTGTTTGTTTCAATCTCAAAATTCTGGATAAATTTATCCACCAGCGAAAATTTACCGCTGTTGATGATATTGTCAAGCAAAGGTTTTGCTTCTGCATATTTCAAATCCTGCATATAAGCCCTTGCAGCCAAAAACCTTCGGCATTGATGATCACGGCCAAAACGATCAGCTTGGCATCTTTGCGCATTTCTTTGCTTCTCCCAAATTTGGCCATTTTGCTATTCTTCATCCGGCCTTCAAAATAGGTGTTGGTAAGGTCGTACAAAATGATTTTGTCATGAAGGTTGAACAGCTCGTTGGTGCATCGGGACAGGTGGTTTTCAAGCCCCGATTTCTCCTGGTACAATTTCTTCGAGATCTCGTACAGCTTGTCTTTGGTTACCTTTTCAATATCATAGCCTGTCAGTTCGCAAACGGCCGAGTTTTCTTTGATCCACGACACGGTCTTGAGTTCCGATGCCGGGCAAACAGTCCGGCTGATGATATGGGTTGCCGCCAGGCTGACCTGCCCATCGTCCCAACCTCTGGATTTGAGATAACTGTCTATTTTTAATTGACGTAATGCCTGATAACAAAGCGATTCGGCCCCAACTTCACGGATATTCTTGTTCTTCAGTGTATTGAGCTTGACTGTATCAATATCATCGGTGGGATCAGAAGCCCGGTCAATCTTCTTTTTCTGTTTCATCTGTCCGTAATAATGCTGTGCCAACTGCTCGACTTTTTCTTCTTTGCAGCTAAAAAGTGTTGGCTTTCCTTTGATCAGTTCGTTCAGCCGTTCCAGAAACAGAACTTTCTGATCAAAGTCGGGGAGTCCAGGCAACCGGCCAAGACCTAAAACCATTCGCTGGCGCACAAACCCATGTTCATCGCGGTAGCTCTCGCTCAACCGGAAATAGGTATGGGCGGTCTTTTCTGTCTGGCAATATTTTCGGATTGTCTTGATGTACATGTGGCCAAAGATCAGCCTTAACCTGCTAATATCCAAATGCTTGGAAGTCCACACAATCGACTATTTTCAAATCCACAAAAAACCTGTATCTGATTATCAGTGGGTTAAAAATTCAGTGCAATGAAAACAGCCCGAAAAAAGTTGACTGTAGCTGAATTTTAACTAAAATAGACGTTTTTTGCTGCAATGTGGGTTAACAATGGATTGTTGAGCAAAGACAAATTTCTTCCCGTTGTTCAAAAGGCCTGGAAAGGATTAAATACATTGATTCAGCCTGACGGACATGTGGGTTGGTGCCAGCCAATTGGTGCCGATCCGAAAAAGAATTTTACTGCTGAAAGTTGGGAGGTATATGGTACCGGGGCATTCCTTCTGGCAGGCAGTGAAATTATCAAGCTCAAGAAATAACAGAAGTCTCTTTTGAATTTAAATTCATTTAGAGAAAATGTGGCCGTCTCAAAGCATAGTTGGGGCGGCTTTTCTATTTCTGATTAAAATAATTATTACAGGTTTATAGCCTCAATGTTTCATACATTTGAAGGTATGCAGATCATCATTGTTTAAGGTTACAACCAGATGTTGCTTACCTGAAATTTTAATCCGGAGAATTTTTCTGGAATCCCCATTGATTATTAATCCACTTTGCACCAGCATAAGGGATTTAAATTCATGATTTTTATCGCCAAGGATGCACCATCCAAAGCTTGCATCCTGACGGCCTTGTGATGGCCTTACCGGATAGTTATTCCCAACCAGAATAAGGTCCGAATATCCGTCAAGATTATAATCTCCGGCCAGAATATCACGCACAGGTGAGAACTGGGCTGTTATCGGTAGTTTTTTAGTGATGAAAGTTCCATTCCCATTATTCATAAAAAGACAGCTTTCAAACAGCACAGCTTTTTTTACAATCGATTTTTCCAGTTTTTCTTTTGCAAAAATATCAGCGATTGATTTTCCACTGAAATCGGAATAATTGGGGTATTTCTTGTCGAGGCCGGAAATCTGGCCCACCAGTTCATCAAGCGAGGGCACCGGATAACTTGTGCCATTCTGATACGAACAAATCACCTGATCGGGGGAGCCGTTGTTGTCGAAATCATACAGATACATTTCAACGGGCTCTTGTAGTGAAGCTTTTAACATCGAATTCAAACCCAGATTTCCTCCGATTAAATCCATATCCCCATCACCATCCAAATCTGCAGCCTTTATACAGTTCCACCATCCTGATGTTTCCCCAAGACCTGCAGCGACTGTTACATCACTAAATATACCACGATCGTTTCTGAATATGCTGACATTCATCCATTCACCCGTTACAATGATATCCTGATCTCCATCCTGATCAAAATCCACCCAGCAGGCATCTGTTACCATTCCAATTGTTTTCAGGCCTTTTGTTCTGGAATCGGTAACATCTTTAAAATGGCCTTCCCCGTAGTTTTCAAGAAGTACCTGGTTTGGCGACCATCCATAAGCTCCGGGAACCGACCTTGACCCAACAAATAAATCCACGTCGCCATCCCCGTCAAAATCGCAGGGACGAACGCAGGAACCATTATTGGTGGCAAATGGCAATGAGCCCAGTTTTGCTTCCTTAAAAATGCCTTTGCCGTCATTAATCCAGAGTTTATCGGCCAATAACGGATATCCTAACGCCAGTTCGTTGCCTCCATGCACCACATACAAATCCAAATCGGCATCGCCATCGGCATCAAAAAAAGCAGCATCCACATCATCCGAGAAAAGATCATCCGAAAATTGCAAGGATCTGAAATTTCCCTGCTTTTGCTGAATGAAAAGCATCGCAGGCTGTCCGGCTGCTCCGCCAACAAACAAATCATCCAATCCATCATCGTTGACATCTCCAACAGCTAATGCCGGTCCTTCATTTGAAAGGCTATGTGGAATAAGGCGTTCCCTTTGAAAATCGGAATAACCGTCTTCCTTATGCCTGAAATTTAAACCGTCAATCTGAACCTGTTCAAAAAGTTTTTCTTTGGTGGATTGGGTTTCAGTTGTGGGAGAATTCTTTGATGCATCCCTTATGTCGAGTACGATTAATTTATCGCCCTGAATATTCCTGAGTGTTTGTCTGGACTGGTCGGGCCAACGAACAATAAGCGAATCGACAACTTTTGATGAATCCAATCCAAAATGCAATACCTCTGAGGTTGATGATAAAAAACCTCGTACGGGAAATTGTTCCTCCATTTGCTGCTGGCCCCCGTTATAAATAGTTACCCGCGCCCCAATGCCTTTTGGATTCAGCATATTTCCTTTGAGCGATATGGACAGGTAATGATTATTTGCATTGGTTTCAGAGTTATTCCTGTAAATGAATGCTTTTTCATTGATGTTATTTACGATAATATCCAGGTCGCCATCGTTATCAAGGTCGGCATAGGTTGAACCATTTGAAAATGACTTCCGGTCAATTCCCCATTCTCTGGCTTTATTCGAAAATGTAAGGTCACGGTTGTTTTTATACAAATAACTGGTGTTTGGATGAAGTGGCATCTTCTCATACAATTCTTTATCCGGAACTTTACTGTTATCCTTTGACGGGTTATACCGGTTACCTCCGGTTAAAAACTTCACATAATCGAGATCGTTTGCCCTTCTGAAAATGCCATTGGTAATGAAAAGGTCTTTCCATCCGTCATTGTCAACATCGCAGAACAGGGGCGACCAACTCCAGTCGGTTGCTGATACCCCGGCAAGCCTTCCTATTTCACTGAACTTTCCACCGCCCAGATTAAGCTGCAAGGTATTTCTGACAAACTGATAATGATACCCATATTTTAGTTTCAAGTCGAAAAGTTCTATGTCATCCTCTCCGCCCGATTGCTGCCTGGTTTTTTCATCTTCGGGAAGCATATCCAAAACGATTACATCAAGAAGACCGTCATTGTTTATATCGCCAACATCGTTCCCCATCGACGAACGGCTGGTGTGCTCCATACTTTCGGTTAACCTTTCAGAGAAAGTACCATTGCCGTTGTTGATATACAGGTAATCATTTTCATGAAAATCGTTCGAGATATAAATGTCAGGATAGCCGTCGTTATTGATATCGCTGACATTTATTCCTAATCCGTATCCAATCTGACTGCTGTAAATTCCGGCATCCTTTGTGACATCGGTGAAAACTCTTTTACCATTTACTTCATCATTTCTGTACAAACGGTCGCCCGCAAGTGAGTCTCTTTCGTATCGCAACGAAGCATCTCCATAACTCCGTGATGAATGTACCGAATGGTTCAGCAGGTACATATCAAGATCACCATCCATATCGTAATCAAAGAAAGCTGCCTGTGTTGAGAAGCCCTGGAAATCAAGCCCATATTCTTTGGCCTCATCCTGAAATGTCAGGTTCCCCTGATTAATGAAAAGTTGGTTTTTGCCTGAAAGCGATTTATACTGGCCAACCTGACAGACATAGATATCGAGAAGACCGTCCCCGTTTACATCGGCCATGGTAACGCCCGTTTTCCAACTGCATGATCCGGCAACTCCTGCTGCTGAAGTGATATCCTCAAACTTCAGGTTTCCCTTGTTGAGGTATAATTTGTTTGATCCCTGATTAGAAGTGAAATACAGGTCAATTAGTCCATCATTATTAATGTCACCGGCCGCGACACCCCCACCATTGTTGAAGTAGAGGTATTCAATCATATTCATCTCTTCCGTTTCTGTTAACTGGTTATTGAACCTGATGCCAGTATCAGAAGGCGGAAGAAGAGTAAATAATTTATCCCTGTTTCCTGTTGGGTTACAGGAAATCATAAAAACTAATAAAATCAGAATAATGAATGATCTGATCATTTAGTTTGTTAGTGGTTTAAGATTTTAAAAACCTGCGTCTTATCATTATTTCGCACTACAACCAGGATTTTTCCCGTTGAGGTTTTTACCTCCATGATATCCCTGACTTCTCCCTCAAGCCTTAATCCTGTTTTTGTTGCAGGTATGAATTTGAAATTTCCATGACCATCTCCCGATAAATAAGTTCCAAAACTTGCATCATAGCGACCTACTTCCGGTTTTACATTGTATAGATTGCCTCCAAGAAGTACGTCAGGATTTCCGTCACCGTCAAAATCAGCGATATCGACAGCGAAAACCGGAGAGAACTGAGCCTCCGAGGGCAAAGCCTTCATTGAAAAATGCCCGGTGCCATCGTTGATGAAGAGCGTAGTTTCAAGAAATGTGGCATCCAGATGAATTGAATTTGTGAATTGTTCAGGTGAAAAGAGATCAGTTATTTTTTGATTCTTATACATCTCATACGTGGGGTACTTTTTTTCCATACCGGGTAATTGCCGGGTTAGGTCATGTTTCAACGCAAGAGGGTAGGATTCATCGCCATCGTAAGTACAAATGATTTGTTCAGCAGTCCCGTTCAGGTCAAAATCATTGACATACATGCTGACAGGTTTTTCTTCCGTTGCTTTGAACCTCGAATTTAACCCATGATTTCCGGCAATGAAATCAATATCGCCATCTTTATCAACATCGGCTGCAGTGAGGCAATTCCACCAACCGGCAGTATTTTTGATTCCAAAAGCATCTTTCCTTTCCCTGAATGTTCCTTTTTCATTAATGAAAATCTTTAAAGGCATCCATTCGCCAGCCAGAATAATGTCTTTATCTCCATCGTTATCAACGTCTTCCCAAAGCATATCGCGAATCATTCCAACATTTTTCAGTTCAGGTGCAACCTGGTCGGTAACGTTCGTGAAATTTCCTTTTCCATCGTTTTCAAGAATGTAGCCATTGACCGGAACTCCGTAAAGGAAAGGTTTAAGTCTTGTTCCGACAAAGAGTTCCATAACGCCATCCTGATCAAAATCAGCAGCTTTTACACAAGAAGTACTCTCATACATCCCTGCGGGTAAAACCTGATCAGACTTTGAGAAATGACCTTTCCCGTTATTGAAATAAAGGCGATCGCTCAAAGCAGAAGAGCTTTCCGGAAATTCATTCCCCCCACTGGCCACATACAAATCGATATCGCCGTCGTTATCTGCATCAAACATTTCACAATCCATGTCTTCGGAAATCTTATCAGCTTCGAACAGCTCTTTTTCAATAGGTTTAAATGAACCATCTTTATTCTGTGCCAGAAGTGATCCGGGCTGTCCTTTGGCTCCCCCAATAAAAATGTCTTCCAGCCCGTCGCCATTGACATCGCCCTTGCACATGCGTGGACCTTCAGTCGACAACATATGATAGATCAGCTTTTCACGTTCAAAATCGTTAAAATCATTCTCCACATGGGTGAAATTTATTTTGTTTTCACTGCTGATCTCTTTAAAATATGCCTTCGGTGAGGATGATGGCTTATCACTTTTTGCTGCTACTTCAGGTGCATCTTTTTGAAAGAAAGTCAGGGTTTGGTTGGTTGGTACATTGGTCATGACCGTTCTTCTTTCGTTAGGCCAGTCGATGATGAGAGAATCAACCATGGTTAAGTTACCAAGGCCAAAATTTGGACGTGGATCAACTGTAGATAAGTAACCTCTCATTGGCATCTGTTCTAAGTAAAAAAGCTTTCCCTTGTTCCTAACCGTTATTTTTGCACCAATGGCTTCAGTATTTCCTCCATCACCTTTAAGTATAATTTTCAGGTAATGGTTTTCAGGCAAAAGTTTATTGGTTTCATTTTGGTAAATAAACATTGGCATATTGACATTATTTACCACAAGGTCAAGATCACCGTCATTGTCCAGATCGCCGTAAGCCGACCCGTTTGAATGGGCCGGGGTACCAAGTCCCCAGCTTTGTGCCACATTCTGAAACCTGTAGTCACCCTTATTCCTGAAGGCATAGCTGGATATTTTTACTGATGGGATACCATCGATTAGTTTCCGGTAATTCACATTATTGCCTGACATAATGGACATGACCATGTCGCGGTTCGAGAAAAACTGGATGTAATCCTGATCGGTCAGGTCTTTATAAATTCCATTGGCCACAAAAATATCTTTGAGACCATCATTGTCCATATCCATGATTAGTGAACCCCACGACCAGTCTGTTGCATTCACTCCGGCCATTCTTCCTATTTCACTGAATGTCCCGTCGGTGTTGTTTAACTGAAGCATGTTGCGCGTGAACTGATAGTGGTAGCCATTTCTGACATTCGAAATATAGTTTTCCCAACTGTCAAAAGTGGTTTTTGTCTTCAGCCGGTCATTGTGTTCAGGTACCATATCAGTTGAAAAAATTTCAGGATAATGATCATTATTGATATCGGCCATGTCGGCACCCATCGAGGCTGCTGATGTTGACCGCATCATATCGGTCATGCATTCCTTAAACGTGCCGTCATGATTGTTGATGTAGATGTAATCCCTTTCAAAGAAATCATTTGACACATAAATATCCATCCATCCGTCCTGATTGATGTCTCCAACGGTTACTCCCAATCCAAAAGCTATGGTGCTGCCATAGATGCCTGCCTGTACACTCACATCAGTAAATTTGTTTGCATCATTTTGTAAAAGCTTGTGCCCTCCGAGAGTATCTCTGGTAAGGCGCTGATTTTCCTTCAGGTTAAAGCTGCCGATTGCTTTCGGAAAGTTTTTCAGCAGGTACATATCAAGGTCGCCATCCTTGTCGTAATCGAAAAATACTCCCTGAGTTGAATTGCCTTGCTCATCAACTCCAAATTCTTTGGCCTTCTCCGAAAAAGTTAGGTCTCCGTTATTGATATACAGTTCATTCCGGCTTTGGGTACCAGCAACATTTCCCGATTTGCACACGTAGATATCCAGGAAACCATCTCCGTTAACATCAGCGAAACTTACGCCAGTTGACCAGCCAGTGCCAGCAATCCCTGCTTTTTTCGAAATGTCTTCGAATTTAAAATCGCCTTTGTTAAGGTATAAAACATTGGTTTCCATGTTCGATACCATGAAAATATCGATCAGGCCATCATTATTGATGTCGCCAAGGGCAACTCCTCCACCATTGTAGAAATTCCGGAAAGTATAAATGTTGAATTTGTTTTTCAGTTGGGTTTCGTAATCAAGATGATTGATAAAACCAGCGTTAGTTTCTGATGCCGGCAATAACTTAAACAGATTCTTTCCCGTCTTCTCAGCAGTTTGATTAATGCAGGAATATATGAATAATGAAAGGAACAGACCTAAATATTTGATCTGTGTATTTATTGATTTTCCTGAAGGTATCATACTATTTCTTAAGGCTTTTTAAAACACTTTCTGGGATATTTCTGGCATTGGGGTTAACATCTTTTAATTTCCTGTCAGCAAGCATATCCGTAAAGATGGCCCAAACATAGATTTCGTTTTCTTTAAAGATTGAAATCCGTCTGTTTCCATCAATCTTCACGTAGGCATTTCCCCTTTTTGAATGCTTTACTTCCAAAAATCCTTCGCCGTACTGTTTTTCGTACCATTTTAATACCTGAACCTGAAGACTGTCCGCACCTAACTTAGTGTTCCAGGGAGCCCAACCGTTGTAAACATACCGTACAGGCATTTCGAAAATCTTGGTAAGTGCAAATTCAGGATAAAAATTCATTGTAGCAGGATACTTTAATTCATCTTTAAGCATGTGCTCTACTGTTGTATTTCTAAGTCCTTGCTTGATGATCCCTTTTTGGTTCAGTTTCCAGCAATGGGTATAAAACTCTTTTTGTCCCATACCAAAGTAGATTCCCATAAATAAAGTGTCATTCCTTACGCCGCTTGCCAATTCCTGTTTAAGTTTCCGGTCATATTTGGATTTTTGAGTACATCCAAAAATTAAAAATGTACTTATGAGAAAGATCGGAATGAGTTCTAAATGTTTCGTCTTCATAATTTGTAAATCAATATTTAAAGAATTGTAAAGAATTATTATTTCGGGCAACAACTAATATTCGGTATCCATCAATATTAAGGATTTTTAAGTCACGAACTTCACCCTTCGTAAAAAGTCCTGATTCTTTATTCGGTACTGATTTCCAGGTACCGTTGGCATTTCCTTTTAAAAAGAGTCCGTAAGATGCATCATAAATTCCGGTTTCTGGTTTTGCGCGGTACTGATTCCCTCCTAAAATAAGGTCACAAATTCCATCGTGGTTGAAGTCTTCAGCGTTTATTGAGTATATCGGTGAGAATTGAGCTTCAACAGGAAGTGGAGAGATCGAAAATGCGTTTTTCCCGGTATTCATCAGGATACAGCTTTTCATCTGCTTTGTTTTAAGAATGACAGAGCGGTTCAAAATTTCGGGCGGAAAAATTTGTTCGATGGTCTGGTCCTTATAATCGGCATATTTGGGATATTTTGTAGCCAATGAAGGAAGTTGTTTTACGAGGTCATCTTTCATGGGAACGGGATAAGATTTATCGCCATTATAGGCACAAATTATTTGTTCTATGCTTCCGTTCAGGTCAAAATCATTGACATACATGCTTAATGGTTTATCCGGTGAAGCTTTGAAAAAAGTATTCAATCCCTGATTCCCAAGTATGAAATCAACAAACCCATCACCGTTCACATCTTTTGCGGTTATGGTATGCCACCATCCTTCAGTATTTGCCAGGCCATATTTCTCTGATTCATCCCTGAATGACCCGTTCTCGTTCACAAAAATTTTAACCGACATCCAGTCGCCAACGATAACCATATCCGGATCGCCGTCTTTATCAACATCGGCCCAGGCCATATCGGTAATCATTCCAATTTTTCGAAGGCCGCTTGCTTTCAGGTCAGTCACATCGGTAAAATTACCTTTCCCGTCATTTTCCAAAAGGTAGCCGTCAACCGGTAATCCATAGCTGAACGGCAGAAGGCGGATACCGACAAAGAGGTCAATATCCCCGTCTTTGTCAAAATCAATAGGTTTAACACACGATGTACTTTCATATTTACCTCCCGGCAGAATCTGATCAGACTTAGTGAATTGACCTTTTCCATTATTCAGATACAGCCGGTCGCCTAAAGCAGATGAGCTTGTTGGAAACTCATTGCCTCCGCTGGCAACATACAGATCAAGATCACCATCCTGATCGGCATCAAAAAAAGCACAGTCTGTATCTTCCGAAATCTGGTCAATCTCAAAAAGTTTCTGGTTTGTCCTTTCAAATTGCCCATTTTTTTGTTGAACAAACAAACCGCCTGGCGAATCCTTTGCCCCGCATATAAAAAAATCGTCAAGACCGTCATGGCTTACATCACCCACAGACATGTGTGGCCCCTCGTTTGAAATCATCTCAAATAGTAGCCTGTCACGATCGAAATCCACAAAGTCATTCTCCCTGTGTACAAAATCAATTCCCTTTATTCCCTCAATTTTTTGAAAAACACCTGAGCATTCCTTTATTGATGGAATGCCTGGTTTTTTTAAGGTTTTGGCTTCATCAACAGTCAAAAATTGATTTGCTGCAAGATTCTTTAAAACGGAATAACCACCATCTGGCCAGTTAATTGAAAGTGAATCGATTTGTTTTGAAGCTCCCAATCCAAAGTGGAGCCTGTTATCAACCGACGACTGAAACCCTCGCTCAGGAATCAGCTCCTGAAATAAACTTTTCCCTTCGGTAAAGACTGTAACTCCGGCGCCAATGGCTGCGGTGTTTTTTTCTGTTCCCTTAAATTTGATTACAAGGAAGTTTGATCCAGGATTCGTATTCGTTCCATTTCGGTAAACAAAGGGCGGCATATTCACATTATTCACAACCAAATCCATATCCCCATCATTGTCGAGGTCGCCGTATGCAGCCCCATTTGAAAAAGAAGGTGCGCCAAGTCCCCATGATTCCGATAAGTTGGTAAAAGTTAAATCCGTGTTGTTGTGAAACGCATAATTGGAGATTTTTACCGAAGGAATCATATCAATCAGCTTTAAAATCGCTTTATCTTCGGTTTTTATCATTGATCGCATGAGTGAAGGATTTGAGTAGATATCCAGGTAATCGCGGTCGAGCAAATCCTTGTAAATACCATTGGCTACAAAAATATCCTTCCATCCGTCGTTATCCATATCGAATATCAGCGCCCCCCAGCTCCAGTCGGTTGTGCTAACGCCACTTAATCTGCCAATCTCACTGAACGATTCGTTACCATTGTTTAGCTGAAGTGTATTTCGGGCAAACTGGTGATGGTAACCATTCTTCAGTTTCAACTGATATCGTTCCCAGTTTTCAAACAAAGCCTTGGTTTTCCGGCGCGAATTATCTTCCGGAGTCATTTCAGTTACAAACAGATCAGGATAGGTGTCGTTGTTAATATCAGCAATGTCGGCTCCCATGGCCCCAAGACTTGTTTCGCCCATCTGATGTTCCAATGATTCGGTAAAAGTGCCATTCTTATTGTTGATGTACAGATAGTCGCGTTCAAAGAAATCGTTCGAGACATAAATATCTGGCCAACCATCGCGGTTTACATCGCCAACACTCACGCCAAGACCGAATCCTATCTTGCTTCCATAAATACCAGCTTCTTTGCTTACATCTGTAAAATGGTTGTTGTCGTTACGGAAAAGTTTATTTCCGCCCAACGTATCACGGATCATCCTTTGGTCTGGCTTGATATCATATTCAGTAACTGACTGAAAAGAATTGTTTAAAAGGTAGCAATCCAAATCACCGTCGCGGTCATAATCGAAGAAAGACGCATGGTTTGACAAACCCATCTCTGAAAGGCCATATTCAGCGGCTTTTTCTGAAAAGGTTAAATTACCATTGTTGATAAACAACTCGTTACGTCGATTTCTACTGTTCGGATCACCTGATTTGCAGATATACAAGTCGAGCCACCCGTCACCGTTTACATCGGCAATACTAACTCCCGTTGACCAGGAACCGGTGCAGCCAACACCTGCTTTACTGGTAATATCTTCAAATACAAAATTACCTTTATTCAAATAAAGCTTGTTTTCAACCATATTTCCACAGAAGTACAAATCGGGTAACCCATCGTTGTTGAAATCGCCAATCCCGACTCCTGCTCCATTATAAAAGTTCCGGTAAGTGTAGGTGTTGAATTGTTCGGAATATTCCAGTTGATTTACAAAGTCAATGCCCGTCCTTTTCTTGCTTAAAACCGAAAAGAGAGGTTTTTGAGTTGAACCGGATTGGTCATTTCTGCATGATATTAGTGAAATACAAATCATAAGCAAAAACAGTATAATAGAGCCAACTGACCTAAGACTGACATAGCTGGGATAAGTATTCTTTGCAACCGATTCCACAAACGACTTGATTTAGGGACAAAAATTAGAGAGCAGGCAAATTTACGAATTGCATGCTCTCTTTACAAAGAATATTATTAATATCCAGTATTCTGAGTAAGATTCGGGTTAGCAGCTAATTTATCTTTGTGCACAGGGAAGAGAACACGGTAAGCATCAGTTTTAACTACGTCACCAACGTTGTTGTATGGAAGTACCCACTTGGTAACATCGGTATAAACTCCCCAACGAATCATTGCCTGACGTTTGCTTTTTTCAAATGCAAGCTCACGGCCCATTTCATTGAATAATTCACCACCAGGAATAACCAGACCGGTCATGTCAAAGCTAAGTTTACCATCCAAAGTTTTCAGCGCTGATACTCCTGCCCTTGTTCTGATTTGGTTAACCAGTGCCAGTGCGGCAGGCTCAGCAGCATTGTTCGTCTTGCGCCATAAAGCTTCAGCTTTCATCAAAAGCACATCGGCATAACGGAAAACTGCATAATCATTGCTCATATCAGGAGTACCACCCATTTGAAATTCCCATTTTCCAATTCTGACACCGGCCTGACGTAAAGCCTGAGGACCAAGTTCATTGATCTGAGGTTGGCCAGTTCCGATGCTTCCAAAATTATACTTTTTACCATCCGGGTCACCTAAGAAAGGTACAGGTTGACGGTTTGGATTAGCAACTTCAACACCGTCATCAAGTAAAAGTGCTCCAGCGCTTGAATATTGATAACCAGCTAAAAAAGTACCTCTTTTAATTGATGGACCTGCCAGAGTTCCAGGTTCACCCTTGCGCAAGTCAGCGTCTTCGAATGAATTGTAGAATTCTTCCAATGAACAGAAACCATTCCATGGTTGTGCGGTAAGGTTGTATGTCGCTTGATTCAGGTAACTCAAGGTTCGCATAATCAGGTTAAATCCCTGGAAGAATACTTTGTCATAAGGTATTGCAAAGATGAATTCTTTTGATCCTGAATTATTGACATTGAAATTGTTGAAGAAATTGCTTTCAAGCGTGTATTTTCCTGAATTTATGATTTCATCACAGGCTGCAATTGCCTTATCATTTTGTGCAGTGCCAGAATACACCTTGGCATTCAGGTAAAGTTTGGCAAGCAGTGTTTTTCCTGCCCAGTAATTCATACGGCCATAAGTGGTTCCGTCAATTGCTTTCGATAATTTCGGAACAGCAGCTTCAAGGTCTTTCACGATAAAATTATAAACCTCAGCCCTGGGTTTTGTTGGAGGTGAAGCTTCTGCCTTGGCAAAGTCGGTAACCAATGGGACATTACCATACATATCGATCAACTGCCAGTAAAAGAAACCTCTTACCGTTTGAAGTTCTGCGATGTATGCATCAGCGACCTCCTGTTTTACCTGACCGGAAGTAACTAAGCTTTGGAATTGGTAAATCAAACGGTTAGCGGTATTTACACCACCAAAACCAAAATTCCATGCACCACTCATTACACCATCTTCCTTGGTCCATGAATGTAAATGAAGTCTTCTCCAGTTACCACCATCGTCCCAGTCTTGTCCTCTGGTTGGTGCTGTCATTTCATCGGTAGTCATTTCCTGTAACACCTGAGGATCACCTGAGGCCCAGTTACCGAATTGGGTATAGGCCGATCCCAGGGCAGAAATAAACTCTTCTTCTGTTTTGAAAAAATTGGAAGGAGTAACCTCGCTAAACAGGTCTTCATCGAGATTGGTACATGACTGGTTGAAGGCAGCCACAAGAAAACCAATCAGTATAATTCTTATTGGAAAAAATGATTTTTTCATATTATAACTTTCTTTTGTTTTTAATCAATTATTCAAGATCTGGTTAAAAAACAATGTTCACACCAAACGATACTGATCTTGTCCTGAAATAGGTACCCCTTCTGTCAATACCCGGTTGCAACGGATTATTATTATCCTCACTATCGCCATATCTGGGATTGGGATCAACACCTTTATATTTAGTAATATAGAATAAGTTGTTCCCGGCAGCATAAACCCTGATCTTGCTGAAAGCTCCGCCCTTTAGTAATTTAAAATTATAACCAAGGCTGGCGTTGTCAAGAGATACAAATGATCCGCTCTCAACATGCAGGCTTGAATATAGACCAGCTGAATTATTCAGAAGAACACCAGTTTTTGCGTTTCTCATATCCTTTGCGGTTTTTGGAAGGTTATAAGAACCCATGACATTTGGCACTTCGTAAAATGCACGGAATGAATTGATCAGGTCGTGACCAAAAACTCCGCGGAAGAAAAGATTCATGTCCCAGTTTTTATAGGTAAAATCATTTCCAAATCCCATTAAGAATTTAGGTAATCCATTGCCAACAACTGTGCGGTCAAATGGATCAATTGTTCCATCAGGAACACCTTCTGGACCGCTAAGATCTTCAAAAGTAAAATTACCTTTTTCGTCAATTTCCTTGAATCGAAGTGCAAGGATCTGTCCAATTGGTTTACCTTCTTCAGCTCTGATTAATGGAGCCTGGTTTTGTCCGGGCGAACCCATGTTTGAAAGGTCGCGTACCCCGTATTTCAATTCTGCTCCGTTGTAGCTTCCTGACAATGATACAAGAGTATTTTCAAGATTATAAGAAGGAGTCAAAGTTGTGCTATAGGTAAAATCTTTTTTCTGTAAAACATTCCATGTTATAGCTAATTCCAGACCGCTGCTCTTAATTTCACCAAGGTTCAACATGGCCTGATCATAGAGGTTTGGTGGAACTGGTACCTGATATAAAAAAATAAGGTCAGATGTTGTTCTGGTATAGAAGTCAAATGAACCTGAAATTTTGGATTTTAAAAGGGCAAAATCAAACCCTAAGTCAATTTCGCCTTTCTTTTCCCATTTAAGATCTGCGTTGGCATTGCTTACAGGTGCATAAGCAGGACCAAATTTTCCATTGTAGAAAAAATTCCCTTGTGGGCCTAAACGAAGTAAGGAAAGATAACTGCTTGATGGCTGGTTACCGGTTAATCCATAGCTACCACGTACCTTTAAGTTGTCAATAAAACTTAGATTGAGGAATTTTGCTAATTCAACCCCACCACCGATGGCTGGGAAAAGACCCCATTTATTGGCATCCCCGAAACGTGTGGAACCTTCATACCTTGCACTGGCAGTGAGGAACCATACGCTGTTAACATTCAAGTTAACACGGCTAAAGAAAGCAATAAGTTTGTTCGAGTTTTTATAACTGCCTACAGTACCAAGCCCATTTTTGTAATCCAGCGATGCACCCATATTATAGGATTCAAAAGCATCAGTAAGGAAATCACCACCATTCATTGAGAATCCCTGATTTACAAAATCCTGATATGAATAACCACCCAATACAGTCAAATTAGCATCTGGAGCAATTGTACCTATGTATTTCAGGGTCGATTCGAAGAGTGAACTTGAAAAATTGCTTTGACTCTTATTTGCCAAACCGTTTCTGTTAGCACCTACCCAAAAACTATTTTTGTCATAGTATTCAGATCGTTGGGAACTATTTCCCTGACGTGAATAAAAAGCGTCAATGTTCAAACCTTCCATAATTTTAAAGGTCCCTTTTAACGAAAGGTTATACATAATATCTTCGCCTTCACTTTTATTTTCTTTAAGAATTTGTACAGGATTGTAATAATCAAACAAGGTTTGGTTAAAATATCCATCCCATTTGGCATAGGCCGGATCTGTACTCATTACCGGAGCAGTAGGATTGAAAATAGTGGCAAACTTGAAAGCATCACTAAATCCATAAGATGCCTCCTTCTTTGTTGCCCCAAGATTCACATCCATAGTCAGCCTGTCGTTAATAGCTTTTTGGGTAATATTAATCCTACCGTTGAGTTGATTAAAACCAGTTGTTAATGACACACCTTCAACATCACGGTAGTTTACTGAAGCTCGGTAGGTAGTTTTATCGGCACCACCCGACATGGATATATTATGTACCTGTGAAACAGCTTTTCGTGTTGTTTCCTTAAACCAGTCGGTATCACCTCCAAAGTCTGTGCCCAGGCCAGTTTCCTTCTTCATTGCTCTCCATTCAGTTGCATTCATAACATCGGTATGTTTTGCAATTGATTCAACAGAAACATAACCATTGTAGTCAATAACCGAAGTGCCTTTTTTACCTTGTTTTGTTGTAACAAGGATTACACCGCTGGATCCCCTGGTACCATAGATTGCTGCTGCTGAACCATCTTTCAAAACATTGATGGATTCAACATCATTGGGGTCGACGTTATCGAGTGATCCGCCAATTACCCCGTCAATAACTACGAGGGGGCCTGTGTTGGCGCCGATGGTACTTAATCCCCTTAAACGAATATCAAAGCTTGAGTTTGGATTACCACCAGCTTTTGATATGGATAGACCTGATACTTTACCCTGAATAAGTTGTACCGGGTTGTTTACGTTTCCTTTATTGAACTCATCTGATTTGACGACTGCAATGGAACCCGTAATCTCTTTCTTGTTTTGTGTTCCATAACCGACGGCAACAACTTCTTGAATACCAATGGATTCTTCTTCCATAACTACATCGATGGTAGTTTTGCCGGCAACAGGAATTTCCTGCGTCCTCATTCCCACAAAAGAAAATTGCAAAACAGCATTTGCAGAAACGTTTGGAAGTGAATAATTCCCATCGTTATCAGTAATAGTTCCGGTGATTGTTCCTTTTACAACTATAGTAACGCCAGGAAGAGGTATGCCAGAGGATTCGGTTACCTTACCTGTAACCTTGTTTTGTTGAGCACTGGCCATGCTGATAGAAAAGCCAAGAAGAAGAAGCGAGAGAATACATCTCCTCCACAAAAACAGAGAATTTTGAATTGTTCGCATAGTTAAATAATTAGTTAGATAATGTATTGAATAATAATTAATTAATGAATTGTCTATTTATTTTTATCTTGATTTAAGGTTAAATTGTTAACGATTGTCAATTTTCGTTAAAGGTACTTTCCAAAAAGTTAAAAAAAAGTTAAAACGAGATTAAAATAGGATTAAACTAATGTTGTAAAACATGTATATTAAATGAACATTCACACACAATTCAAATATAGGGCATCTCTAAAAACCATTTTTTTGTTTTGAAAACGGTCAAATTATTCATGTCAAATTGTGATTTTCAATTCTTCATTTGTTATAATATTGATATTCAGTACTTTAATCACTACCTTTGTTCATTATTAGACATACCTATCCCATTGAGACATTGATTTTTAACTGTACACAACGGCTAATATTGTAGGTTAAGTTCATCATACCTATTTTGGCTTTTGCCCTTACAATTCCTATAGTGCGGACAATTGAACCGTTCATGCTGTTTTCAACAAAACCAAATACGTGCTCTACTCTTACGCGAACCCTTGATTTTTCCCTGTTATCTGCTTTTTGTTCATCGGTCAGTGGCTTGCCCTTGTAACCTTTTTCATGTACCATATTTAATACTTTTTTGTTTTTGTAAATATTTTCCTGTTTTTCTCCGGTATAGGCACTGTCTGCATAAAGCGGTTGTCCTTTGTCATTTTCGGTAAGCAACCCTTCAATGGGCTGGGAATCATGAACTGAAGCATCCGTTACAATAAATTCTTCGATCAATTTTGTTTTTGTATCCGCTTTGATATGGTTCTTATATCCAAAAAAAGTTACATTGTTCTTCTTCGTCCAGCGCGCATCCACATCTTTCTGGCAGAGTTTGTGAGGGGTTTCATTCCAATGTTCAGGTGCGGTGCCAGTCTGTTTTATATGCTTGTTCTCTTCTCTGGTGTTACGTTGGCGTGGGGCTTCAATCCGCCAGCTGGCGGACGTCAATCATTTTACCCTCATTGGCAAAAACCCCTGCAGTATCAAGTGTTTCGTTGAATATATTGAATAACCCATTGATTACATCTTTTTCTATTAATTGTTCCCGAAAGTGCCAGAACGTTTTGCTGTCGGGTACTTTATCGCTTTTCTTTAGTCCCAGAAAACGTTTGAAACTTGCCCTGTCTATTGTTTGGTACTCCAATTGGTCGTCAGAAAGATTGTAAAGGCTCTGGATTAACAAGGCTTTGAACATTATTAACTTGTCAAATGCGGGACGCTATTTTTACAGTTATTTTAACAGAATCAGATGAAAAAAAGAAATTGGAGCAGCTTCAAAATATTCTGTCGAATGGTATGTATCCGATACTTGAAGATGATCAAAAATCGGTAGTTGATAACCAAATAAAAACCGTTGACAATGTTTGGTTCAAATTCTTTCTGCAATACGATCCTTACCCGGCGCTTGTAAAGTTAAAATGCCCGGTGCTGGCATTAAATGGTGAAAAAGATTTACAGGTACCTGCCATTCCCAACCTTGCAGCCATTGAAAAAGCGCTGGTTGAAGGTGGGAACAAACATTTTAAAACAATGGAAATGGAAGGCATGAACCATCTTTTTCAAACCTGTAAAACTGACTCAGTTGCCGAATATGCTCAGATCGAAGAGACCATTTCTCCTGTGGTTTTAGAGATTTTAAAAGATTGGATATTAAATTTCAGTTTAAAAAACTAAATTTAACCTGAATTACAAACTAGTTCCTCCGATATGAAACCTTTATTTATCATATTTACTCTTCTACTTGTAACCATATGCAGCTTTGCACAAATAAGCCCAAGTCTAAAAACCGGACTGGGATATCCTTATGTTCTTAATAATGAGGAAAGTATAGGCTCTGATTTTCATACAATAACCGGCTACCCTACTGTTTTAATCGAAAAGCCATTCCCAATTGAAATAAGGTTGAAAAAAAGGATGAGTATTAATCCCGGTGTAGCCTACTATTTTTTTAAAGAAGGCGAAGTAAGGGTAAGGGAAGATACTATTAATGGAAATGACTTCAAAAAAGACTTCAAACTAAACCACCATTCAATTGACGGTTATGTAAAAATCCTTTATCAGACATTGGTACAGAGAAACAGGGAAACGTTTGTTTATTTTGGGGGTATTGCCGGTATTCATGTTTATACAAAAACAAAAGGCAATAAAACTACTTATTGGTTGAATAATCACACACCGATTGTTGATATTGATGTAAATCAAAATGGCAAGGAATTTTTTGACCTGTTTTATTACGGGGCCGTTGCCGGATTTCAACCACATGCTAAAAAAACCAACTTTATAAAACCTTCTTTTGAAATTTCGTATTACCCGGGTTTTGGTTCCACAGCCAACGAAACAATTCAGATTACTTACAAAAATGTAAATACTTTACAGTTAACAGTTTTACTAGGATTCAGGATTAAATAAAAATGAAGAATTTACTACTTGCTTTAATACTAACCCCCATCGTCTTTCTTACTGATGCACAAACCTTTACCAACAGCAATTTACCGATAGTTATAATCAATACCGATGTTAACCCAAACACCGGAAAACCATTCGATATACCCGATAACCCCAAAGTTTTTGGCACATTGAAAATAATATTCAGGCCCGATGGATCAAGAAATTACTTTACAGATCAAAATAATCCGGATTATTTGAATTATAACGGTCGCATTGGCATTGAAAAAAGGGGCTCGTCATCTCAGCAGCTTCCAAAAAAACCCTATGGATTAACCACCCTTAGAGAGGATAATGTAGCAAATAACAATGTCAGTATTTTAGGGATGCCTGATGAGAACGACTGGGTTTTAAACTCTTTGGCTTATGATCCATCTTTGATTCGTAATTTCCTGTCGTATGATTTGTCGAGAAGCCTTGGGAATTATGCCGCAAGGGGTGTTTATTGCGAGGTTGTGATCAATGGCGACTACAAGGGGTTATACATTTTTATGGAGAAATTAAAAATTGATTCAGACCGTATCAATATCGTAAAATTGAGCAACACCGACAATAATGAACCTGAAGTATCAGGAGGTTACCTTACAAAAGCCGACAAAACCACCGGCGGTGATCCAGTTGCATGGAATATGCCATCAAACAGCGGATCAACGAATTACATTCACGAAAACCCTAGCCCATGGGAAATCACCACACTACAAAACAATTATATTAAAAACCTTTTTAACCGTTTGCAAAGTGTAATGAGCGTACAAAACTCAACTTTAGCAAATGGGTTTCCCTCAATTATTGATATTCCAAGTTTTATCGATTTTATGCTGATTAACGAAATTGCTTCAAATGCTGACGGATACCAGTTCAGTACTTATTTTCATAAAGACAGGAATGGGAAATTAAGAGCCGGACCGGTTTGGGATTTCGATTTAACTTATGGTAACGACCTGTTTCATTGGAATTTGAACAGAAGCCATACCAACGTTTGGCAATTCGATAATGGCGATAATACCGGATCGAAATTCTGGAAAGATTTATTCAATAACGCCACATTTAAATGTTACATGACCAAACGGTGGAAGGAGCTGAATGCCGATAACGGGCCATTAAATTATTTAGTAATATCGAACAGAATAGACCAACTTGCCAGCCGGGTATCGGAAGCAATGGTAAGGGAAAACAATAGATGGGGCACAATTCCTAATTATAGCGCTGAAATTGCAAATATGAAAACCTGGCTTCAAACAAGGATTGCCTGGTTAAACTCTAATTTAAACAGTTATTCCTCTTGTTCAAATCCGACTGTTCCCCATTTGGTAATTTCTAAAATTAATTACAATCCGTTGCCATTGCAATCATTCTTAAGCAATGATTTAGAATTTATTGAAATTACAAATAACAGCAACCAAAATGTAGATTTAACAGGAATCTATTTTAGCCAGTTAGGGATTACCTATCAATTTCCAGTAAATTCAACCATTGGAGCCAATAAAAAAATATTTTTGGCAGGCAATTCAGGTTCGTTTGAACAAAATTATGGCCTAACACCATTTGGCCAGTTTACAAGAAACCTTTCAAACAAATCAGAAAAGATAGTTCTTGCCGATGCTTTTGGTAATGTGGTAGATTCTGTGCGGTATATGGATGTTTCGCCGTGGCCGGTTGAAGCAGACGGCAACGGCTATTTTTTGCAATTGAGGGATATAAATTCTGACAACAGTCTGGCTGCCAACTGGACATTTTCCTCAGACCTGACAGTTGGGATTAACAACAATCCGCTGGAAAACCAGGTGAAAATTTATCCCAATCCCGCCCGTTCAAAAATTACAGTTGAAAGTGGGCAATTTGAAATTAAATCGGTTGAGATATTTGATTTAAGTGGAAGGAAAATGATAAGTGGAAATGATATCAATTTAAATCATATTTCAATTGATATCCAACACCTCTTGCCCGGTATTTATATTGTAAAGCTAAATCGCAGTAATGGTGGAAGTATCGTAAAGAAATTCAGCAAGTTGCAATGATACTTCAATGCTGATTAATCAATATTTACGAACCAGCCTTTTCATTTTATGCTAATTTGATTTATGTTTTAGTCTAAAATCTTTTGGGGATAATGCCGATGGATAAACCTGCCTGCCGATAGGCATGTCTTTTTAGTCGAATCGAGTGAGCGAAGATTCGATTATTACAGATTTCAAATCGGTATTATAGTCATACTCTCACAGTTTGCAGCAACATATAGTGAGAGCATGACAATAAACAAAAATAAAGGCAAAAAAAAAGCTACCCGAATTAACGAGTAGCTTTTTTTTATATTATAATCTTTTCAATTATACATTCAGCGAATATCGGTCGAATGCAGTAACTGTAAGTCCTTTATCATTTTGAGTCAGGAATTCTTTGATGCTGATTTTACCATCTTTCACATAAACCTGGTTCAAAAGTGTTGATTCCTGGAAAAATTTATTCAAAGCACCTTGCGCGATTCTATCGAGCATTGCCTCAGGTTTACCTTCCAAACGGAATTTTTCTTTTGCAATGGCAAGTTCTTTTTCAACAACTGCCTGCGAAACAGAATCTTTGTCAACCGCTACAGGTGCCATAGCAGCAACCTGCATTGCAACGTCTTTTGCAACATTAACTTCAACGCCAGCTTTGTTAAAACCAACCAAAGTAGCCAGTTTGTTACCCGGATGGATATAACCAATTACGGTTTCGGCATTGATTTTACTGTAGTATGAAAGCTCAATTTTTTCGCCAATAATACCTGTTTGTTCAGTAACCTGTGCTTCAATTGTTCTTCCGTTCAAATTAATGCTTTTCAGGGTTTCCAAACTGTCGGCATTATTTTCCAAAGCTGCATTTAAAATGCTATCGGCAAAAGCAACAAAATTTTCATTTTTTGCCACAAAGTCGGTTTCGCAATTTAAAACAACCAGCGCACCAAATTTCTGATCTTTCGAAACTCTGGCAAGAACCGCACCTTCTGCGGCATCTCTGTCAGCACGTTTGTTGGCTACTAATTTTCCTTTTTCGCGGATAATTTCTATAGCTCTTTCGAAATTACCATCGGCATCTGCCAGGGCACCTTTGCAATCCATCATCCCTGCGCCTGTTACTTTGCGTAACTTAACTACATCGGCAGTTGTAAACGACATACTAAAAATTTTTTATGGTTTATTTTACTTAATCGTTGTCTGAGCCAGCTTCAGTATCATCTGATTCAGCTACCTTAGTTCTCAATTTTCTCCTTGGTTTTCTTGGAGCTTCTTCTTCCTCGTCAGATTCAACTGTATCTTTTTCATACTTACGCTCGCTCAATCCTTCACGAATAGCTTCTGTCATAATTCCTACAATCAGTTTAATTGATTGTGAAGCATCATCGTTTGCAGGGATAACAAAATCAACATCATCGGGATTTGAATTTGTATCAACCATAGCAAATACAGGTATCTGGCTTAACGACAAGTCCAGCTCAATTTGTTGTTGATTAAGTACCGGAAAAGTGTTTGTAGTTTTCTGATTTAATAAGTCCTCCAACGCTTTAACCTCCGAAAAATCTAAAAAATCGTATTCGTCGGGTAAATTCGGGTTGTCGTTTGAAGCAATGACATAATCAACCAAATCAGTTAATGAAATATCTTTTAGCAGTAGCTTGTTTTGCGTCAGATATTGTAATACTGTTCTGCTAATAACTTCAATCTGATCAGGATTTACATTGGAGCTGTTTTGTTGTTGTTTTTCGATTTTAATTTTCAGGATTAACTCAATTTCAGACTTAATGGTTTCAATTAATTTCGGAAGGCAAACATTGATTTCAATGTCTTTTACAAAACTATCGAGGTCGCTCCTGAATAATTCTTCTTTCTTTTGGATGGCTTCAATCTGAATTTTAGTCTGCTCAATCTTACTTTTTATCGTTGATTCCTGATTCAGACCATTTTTAAGATTGTCGTATAATTCTCTACCTGAAACGGAGTATTGTAAGGCATCCTGAAGTTGTATTTCTAAAGCCAATAATTCGCCTTCTTTTTTCTTCTTTTCTTCGAGTAAGGCAAGGTACTCTTTCTTCTCATTTTCGACCTGTAACCGTTGGGCGGTATAAGCCTGGTACAATGATTCCGAAGATTTGGCCAGTTGCATGTACTTATTGAATCCCATTACATTCTCAATGTTTTCCTTGATCACCCGGTTCAACTGATCTTCCTTCAACAAGTTTCCGGCTTCCATGGCATCGAACAAAAAATACCGGCTCAATTCCTGTGGTAAATTGGCTTTGATAATTTTATTGACCTGAGCTTCCTGTTCTGCACGTTGAGCCGGAGGAGTTGCCGTTCCGTACAGGAAAATAGTCCCATTCATATTTAACCGTACACTTTCAACCGGATTGCCTGATGGATTAAGCATATAGGTACGGGTTAGCACATACTGTTGCTCTTCGTTCAATACCTTACCCGAAAAATGAAGTTCCAATTCAATTTTTTCATCTTCCTTGCCCAATGCCCCGGCGTTTAGCAACTCCTTGAAATGTCGTGGAGTATGTATTTGTAAACCATATAACGCACCATAAATGGATTCGAACAGGGTTGTTTTTCCTCCACCATTTACACCGCCAATCAAAATAATCGGACTGTCCTGATCAACAGAAATATCCAAATCGAGATTGAGATATGTTTTAAAATTTCTGGCTTTAATTCGTTTGATTAGCATGACCTACTTTATTTTAAGAAGTGCCTTTTCGATAACTTTTTCGATTGACCGTTCATCAATTTCCTGATTACGGATTTTTCGTTCGTGGAATTCTTTGAGCAAATCTTCTTTCACCCAATCGAATTCCAATTTATGCTCGGTGCAAAGTGTTTCAATCAGGCTGATGTCCTCTTTGCGGATACCGTAGTGCAAAAACGTAGTGTCTAATCCTTTTTTTGCCATGATGTTTATT
The DNA here is from genome assembly GCA_031421065.1 of Prolixibacteraceae bacterium. Taxonomy (GTDB): domain Bacteria; phylum Bacteroidota; class Bacteroidia; order Bacteroidales; family Prolixibacteraceae; genus Aquipluma. The sequence goes on from JANONW010000324.1 coordinate 36,394, forward strand.
TTAATTCTCTTTTTGAAACAGTTCATGCAGCTTTTGCTGTAATAATTTTTTTTCAGGCATTTCTGTCAGATACTGGGCAACCATTGTGGGGCTCAGGCTTCGGCTCAGTGCGTATTCTACCACCTCTTCGTCCCTGTCTTTACAAAGCAAAATGCCAATACTCGGATTTTCATTGGGTTTTCGCACATCGCGGTCGAGGGCTTCGAGGTAAAAATTTGTTTTGCCCAAATATTCTGGTTCAAAGCGATCCGTTTTTAGTTCAAAGGCAATCAGGCATTGTAACGACCGATGAAAAAACAGAAGATCGATTCGAAAATCGCGATTACCTACTTTAATCGGAAACTCTTCGCCAACAAACAGGTAGTCGGGACCTAATTCGAGCATAAATTGCTTTAATTCGTGCAGCAATGCTTTTCGAAGATCATTTTCAATATAAGGTTCAGGCAGATTCAAAAATTCAAATACATAGCTATCTTTCAGTGCGTTGGTCATATCTTGCGGCAATTGCTTTATGCTTTCGGGCAATTTGGCATTGCCTATCATTACCCTCTCAAATGCCGAACTGCTGATTTGACGGTCTAATTCCCTTTTGCTGTAATGTTCCTTGATGCAAAGCCGGATATAGAATTCTCTTTCTTCAGGAGTTTTGCAGCGCCCCACTACAATTAAATGATGCGACCAGCTTATTTGAGACAGTACACTATTTCGAATTTCACTAAGATCACTTAAATTGAACTGTGTTTCCTGTAATTGTCGCACCACTGGTGCTACAATTGTTTTCGATTCATTATCAATCTCTTATAATTGTTG